>JAALOD010000006.1:0-9529 GCA_013372845.1 Candidatus Udaeobacter sp.
TGGCCAAGCAACCATTGCGCGTAAGAACAGGTCGCGCTGATCGCAAATAATTCCGTCGCAATCCCAACAAAACGCGACAGCAACAGTTGCTCACGGTCGAGTTTCGGCCCAAACCGCGCCATGGCGTGAAACAAACCGCGCGCGAGTCGTTTGCTCGTGCGCGCCGCGTAATCGACATGGCCTTGCAACGTCGGATGCAAATTATCAATCTTGCCCGCGCCGTTCAGCATCCACTGGCGCGGATACCAGCCGGCATAAAATTTTCCGGAACTGACAACCGCCTTCGCGCGCTCGGACATCGGCAGTTGTGTGTTGAAAATCGCGCCGCCGACTTTCAAGTGCGGATCGAGCGCTTCGCGCGCAATGAACAACCGCATGATTTCGCTCGAGCCTTCGAAAATAGTATTGACGCGGCAATCTCGAAGAAATCTCTCTACTGCAATCGGCGGCTCGCCTCGTCCCGCAAGCGATTGCGCAGTTTCGTAGCCGCGACCGCCGCGCACTTGCATCGCCTCGTCGGCAATTCGCCAGGTCGTTTCGGTTGCCCACATTTTGCACATGGCAGTTTCGATGCGCAGATCGCCCGCCTTCCGATCCAGCAGCGAGGATGTGAGAAATGTCATCGCTTCCATGGCAAAAACATTGCCGGCCATCTCGGCGATCTTTCCTGCGATTGCGGCATGTTTGCCGATCGGCACGCCCCATTGGATGCGTTCGCTTGCCCATTTGCGTGAGATCTCGAGCAGTCGCTTGGAAAGGCCCACGCACGCGGCAGGCAGCGTGAGTCGCCCCGTGTTCAATGTCGTGAGCGCTACTCTTAATCCGGCGCCTTCCTTGGATATGATATTTTCTCGCGGCACTCGCACATTGGTGAACTTCACGACGGCGTTGTAAAGTGCGCGCAGCCCCATAAATCGGCAGCGATAAATGATCTCGAGCCCCGGCGTATCGACATCGACAATGAATGCCGTGATTTGTTTGCGCTCTTTCCCTCCTGCCATCTTCGACGGCGTGCGCGCCATCACTACCAACACGCCGGCTTTCACACCGTTGGTGCACCAAAGCTTTTCGCCATTCAGAACGAATTCACTGCCATCAGGGCTGGGCTCAGCGCGCAGGCTCATCGTCGCCGGGTCTGAGCCAGCGTGTGTTTCCGTCAATGCGAACGCTGAGATTTCTCCGCCTGCAACGCGTGGTAGATACTTTTGTTTCTGCTCTTCCGTTCCGAACAGGAGCAGCGGTTGCGCGACTCCGATCGATTGATGAGCGGAAACAAGCGCTGCAACGTTTCCATCCCAACTCCCAAGCAAAACTGCGGCCCGTCCGTAATTGAATTGCGACAAACCGAGTCCGCCATATTTCTTCGGCACCTTGATTCCAAACGCACCGATTTCCGCCAGTCCCTTGAAATTTTCCGGTGGAATTTCGCCGGTGCGATCGATCTCATCCGGGTCGACATGTTCGCGCAGATAACTTTCCAGCTTCTGCAAAAATTCTTCGCCCGCCGCGCGATCTTCAGCGCTCTGCGCCGGATACGGGTAAATCCGATCGAAATCGTAGCGGCCGACAAAAGATTACTGGCAAAGCTGCCGCGGTCCTCGAGCGGGTCGCGTGCCGCTTCCGCCAGTTCGAGCGCTTCCGCTGACCTTTCGCCATCTTCGACGTGTCGATAACGCCGGCTGCAGGCTTTTCTATTTTCGCGCTGGTTTCCTCAGCGATTTGTTTTCGGGCGCTTCGAGTGGGGATTTCATTCTTTATAAAATGTCGTTCCATCACGGGCGTGCTTCTTCAATATCTCGCAGGGCAAAAATTTCTCCTCGCTCTGTGCCAACCGCTGCAGTTCATCGACGACTTTTTTAGTCCAAAATGTTCCGCGAACCGCAACGGTCCGCCCCGGAACGGCGCGAAACCGGTCCCCAAAATCATTCCGTAGTCTGCGTCCTCCGGCGAGTCGACAACTTTCTCTTCAACGCAGCGCGCGGCTTCGTTGACCATCAGAAAAACAAGACGGTTTGGAAGATCCTCAGCTGTAGCTGGCGGCGGTGACGCCGGCCGGTTTGTTGCCCTACCTTCGTGACTGCCGGGGTCACCGCCCCCGGCTACAACGGGACCGCGCCGCCACTGGATGAGCGATTCGTTAGGCGTCTGCGCTTTACCTTCATATTTGTAAAAACCTGCGCCTGTCTTGCGGCCGAGCATCTTGCCGTCGCGCAGCCAAAGCAAAACCGAGGATACGTGATCGCGCCGCCCGTACGCCTCTTCCAAAGTGTTGCCAATATCAATGGTAATATCGACGCCGATTTCATCGATCAGTCGCAGTGGACCCATGGGCATGCCCCATTGCACAAGCGCATTGTCTATCGTGGCCGCATCCGCGCCACTTTCGAATAGCTCCGCAGCATCAAGCAAATATGGAAACAAGACGCGGTTGACCAGAAAACCCGGGCTGTCGTGCACAATTACCGGCAGTTTTCCAACTTGCCGGACAAACGCCAGGCTGCGCTCTCGCGTGTCGTCTGACGTGTGTTTCGCAATCACGACTTCCACCAATTTCATTCGGCTAACCGGATTGAAAAAATGAAGCCCAATCACGTGCTCGGGTGAAACGGTCGTGTCGGCAAGCCTGCCGATCGGAAGGGCCGATGTGTTTGTGGCAATGACCGTTTTCGGACCGGCCTGCATCCCCAGCTCACGAAAGATTTCTTTCTTTACCTCAAATTTTTCGGACGCAGCCTCGATGATGAATTGCACGTCCCGTAATTCCATCGGCGCAGTAGACGCCACAATTCGCGCGCGACCGGCTTTTGCTTTTTCCTCAGTCATCAAACCGCGCTTTACGGCGCCTGCGTAGGTTTTCTCAATGTTCGCGAGGCCGCGATCGACCTGCTCGCGCGCGATGTCACGCAGAATAACCGTCACGCCACGCGAGCTAAGCCATTGCGCGATTCCTGAGCCCATTACGCCTGCGCCGATTACCGCGGCGTGCACCACCTTTCCCACCGCCGCTTTCGAAGTTCCTTTCTTGTACTTTTCAGCCAGGAAGAAATTGCGAATCAAGTTTTGCGTCGATTCCGATTTGCCAAGATCGACAATCGCATCCAGCTCCATCTGCAGCGATTGGTCTGGCGAAATCGACAAGGTCTTGTTGATGATTTCACAGGCACGTTCTGGTGCGGCGTTTCCTCGTTGTTTTGGAGGGGCCAGCTCCTGCGACGCCGGGCTCGCGGGAGCTCGCCCCTCCAATTTGCGTTTTCCGTCGCGCAACTTTTTCCGCGCCAGCTCGAGAAGCTTATCGCGTGGAGCGACCCCATCGACCAGGCCCAGCTTCCTGGCTTCCTGTGCCGAATAAAGTTTCCCTTTTGTAATCACTTCCGCCGCTTTCTCGACGCCAATCAACCGCGGCAGACGGGTACAACCGCCCCAGGCGGGAATAAGACCCAGCGTCGTCTCGGGAAGTCCGATCCGCGTCGCCGGATCATCCGAAGCCATCCGATAATCGCACGCCAGTGTCACTTCGTAGCCGCCACCAGCGGATGCGCCGTGAATTGCGGCGACAGTCGGAATTTTCAATTCTGCCAGCCGATTCAAAACCCGTTGCCCGTGAGCAATGAAGGCCCGCATGTCGCCGCCTTGCGCTTGTTGTAGCAGGGTCTTTAAATCGGCCCCTGCCACGAAAATGGATTTTTTCGCCGACGCGATGATCAGGCCATGCAACGAAGCATCGTTCTCAACAGAATCGAGATGTTCATTCAACTCGTCGAGCGTAGCTGCGTCGAAGATGTTCGCGCCGGATTCAGGGCGATCGAAGACAAGCAGGCAAACGTGATCGTCGCCGATCTCGCGCCGAATCATTGGACCTGTAGCAACTGCGGCATTCCTCTCATTTTGGAACGTTTCCGGCAAATGCCAAGCGGAGAAGAAGGTAAGTCAAAGTTACAAGAGTTAAAACGTTAAAGAGGGCTCTTTTATAAGATTGTAACATTTGTAACTCTTACAACTTTGTTAACTCTCTTCGCAAGCCGTTGCTTTGGGCACGCGCGAGTGTTAAAAACGCCGACGTGGTAGGCAAACTCCTAGAGCCAGAAATCCAAAGCCTGATCGATGCCCGCAATTTCGCGGCGCTGCGTGAAGTGTTTCGCGAATGGCCACCGGCCGATGTTGCGGAAGTAATCCTCGACATGCCGGAGGACGAACAGGTGATCATCTTCCGCGTGTTGCCAGCAGCGCTGGCGGCAGACGTCTTTGAATACATCGGGATCGAGGAACAACAGAAGTTGTTACGCGCAATGGCGCACGAACAGGTGGTAGCCATCCTGAACGAAATGTCGCCGGACGATCGCACGGCGCTACTGGAAGAATTGCCGAGTGCAGCGGCGCGTCAGTTGATTCGCTTGCTTACGCCTCAAGAACGGCATGTAGCGACGGCACTGCTCGGTTATCCGGAAAACAGCGTGGGCCGTTTGATGACCCCGGATTTTATCGCGGTGAAGGAGGATTGGACGGTGCAACACGTACTCGATTACGTGCGCGAGTACGGCCGCGACACCGAGACGCTGAACTTTGTTTACGTCGTCGATGACCGCGGGAAACTGATCGATGACGTGCGCATGCGTGAGTTTCTGCTGCGACCGCTGACCACGAAAGTGAGCGAGATTCGTGATGAAACCTTCGTGGCGCTAAATGCGACCGATTCACAGGAGGACGCGCTTAACGTGTTTCGCAAATACGACCGCGCCGCGCTGCCGGTCCTCGATTCAAGCGGCGTGCTGGTCGGTATCGTCACGAGCGATGACATGCTCGACGTCGCGGAACAGGAAGCCACCGAGGACATCCAGAAACTCGGCGGTATGGAAGCCTTGGACGAGCCGTACACAACAATTCCATTTCTGCGAATGGTAAAGAAACGTGCAACCTGGCTGATCATTCTGTTTCTCGGCGAAATGCTGACGGCAACCGCGATGCAGGGTTATAACAGCGAAATCGAAAGAGCAGCGATCCTCGCGATGTTTTTGCCGTTGATCATTTCCAGCGGCGGCAACTCAGGGTCGCAAGCGACTACACTCGTGATCGTGCGATGGCTCTCGGCGAATTGCGCTTGAGAGACTGGTTTGGCGTCGTGCGAAAGGAATTACTCTCGGGAGTTGCTCGGCTGATTCTAGGAACCATCGGTTTCTTCCGCATCACGCTATGGCAATACCTGCACATTTTTGATTACGGAAAATATCACTGGCTGGTTGCGCTTACTGTCGGGACTGCGCTTGTGGAGTCGTGCTGGGGAACTCTGAGGGAGCCATGCTACCATTCTTGCTGCGCCGTTTTGGACTCGATCCAGCGGCGTCATCAGCACCATTCGTTGCTACCCTAGTCGATGTGACGGGCTGGTAATTTATTTCAACGTCGCGCTATTCATCCTTCGCGGCACGCTGCTGTAGCGGGCGCTGACCGCGGCCAACCGCGCATGGCAAGCTCCCGGATTGCGAGGTCAACGCCCTCGGCTACAACTGAGGAGACTCATGTTGTCGATCCAGAAAATCTTCAGCACGAAGGAGGCCGACGCGAGCGCATCAGATGATTGCGTTACTGGAACGGCTCGAGCAACACGAATCGCCGCAAAGTCTGGAACAATTCATTCTCGGCCGGGCCTGACTGCCGGGATCACCGACCCCGGCTACAGTTTATCCAGGCCTTCGATCACCTTCTCCATGCCGCTAACCACAAGGGTAAAGCGATCGTAGTCGAGCTTGTCTGGCGTGTCGTTTGCTGAATGATAATACGGATAACGAAATGGCGCGGTGTCGGTAATCATGATGCCAGGATAACCGTGTCGCCAGAATGACCATTGATCCGACCAACTAACGCCCGGAATGAATGAAGGAAGCGCCGCGCCTTCGGACGGAATCTTTGCATGTTGCCGAAAAAGAGCGATCACGCGACGAAGCAGCACCCTTGAGTGAACGTTGGCGACGAATCCAATAAAGTTACCGACCTTTGGATAAAAGGCGCCTAGTACCCGCGACGGATAGGTTTGCGAATGCGGTGCATCGGAAAAATAGCCGATGGTTTCGAGACTGATCATCGCCGAGATTTTGTCGCCGCGCGCTTTGCATCGGCCTGCGTAAACGAGGCTTCCCATTTCGCCCGACAAAAAATAAGGCGGCTCCTCGTTCGCGAACGCGACGAAGCGCAAGGTGTGTTCTGGTTTTCTACCGGCGAACCGCCGCGCTAGGGCTAGCGTTGCAGCCACGCCGCTGCCGTTGTCGTTCGCACCGGGCGAACCAAATACTGAGTCATAATGCGCGCCGATTAGAATTATCTCCGGATGCGTGCCGGGAATTTCCGCCTCGATGTTATGGCAGGCTTGGCCGTGCAGTTCATAACTGTCTCGTCGCGGATGAAGACCGGCGCGTGAAAAAGAGTTCTCGATGAAATCGGCAGCGGCATTCAGTTGTGGATAATGCCGCATGTTTCGCTCGCCAATTTCTCCGGCGAGCTTTTGCACATCGGCACGAAGCTCTTCACGCAATGTAACTTCATCTGGCGAGAGCGGCGCTGCCTTCGAGATATTTTTGCCGGGCATCCTTATTCCAAACCACCAGAGTAACGCCAAAACCGCAGCGACCGCGATAACAACGCGCAGTGCGCTGAAAAGAATTTTTGAGAGAGCAGATGAATGCATGAGCGGTCGTTTCTATTGGTAGGGACGGATCGCCGAGCCGTCCGTCGGCGCGCCCGGCGGCTGTGCTCGTGGAAATGTTCGGAGTCGCGCCCTACCTGATTGCCCCGAGATCACGCGATCTTGGTTCGAAATCGCGATGCGCAGAAAGCGAAGAGCAAGGCCGACATCACAATAAGAATGGCAAGGTTCGGCCAGTATTCGAAGAAATTCGCCCCGCGCAAAATGATCGCGCGCATGAGCGCGATGAAATATGTTGTGGGGAAGAGCGCGCCCAGCGCATAAAAAATCCACGGCATGGTTTCGCGTGGAAAAATGAAACCGGAAAAGAAAACGCTCGGCAACAGGAACACCATCGACATTTGTAGCGCTTGCATTTGGTTTTCGGCCTTGGTTCCGACCACCAGGCCAAGGCTGAGCAAGGCGAAGACGTAAACTAAAGTGGAAAACATCATCGCCACTACGCTGCCTTCGATGGGGACAAAGAACACAAAGCGCATGATAAGAAAGAGGATCACGGCCATCGCCATTCCGATACATAAGTAGGGAACGAGCTTGCCGAGCATAAGACCACTGCGGCTCAACGGACTAACGAGTAATTGCTCGAGCGTCCCGCGTTCCCGCTCGCGCACGAGTGCCATGGCCGCAGCGACTGTCGTCCCAATTTGCAAGACCACGCCGATGACGCCGGGCACATAAAAGTTCGGGGCCCGCATTGCCGGGTTGTAAAGCATCTGTGGTCGAATATCGATCGGCACCCCCTGCCGCCCGGTCTCGCGCAGAAGCGATTCCACTGATTGAGTCAACGCCACGCCCAGTCCTGTGTTGAGAGCTTGCAGCGCCGTCGTGGAATTGGAACCGTCAACAAGCAACTGCACCTGCGCGGAGTGACCCGCATTAAGGTCACGGGTAAAATTCGGCGGAATATCCAACGCGGCGTAGGCGCGGCCTTTCCGCATCTCGCTCTTGAGCTGATCGAGGCTTTGCACCTCGCCCACTACGCGAAAAGTCTCTGTGTTCACGAAGCGATCGATCAAGAGCCGGCTCTCAACGCTGCGATCTTCGTTCAGGACAAGCATGGCCATGTGTTTGATGTCGTTATCAAGCGCGTAGCCGAACGCGACCATCTCGATCAGCGGCGGAAAGAAAAAGAAAAAGAGCGTCAACGGATCGCGCGCGACGACGATGAATTCCTTGAACAAAATTGCGCCGAGCCCGCGAAAAAGTTTATGTTTCATATCTCTCTTTGGTCATCCCGAGCGGAGCGAGGGACCTCCCATTGGGTGTTTGATCACACAAGGGACATTTGCGTAACGCGCAGGTCATGTGAGGTCCCTCACTTCGTTCGGGATGACTCGCGTATGTTGGAAGAGTGTTGGTGACAAATCCGCCCACGTCGGATTCATCCTTTCGACTAACGCGTTCTTCTTTTCGCGCCGCCAGCCTTTGATTTCTTTTTCCCGTGCAATCGCGTCGCGTGGATCGTTAAAGCGCTCGTAATACACCAGTCGGTTAACCTTGTAAGTCTTTGTGAAGCCTTCTATCTCGCCGTTCTGATGTTGCCAGACCCGTCGCATTAGGCTGTTGGTTATTCCGGTATAGAGAACGACGCGGCTGCGATTGGTCATCATGTACACGTAGAAAGCCTTCATGGATTCGTGAGGTCCTTCGCTTCGCCATCTGTCATCCCGAGCGTAGCGAGGGACCTCCCATCAGAGCGCAAGATTTTCAAACTACCCTCGATCATCATTGCTTCGATCGCGTTCAGCTGGCAGCAGTAAACGCGCGTTCCAACTGTATGGTCCTTCGCTTCGCTCAGGATGACATTCATCCGATTACGCAGCCTTTTGTCGTTCAGCGGCGTGCTTGGCAGAAAGCTCCACAAATACGTCTTCGAGCGAAGGACCCATCTCGTGAATCTCGGAGTGACTGACGCCAACTTTGCGCAATTGCTCGTCAATCTGGGCGCGCTTGACGCTCTCATCTACCAGCAAATGCATCGATTGACCGAAGACAGTCGCACTGCGCACTCCGTGCATCTCGTGCATGGCACGCAGCGCGGTGGTGACGTGATCGCAAGTCACATCGAGCCGGCGCGTTCCAGGCGGATTTACGTCGGGAAGTTCTTTTAACTCGTCCGGCTCACCACACGATCAACTTCGACATGTAAATGTAGCCCACATGATCGCAGCGCTCCGCTTCGTCCATGTAATGAGTCGTCACAAAAGCGTCATGCTTTACCGGCGAACTCAAAGAGCAAATCCCAGAGTCGCGCCGGGCGACGGATCGATGCCAGCGGTCGGCTCATCGAGAAAAAGCACGCTCGGCCTGTGCATGAGCGAGCAGGCCATGGCCAGACGTTGACGCCAGCCGCCGGAAAGATTTGAAGCGCGTCTGTTGACGTGCGGCTCGAGATGCGTCGTGGCGATCATCTCGTCGCGCCGCTGGTCCAATTCGCGACCGCTCAGACCGTAAAGTTTTCCTGCAAAAATGAGGTTCTCGTTTACGGTGAGCTCGTCGTAGAGCGAAAATTTTGCGACATGTAGCCGATCATCTCTTTGATCGGTTCGATATCTCGCACAACGTCGTGGCCCCCGATGCGAGCCGTACCTTCGGTCGGCTCGAGAATTCCGCACAACATCCGGATCATGGTTGTTTTCCCGGAACCGTTGGGGCCGAGAAACCCAAAGATGGAACCTTTACCGACCGAGAATGAAACATGATCCACGGCCGTTAATGTGCCGAAGCGCTTCGTCAGGCCTTCAACTTCAATCATTGGCTCACTCATGGAAAAAGAAGTATCGGCGGTGGATCGGCTTGTCCCCAAGCCGATGGTGCGGCCGCTGACAACGCGTT
>JAALOD010000006.1:9629-63057 GCA_013372845.1 Candidatus Udaeobacter sp.
GACAACGCGTTCCACCTTCCTTTTTTCCTGCCGTCCAAATTCATGCGTTCGACTCATTTCACATTCGGAAAATAAACATCCGCAGCCATTCCGGCGCGCAAACGATCGTCGTCGCTGGGCAAACGAACCTTCACCCCGAACACCTGTTTGATCCGGTCCGCGACGGTTTGCACGTTGCGCGGGGTAAACTCTGCCTGTCGATTCATCTGCTCCACAACCCCATCGAAATCCTTGCCCGGAAATGAATCGACACGGACGCGAACGTGCTCGCCGAGTTTAATCAAACCCAGCCACGATTCCGGAACATAAACGCGCACCCAGAGATGTCCGGTTAATATCAGCGTGGCCGCTTCGCGATTCGCCGGCAGCACATCGCCGACTTTCACGCTGAGCACTTCAAGAATGGAATCGGCCGGAGCGGTAACCTGCATTTCCGCCAGCTGGGCATCGATGTCGGCAAGTTGTGCCCGTGCCTGCGCGACACGCATCTTGGCTGCCGCGACGTTTTTCTCCTGCGTTTTCGCAGAGCTGTCGGCCCGCTCAGCGTCACTTGAAGAAACGACTCTTCGCGTAAGTAAATCCTTCTGGCGGCGCGCTTCATCAATCAGGAACACCAATTGCGCCTGTTGTGCATCCGCGTCATGGAGTGCTGTGTCGATTTGCGCGTTGGCAAGATCGCGACGCGCTCGCAATTCCGACGCATCCAGTTGTGCGATCAGTTGGCCTTCCCGCAGGTGATCGCCTTCCCAGGCTAAAATCTTTTCAACGCGTCCACTCATGCGCGGGCCCACATGCGCTTCGTCCACTTCGATGGTTCCCGAAACCGCCCTTTCACGATTCCCGCAACCGGCGAGCAAGAGAAGTAACGTCAAAGCCCCCGCCGCACGCAACAGCTGTCGATGTTCACCAACGAATGACCGACTCACGCTTTTCGTCCCTTCGATGTCAGCGCGCCTTCGAGAACGATCTTAAGAATCCCGGAGAACCCTTCTTTCGGCATCATCCCAAGCTCCTCCATCTTCGGCGGATTCATGATCGATTGAACCATCGCCAGCAAGATTTCGATGATCAGCTTGGCCGGAACATCCTTGCGCACCATTCCCGCTCGTTGCCCTTCGGCGAAAAATTTTCCGAAGTAGCGCTGGATTACCGCGGCCCGACGGCGTTCGACGAGTTTGAAAACGTCCGGCGCTTTCTGGCGCATATCGCGCACGAACGGCGGCTTAATTTCATCCAATTCGCGGTGCGTACCGGCCAACAACTCGCGCAAAGTCGCCGGGAAATCGTGCGGGTGCGCGCGCGTAACTTCCTTCAGCTTCGCTTCGACGCCTGCGAGTTTATCGGCCAGCACGGCCTCCAGCAGATCGAACTTGCCCGGAAAATGCGCGTAGAGCGTTTTCTTGCTAATGCCCAGCTCCTCCGCCAGATCGTCCATGGTCACACTGCGAAACCCGTGACTGAAAAAGTGGACCCGCGCAGCATCGACAATTCGCTGCCGGTTGGGGTCGCGCTTTCGGCTTCGCGGACGGGCCTTGTGTGCCGGTTTCATGTCCACGGTAGTCTTATCACAATGCGGAAACTAATCCAGTATATTTAGTTTCCAAGTCGGGGTGTCGACTTTTGATGTATCACTCTTTACCCAGTCTGGTGTAAACTGGAAGTGTTTGGCTCTGTTGAAAGGCTCCCCTTCGTGTCATGTCGAGCGCAGTCGAGACATCTCTTACTTCTTATGCCCCTTGACTAGAGAGGATCAGAGATTCCTCGACTCCGCTCGGAATGACAGACGTTGTCAACAGAGCCAAAATCCAAAGCCATCCTAAATCGATTACGCACTAATGAGAGCCGGTTACTCAGGAACACCGCTACCGCAAAAGCTCGGAATCAAACCGGGGCTCACCGTGGTCACAATCAACGCGCCGATAAACTATCGTCGATTGCTCGGTACAATTCCCGAAGGCGTAGCTTTCTCGGATCGCTTGAAAGCGGATTCGAGTTTTGTCCACATTTTCGTCAAGAAGCGCAGCGAATTGGAGAAGCGATTGTCCATCTTGCGCGAGAAAATCGCGGACACGGGAACGGTTTGGGTTTCCTGGCCAAAAAGATCGGCCGGCGTGCCTACCGACGTGACGGAAGATGTGGTTCGCGCTGTCGCGCTGCCGCTCGGATTCGTCGATGTAAAAGTGTGCGCCATTGATGAAACCTGGTCGGGATTAAAATTAATGGTTCGCCGCACAAATCGAAAACCAGCAGCCAAATGAAGGCGCACGTTTTTTTGTTTGGCGTTTTCATGATCGCGACTGGTATCGCAGCGGAGCGTTGGTCGCCCGACAAGTTCTACTCTATTGTTCCACCAGCCGACTGGAGGCACAGCGAGTCGATAACGACCGCTGACTCTAGTTACGCGTTCACATCACCAGACGGACAGTCAGAAGTTCGCGTCTCAGCCACTTACCATCTCAACCTGCCCGATGTTCTGCCAGAAGACGTACTAGACCTCGCATTCCCAAACGAACGCGGACTGGCAGCGGTAGAGCGCATCCGCGGGAAGGAATGGGATGGCTTGCGGCGCGAGTATACGAATGCACAGCACACGAAACACTGGTTAGGCATAACAGCGCGCCGTGGCTCCACAGCCGTGTTGCTAACGATGGTAGCTTCTGAAAAAGATTTTGAGCACTACCGCGCTAAATTCGAAGCTGTCAGTCAGTCTCTTGAGCTTGGGAAGTGAAACCTAACCAAGCGGTGGCGCAACCGGCTGGCCAGCGCGTTTGAAACGCAAAAGCTCAATCGACAATCCGATAAACAGCAGCAGTGTCGCAAAAAATGTATTCCCATAAAGCTGCGCGCCACGTGGGAATGCTAACCCGAGAGCGAGTAGCGCGAGCGCTGCCAAGGTCCACCACAAAACAGCCGAGCCTTTTTCGATGAGAACTCGCTGCGTTATTACCGCGAACGGCAGCATGAGCCAGGAATAGAAGTAGCCGAACGAAAGCGGCGTGAGCATCAGCATCAGCAAAAGGAGCAAAGCAAATTCGATGGCATCGCTCTCCGCCGTTCGCGTATCGCGGTCGGGCATCACCGCGATAAACACGATGCCAAGTGCCAAGGCGGCGCTAATGATGATCGCGTTGACAACTGGAAAGCTAAGATCAGCAAGATTTACATAAACTGGTTTGTGCGGAGCGGATGCGGCATCCGCATCGACGCGGCGAAGCAAGCGATTGCTCACACCGATAAGGGATTGATTCTTCCAAGTGTAACTGCGCATCGGGCGCTGCCCAACGGTGACTTCGCTGTATTTTAACATTCCCGCGCTCCACTTCTCGAGGTCGTGCCAGGCTCGTTCAAATCCTCGAAACGGCGCAGGCAAGATGAGAAGCAGAAATACAAGTGTCGCGACGAGACTAATGGCTGCTTTCCAGTAACGCCGGTAAACCAGATAAATGATGGCAAGTACTGGAAACGCTTTGATCGCGGCGGCAACTGCAATCAGACCGCCACCGACAATTTCGCGTTCTGCTCGGAGGGCAACGAAAGCGCCAACGATCAGCGCGAGCAAAACAAGGTTGGGCTGGCCAAGGTGGTAGCTCGACCAGATGTAAACAACCACCAGCAGACTTGGAATGAGATATAGCCACGGATTTATTTTGCCGCGCTGGCCCGTAGCGAGAATGGCGCTCAGTTTTGCGCTGCAAAACCAGGCCGCGGAGTTGATCGCAACCAGAAGAAAAATCAATCCTTCCTGCCCAAGCAGACTCGCGCCCGCCAGAAAAAGCGCGCATGCGGGCGGGTACATGAAATCGTATTTCCCGGCCCGGAAATAATAGATTTCGTCACCAGCCAGCACATGTTTGCCGGTGGCGTACCAGAGTTCGTAATCAAAGATGGTGTGACCACGGAGGTACCGCAGGAGGGGGAGCACGGAAAAGACGGTGGCCGTTACGACAAAGAGCAACACGAGAGAGCTCGCTGCTCGCGATCTGTCTAGTCGCAGGTTAAAGACTCGCACGCCGTTCCTCTAGCACATCTAAAAGCGGCAGAACACTGCCGCACTCCAAAACGTAGCCGCTTTCGGAAGCGCACATTACGCCCTTGCGTTTTGGGGTGCTCCGCCGCTTTTCACGCGACGCGCTCGTCACGCTTTGTGCGTGGCCGAGGCGATCGGCGGACGCGACTTGTGCCAGTCTGTGCTCTGCTCATAGGCATGCGCGATTTGCAAAATGCGCGCTTCATCCAGCGGTTTGCCTAACAACTGCAAGCCGATCGGCAGGCGATGCCCGTCCACTTCAGCGAAACCGCAGGGTATGCTGATTCCGCAAATCCCAGCCAGATTCGCGGCGATGGTGAAGATATCGGCCAGATACATTTGCAACGGGTCTGCGGTGCGTTCGCCTAACTTGAATGCCGGCACTGGCGATGTCGGCGAAATCACTGCATCGACTTTCTCAAATGCTTTCGCGAAATCCTGGCGGATCAACTCCCGCACTTTCTGTGCGCGCAAATAATAGGCATCGTAATAGCCGGAGCTTAAAACGTAAGTCCCGAGAATAACTCGCCGTTTCACTTCCGGTCCGAAACCTTCCTCGCGCGTACGACCATAAAGATCGAGCACGTCTTTGGGATTTTCCGCTCGATATCCATAACGAACCCCATCAAAACGGGCCAGGTTCGCCGAGGCTTCCGCGGTGGCGAGAATATAATAGACGGCGACCGCGTAATCGGTATGCGGCAATGAAACATCGACGATCTCTGCGCCTAACGAATTCATCTGTTTCACCGCGGCGTTAATCGCGGCTTTCACCTGTGGGTCGGTCCCTTCGATCATGTATTCCTTCGGCACGCCCAACCTTATCCCGCGCAAATCGTTTCCGAGCTTGGCAGCGTAATCAGGCACGGGCTCGTTAAGAGAGGTAGAGTCTTGCGGATCATGCCCCGCGATCACGTTCATGATGAGTGCGGAGTCACGGACGGTTTTCGTCAATGGCCCGATTTGGTCGAGTGACGACGCAAACGCGACCAGACCGAAGCGCGAGACCCGGCCGTAGGTCGGTTTGAAACCGACCACGCCCGAAAGTGCAGCCGGTTGCCGAATGGAGCCGCCAGTATCGCTGCCCAATGCACCAAAGGCTGCGTCCGCGGCGACGGCCGCCGCCGAACCACCGCTGGATCCACCCGGCACGCGCGTTAAGTCCCACGGATTTCGAGTTAATTTCATGGCAGAATTCTCCGTGGACGAACCCATGGCAAACTCGTCCAAGTTGGTTTTGCCAAATGGAATTGCGCCCGCGGCGCGCAATTTTCGAATGACCGTCGCATCGTAGGTCGCCCGATAACCATGCAAAATCTTTGACCCACAGGTACACGGCTGACCCATCACATTGATGATGTCTTTGATCGCAACCGGGATGCCGCCCAGCGGAAGATCGACATTCGCCTCCTCGGCCTCCTTGGCGGCAGCGTCCATGTCGAGAGAGAGATAAGCGCCGATTTCTCCATCCACCGCTTCGACGCGGGCTCGCAGCGCATCGACGACTTCGCGCGCGGAAACTTCCCGGCGACGCAACATCGATTGCAGATCGGCGATGCTTAGCGCCGGAAGATCCTTCTCCGTCATTCTACGACTTTAGGGACGATAAAAAGATCGTTGGCCTTTCGGGGCGCATTGCTCAGCGCTTGTTCCGCCGTGAACCATTCGCTCGCCGCGTCCTCGCGGAAAACATTGAAAATGGGAAGCGCGTGCGCAGCTGCTTCGACGCGACTCACGTCCGCCTGGCGAAGTTTTTCAACGTACTTCAGCACATCATCAAGTTGCTTCTGAAACGCGTTTCCCTCCTCTTCAGTGAGATTGATTCGCGCCAGCCTGGCGACGTACCCAACGTCGAGCTCCGAAGTCCCGGCCATGATTGTTGCTTACGAATGCAGGTTGCTGATCAGCCAGATGAGTGCGACGGCAAGCGCCACCACAAGAAGGAGGAAAATGATTTGGCCTTCCCGTCGCTCTTTGCGCATCGAACGAGGGCGCCGGGAATTCCTGCTTTCGCCGATGGAGCCTCCGGCTTGCGCCGCAACTGAGACACGGAATCGTTTGTCGGTTCGATTATCTTTTGGGCCTTGGTCCGCCCTGTTTTTCTCGATCAACGGCACTTTCGCAACAAGCCGTTCGAGTTTTTCGAGCCTCTCGCGCAGTTCCGCTTCCTGGCGTGCTATCTCTTCCTGCCTGCGGCGAAGCGGCGGGCTGGACTTGGGCGAACGACGAAACATCGTCATCACTTGCTCGCCAACCAAATGAAAAGAGCAAGGGCAATGGCACCAAAGATAATCAGCGGCAAAGTGAGTGCGACGCCAATCTGGAACCACTGAGAAAATGAACGTCCGTCGTTGCTCTCGTAAGAATCGGTCCCGACGTCTGGCAGTGACGCGTCGCCTTCATTTCCACCCGCCGCATGCAACCGGCTGCGTTGCTCGTTGTACACTGTGCGCGCCTCGTCCACCGTGCTCAAAGCCCGGCTCAATTCCTTGTGTAGATCGGAGGGATTCCAACTTTTTGGATCGATCGCTTCAATCAATTCCAAATGCTGACCGAAACTCTCCCGGGCCGCGCGGATCTGCTCGAGCCGGCTTTGTGCGTTGTACGCCTCACGCTCCAGGACCACGAGCGAGCGGGTCAGTTTATCGGCCATCTCCGAGCGGCCGTGCTCCAATTCGTCCTGGCGACGACTTAGTTCTTCCAGTTCGCGCTTTTGTTTCTCGATCTGCTCTTGCTGGCGTTTGAGCTGGAGAAGTTGCTCCTGCGCCTTCTGCACTTGCGAATCCAGATGCTCGGGAGAATTGGCTTCGTCCTCGCTCAGTTCGAGCATTTGTTCAACCGGTCGAATTTTTTCTGCCATGACAAATCAGGACTCGCCGTCCGGCTCGCTGAGCGCCATATTAAATGCCTCACTTGAGAATTCCAGATATTTTCGTTAAGCACCCGCGAAAATTTTCGTCTCAACATTTGTTCAGTCGCTACAGCGTGTCATCCCGAACGAAGTGAGGGACCTGCGCCTGCGACGTTTGCGTCACCCTACGGAATCAGCGTAATTGGTCATTCTGCGGGAGGTCCCTCGCTACCGCTCGGGATGACATTTGAGCGTGCTACCGCCCCGGCATCATCTCCAGCAAAACTCCCTTGAAGTATTCCGTTTCGGGAATCGTCGGCAGCACGGGATGATCAGGGGCTTGCTCGAATCGTCGCAAACGTCGCGCGGAACGCCGGGCATCGACAAGCGCATCAGAGATTGTTTGCGAAAATGCGGCGTCGCTTACGTGATGCGAGCATGAAAAGGTCGCCAGCAGACCTTCTTTCGAAAGAAGCTTGAAAGCGCGCATGTGCAGTTCCCTATAACCACGCAACGCGTCGCGTAGTCCGCTTCTGGTTTTGGTAAAGGACGGCGGATCGAGAACGATCAAATCATACTGCGTCCCGGATTTTTCGGCCGCACGCAGGAACTGAAAGACATCCTGCTCGATCCATCGCACTTTCAAATCGTTCTGCGCTGCATTTCGTTTCGCGGCCGCGATATTCTCGGAATTTTCTTCAACGCCGGTCACGTCCGAGGCGCCTGCACGCGCGCAGGTCAACGCAAATGCTCCCTGATTTGTGAAACAGTCCAGCACGCGCCGGTCCCGCGCGAATCCGGCAACAATCCCATAGTTGCGTTTTTGATCGAGATAGAAGCCGGTTTTTTGTCCGTGCAGGAGATCGAGTTGGAAGTTTACGTCCTCGATTTCGATCTCGATTCGCGCTGGGGCGTCTCCGCGCAAAACGTTCGTGCGCAACTCCAATCCTTCCGCCTTGCGAACCGGCGCGTCATTTCGCTCGATGATCGTGGCATGCGCTTCCGGCGCATTGGACATCGAGCCGATGCCGCCTTCAATCGCGTCGGCGATCAAATCTTTTCGCATGTCCATCGCCAGCGTAAGCGTCTGCATCACGAAACAGTCGCCGTACCTGTCGATGATTAACCCGGGAAGTCCGTCGCTTTCGCTCCAAACAACGCGGCAAAGCCTTGGATCGAGATGTCGCCGCGTACGGTATTCTGCCGCTTGTGTGATTCGGCGTTTGAAGAAATCCAGGTCCAAGTCCTGTTTCCGCCGCGAGAAACGGCGCGCCACAATCTGCGACCTGGAATTGTAAATCGCGCTCCCGATTAGATGATCCTTACCGTCCTTGAGCGAGATGACGTCTCCGTCTGCCGGTTTCCCAAAGACCTTCAGGACTTCGCTCGAAAACACCCAATCGTGTCCGTGCAAAATTCGCGCCCGCGGTTTGACAACGATTCCGGCCATAAGAGAGAGGAACCTCCAACGCTCAATTAGTCTG
The DNA here is from genome assembly GCA_013372845.1 of Candidatus Udaeobacter sp. Lineage (GTDB taxonomy): Bacteria > Verrucomicrobiota > Verrucomicrobiia > Chthoniobacterales > UBA10450 > Udaeobacter. Next base: position 17,992 of record JAALOD010000006.1, read on the forward strand.
TCATTCCGAGCGGAGTCGAGGAATCTCTGGAAATTAGATCAGAGATGTCTCGACCCATTCGACTTCGCTCAGGGCAAGACTTTCGCTCGACATGACAAACAGCATGCGAGTTGAAAGTTGAGCGTTGAGCGTTGAGCATTGGCGCATGCAGACTGCCACACAATTGTCCATCGAACTTCGGGGAATCAAAAAGCTGCGCAGCGGCAAGGTGCGCGAAGTCTTTGATCTTGGCGACACGCTACTGTTTGTCGCCACCGATCGGATCTCGGCTTTCGACGTGATCCTGCCCGATCCAATTCCTCACAAGGGCGCAGTGCTCAACCAAATTTCGGCGTTCTGGTTTAAGCATTTCGACAACATCAAGAATCACCTTGTAACGGCGAACTTCGAAGAGTTTTCCAAGGAGTTGCAACCGTTCCGGGAGCAGCTCGCCGGACGCTCGATGATCGTAAAGAAAACGAAACCGCTCCCCGTGGAATGCGTGGTGCGCGGTTATCTTGCTGGGTCGGGTTGGAAGGAATATCAGGAATCACAGAACGTTTGTGGAATCGAGCTTCCGGCCGGACTAAAACAAGCCTCGCAATTGCCAAAGCCAATCTTCACACCGGCGACAAAGGCGGAGCAGGGTCATGACGAGAACATCGACATGAAGCGATGTGCTCAGATTCTCGGCGACGAAATCGCTAATCGCGTGAAAACGCTCAGTCTCGAAATCTATTCACGCGGCCGCGAGCACGCGGCGCAGAAGGGAATCATCGTGGCGGACACGAAATTCGAGTTTGGCATTATCGATGGAGAATTGCTCTTGATCGACGAGTGTCTGACGCCCGATTCGTCGCGCTTCTGGCCAAAAGATGAATACGCGGTCGGCCAAAGCCCGCCCAGCTTCGATAAACAATTCGTGCGCGATTATCTGGAGACGCTCGACTGGGACAAGGCTCCCCCTGCGCCGTCTCTGCCGAAGGACGTGATTGAGAAGACGTCGGCGAAATACCTCGAAGCGTTTCGTCGTCTAACGGGTGGCGAACTCGCAACCACCTAGACCGATCCCGTACAATGGTCCTGTCATGTTGAGCCCTTCGGCTTCACTCAGGACAGGCTTCGCGAAACCTCTCTGACTGTTCTCGCGAAAGATTGCTGCAGAAATGATCAGAGATTCTTCTCTTCGCTCAGAATGACATTTATGAGATAGCTTGCAGGCAGGCGCGCTTGTCGATTCAAGTGCTCGCGCGGGACTCATAACGAAAATGTCACTAACCCGGCCCGATATACTCTTTATCATGACGGATCAGCAGCGATTCGATACCATCGCTGCGCTCGGCAACTCGCACGTCTATACCCTAACCTCGACCGGCTGGTGCGCCGGGGAATCAGCTTTTCCAATGCATACGCAACTTGTCCGATTTGCATTCCCGCGCGCTACACGATCCGCACAGGATGCGAACCGCTCACCACGCGCGTCTTTAGCAATGCAATACCAAAGCCGGCAGCGGGACAGGCGGCCGAAATGGAAGCGCGTTGCGGGCCGTATCTGGGACGCACAATGTCGCGCCTGGGATATCGGACTTTTGGAGTCGGAAAGTTCCATACGTATCCGTGGAATGAAGATGTCGGTTACGAAACGCTGTGGCGTTGCGAAGAGACTTACCACCCGCCGGCCCGCGAAGGTGACGACTACGGTTCATGGCTGACGCGCGAGCATCCGGCGTTTGATTTCCTGGAGCAACCGTTTGGGGAACGCACCGAGATGTATTACCTGCCACAGCGCAGTCCGCTTCCCGCGAAGCTAGGCGCCGAAGCGTGGATGGCCGATCGCGCGGTGCAGGAGATTACAAAGTCGGATAATTCGCGGCCTTTTTTTGGGTTCGTATCATTTGTCGGCCCGCATCCGCCGCTAGCTCCGCCAATTCCCTTCAATCGGATGTACGATCCCGATCGAATGCCCGACCTCGTTCTCGGCAGGATCGAGGAAGATCATTTGGATGAAGAGATTCCGTTCATGCGATATGCCATCTGGGCGGATGCAATCAATCCGGCGTTAGCGCGAATCGTGAAGGCACGATATTACGGCGAAATCAGTTATCTGGATCATTGTGTTGGACGAATCCTCGACGCGATCGAAGCGCGATCGAAATCCGAGAACATTCTTGTCTGCTTTTTTTCGGATCACGGCGACCTTTTGGGTGATCATCACGGGTGGCAGAAACAAAACTTCTTGGAGGCCGCATGCCGCGTTCCTTTGCTGCTTAGTTGACCGGCGATGCTGCCGAACGGAACTATTCGGAATGAATTGATCAGCCTCGCAGACTTGTTCGGAATCGCGACTGAGGCGGCCGGCGAGTGTTCCGTGCGAGAAGGAGTGAATGTTCTGAAAATGCTGCGAGGCGAATGCGCGCCGCGTGAATATCTTGTCGGTATGGTTGAATCTCCCGGCTCACACGATTTCAAACTCATGGTGGTACGGATGAGTGGAAATATATTTTCATGGCAAACGGAAGCCGGGAACAGCTTTTCAATCTCAGGAAAGACCCAAACGAGCTGTCGAACTGCGTCGGATCTGCTTCTCGGGTCAGGAACGAGCTGCATGCTTTAGGTGTGCAAGCGTGCCGCGCTCCGGGCGCGGCAGACGCTGTCGACGGCGACAAGCTTCGGGCGTTCCCTTTCCGCGAACGCCCACGGACGCGCATCTATCAATTCGACCGGTCGCGTGGCGTCGTTGGATTTCCCGATCATCCGCAGGACGCATTGAAAGGTTTCGACTGATAGTGTTGGTAAATGGTTATTTGGTGTTCAGGCGGATAGTTGCGCCTGAGAACTTCGGACCCCTCACCTAAGGGGAGAGGCGAAACAAACGCCGTGGAACTGATAATTGACCAACGCTACTGTTTTGATCGCTGCCAGTTGAAGCGCGCGAACTAATATGGACCTACCTCAGGAAAGCAAGGGCTGGTGGTGAAGCCGGTCGCTGCGAAGAAGATTACGAAATCAATTCGCTAACGAGGGACTTCTCTTCTTTTAATTCCGCCACCGACGCGTCGATTTTCGCGCGGCTGAAATCGTTGATCGGAAGTCCCTGCACAATTTCCCATTTTCCACCGCGCACACGAACCGGGAATGATGAGATCAATCCTTTCTCGACGTCATAATTCCCGTCGGAACAAACCGCCACGCTATGCCAGTCGTCACCCGGCGTGTCGTTTATGAGCGAAAAGACGGTGTCGACGACTGCGTTCGCCGCGGAACCGGCCGACGAAAGTCCTCGCGCCTTGATCACCGCGGCGCCGCGTTGTTGCACGGTGGCGATGAATTCTTCCTTCAACCATTTTTCGTCTCGGATCACCTCGTTCGCCGGACGATTGTCGATCCTGGCATTGTAGAAATCGGGATACTGCGTCGAGGAGTGATTTCCCCAGATGGTCATGTTCGTGACCAAGCCAATGCCTACACCGGCCTTATGTGCCAGTTGCGCGCGCGCACGGTTTTCGTCCAGTCGGGTCATGGCAAACCAGCGATCGCTTGGAATCTCTTTGGCGTTATTCATCGCAATCAGACAATTCGTATTGCAAGGGTTTCCCACTACGAGCACGCGTACATCGGAGGCGGCATTTTTTTCGATTGCCTGACCTTGTCCGATGAAAATTTTGCCGTTAATCCCGAGTAAATCCTTCCGCTCCATGCCCGCCTTGCGCGGGACACTTCCCACCAGCAGCGCCCAATTCACATCCCGGAAACCTTCATTGAGGTCCGCTGTGGGCACAACTGATTCCAGCAACGGAAAGGCGCAATCGTGCAATTCCATCACGACGCCATCCAGCGCGCCGAGCGCATCCGGAATTTCGATCAAATGGAGTTTGAGCGGTTGGTCCGGCCCGAACATCTGTCCAGAGGCGATGCGGAACAGAAGCGCGTAACCAATTTGCCCGGCCGCGCCTGTTACAGCGACTCTAATCGGTATCTTCATGATGCAATTAGGCATAAACGCCTTGGTGAGCAAAGCCAAAGGAGTGATAGATTAACGATTGTCCATGTATCCGACCAAGCTAAACAAGATCATCAACCTCTTCGAGTCGCTCCCCGAAGATGAGCGGCGCGAGACGCTCGTTTCCTACGCAGACAGCGCGAAGAAGCAGGAGCCGCGCGAAGGCGAGAACTTTGACCTTGTCGACGTGCGAAAGGACGAGGAATGCACAGACACGGTCGGCGTTTATCTGCACGTGGATGAAGACGGCAGAGCACACATTCGCATGACGCTCGGTCCGGAAGTGCAAACACTTACCCGCTCCATGACGGCGATTCTTTGCAAGGGACTGGAGGGCTCGACACCGCAGGAAATTCTCGATCTCCCCAGCGATTTCGTAACCCGCATCGTCGGAACGGAGCTGGTGCGAATCCGCAGCCAGACGGTCTATTACGTCCTCACGCGCATCAAAAGCATCTGCAAAGTTTGGCTGGACCGGCAACGCATGGCGCAGGTGGCGTAGCATAGCCGTCTCGGCTGGGGGCGGCGGGCGTCTCGCCTGCCGGATGGGACTGCGCGAAGAGTACCGAGTAGGCGCGGACTCCGCTCGCCCCACAGGCAAGATGCCTATGCTACGATTCTCGCGTGACGTTCGTGTGATTTCGTTTACTGTCCGCGCTGGCGCAGATGCCGCGAAATAACGAGCTTAAGAAAATCCTGCTGATCGGCTCAGGTCCAATCGTGATCGGACAGGGCTGCGAATTTGATTATTCCGGCGTGCAAGCGTGCAAGGCACTCCGAGAGGAAGGCTATGAGGTCGTGCTGGTGAATTCCAACCCGGCTACCATCATGACCGATCCAGAATTCGCGGATCGTACGTATATCGAACCGATCACGCCCGAGGTAATCGAGGCAATCATGGAGCGCGAAAAACCGGACGCCATTTTGCCAACTTTGGGCGGACAAACGGCACTGAACGCTGCGATGGAGTTGAACCGCAACGGTGCGCTGGCGCGACATGGCGTGAAGCTAATCGGAGCAAACGCTCAAGCCATCGCAAAAGGCGAAGATCGGCAATTGTTCAAGGAAGCGATGTTGCGCATCGGGTTGGAAGTGCCGCGCTCCGGCGTGGCGCGTTCGCTCGCGGATATCAATCGCATCGTTGGTGAGATCGGAACGTTCCCGCTCATTATTCGGCCGGCGTTCACTCTGGGCGGGACCGGTGGCGGCATCGCGTACAATCGCGAGGAACTCGATGCGATTGTTGCACGCGGCCTCGATCTCTCGCCGGTCCACGAAGTGCTAATCGAAGAATCGCTGGTTGGCTGGAAGGAATTCGAGATGGAAGTGATGCGCGACCGCATGGACAACTGCGTGGTCGTCTGTTCCATCGAGAATTTCGATCCGATGGGCGTGCATACGGGCGACTCCATCACTGTCGCGCCGGCGCAGACCCTCACGGACAAGGAATACCAGATGATGCGCGACGCCTCGTTCGCGGTCATTCGCGAGATCGGCGTGGAGACCGGCGGGTCGAATATTCAGTTTGCGGTGCACCCCGACAACGGCCGGATGGTCGTGATCGAAATGAATCCGCGGGTGTCGCGCTCCAGTGCGCTGGCATCGAAGGCAACGGGTTTTCCGATTGCGAAAATTGCGGCAAAACTCGCAGTCGGTTACACGCTGGATGAAATCAAAAACGATATCACCCGCGAAACCCCGGCATGCTTCGAGCCAACCATCGATTACTGCGTGGTCAAAGTACCGCGGTTTACGTTCGAAAAGTTTCCACAGGCGGAAGCGACGCTTACGACACGAATGAAAAGTGTCGGCGAAGCGATGGCGATCGGCCGCACGTTTAAGGAAGCGTTACAAAAAGCACTGCGCAGCCTGGAGATCAAACGCTTCGGCCTATGTGGCGATGGCGCAAATAAAGATGTGGACGCTGAGACCCTGCGTCTGAAGCTCGCGATCCCGAACGCGGAACGGATTTTTTATCTAGCTCAGGCATTTCAAGACGGAATGTCGATCGACGAAGTTTTCGAACTGACCAAGATCGACAGATGGTTCTTGAGCAATCTGGCGGAGATCGTGACCGGAACGCAATGTTTGAAGACTAAAGATTTGCTGCGCGCCAAGAAACTTGGTTTTTCGGATCGCCAACTGGCTGTGGCGAACGGAGTCAGCGCAACTGAAATCCGTGCGAAGCGGCAGTCGTCAGGCGTCATTCCCACTTATCGCCTCGTCGATACCTGCGCGGCAGAGTTTGAAGCTTACACGCCGTATTACTACTCGACGTATGGCGACGAGAACGAGCGGCGTGAAAGTGGTAAGCGAAAGATCATGATCCTGGGTGGCGGACCGAACCGGATCGGCCAGGGAATTGAATTCGACTATTGCTGCGTGCACGCGGCTTTTGCCCTGCGCGAACTCGGATTCGAAACAATCATGGTCAACTCGAATCCGGAAACGGTCTCCACGGATTACGACACGAGCGACAAACTTTACTTTGAGCCGCTCACGCTCGAAGACGTGCTCAACATTTATGACCAGGAGAAACCCGAGGGCGTGTTCGTCCAGTTTGGCGGCCAAACGCCGCTGAATCTGGCGGGCGGATTGAAGGCGGCAGGCGTACCCATTCTTGGCACGCAGCCTGAAAGCATCGAGACCGCAGAAGATCGGGGCTTGTTTGCGGAGATGCTTGACAAACTTGGTCTGCGCCAAACCCCGAATGGGTCCGCGACGAGCACCGAAGACGCCGTCGCGATAGCCAGAAAAATCGGCTATCCTGCACTTGTTAGGCCGAGCTTCGTTCTCGGCGGACGCGCCATGGAGCTTATCTACAATGAGGAGGACCTTTGGCGCTACATGGCGAGCGCAATTGAGGTAACGCCTGATCGTCCCGTGCTGATCGATCGTTTTTTGGAAGATGCGATTGAGGTGGATGTCGATTGCATTTCTGATGGCGAAACGACAGTGATCGGTGCAATCATGGAGCACATCGAGGAGGCAGGCATTCACAGCGGTGACAGCGCATGCGTCATTCCGACATTCTCCTTGTCGCAAACAATTCTGGATGAGATTTCCGCTGCCACAAAGGCGATGGCGCGCGAGTTGAAGGTGCGAGGCCTGATGAATGTGCAATTCGCCGTGAAGGGCGACGACGTTTACGTGCTGGAAGTGAATCCGCGCGCGTCCCGCACGGTTCCCTTCGTTAGCAAGGCAATTGGTGTTCCGCTTGCAAAACTCGCTGCCAAAGTGATGACCGGAAAATCATTGCGCGAGCTCGGTTTCACAAAGGAAATCGTGCCGAAACACTTCTCAGTGAAGGAAGCTGTGTTCCCCTTTCTGCGCTACGAAGGCCTGGATATCTCGCTCGGGCCGGAGATGAAATCGACCGGCGAAGTCATGGGGATGGATGTGGATCTCGGCCTCGCCTATGCAAAATCGCAAATGGCGGCACCGCCGCCGCTGCCGAAAAAAGGAAAGGTGTTCATCAGCGTCAAGGACACTGACAAGGAAGCGGTGATTCAGGTCGCGCGGGAGTTTGTGAAACTCGGCTTCGAAATCATTTCCACAAGCGGCACTGCGGATGCCCTTACAAAAGCGAAAATCAAGATCACCAAGGTCTTCAAAATTCACGAAGGACGCCCAAACGTCCTGGACCGCATCAAGAATGGCGACATCAACTTCATCATCAACACGCCGAGTGGGAAAATTCCGCGCGAGCACGAAGTGGTCATTCGCAATGCGGCGCTGGCCGCGAAGATTCCCATCATGACGACGGTGCGCGCCGCGTTGGCGAGCGCAAACGGAATCCGGTCACTGCAAAAACGGAAAGTTCAGGTGCGCAGTCTGCAGGAATACCATAAATGAATGACGAAATCCCAATGACGAATGACGAAACAAATCCGAATGACCGGAATGACAAATGCCCAACGTTCAATTCTGTCATTCCGAGCGAAGTCGAGGAATCTCTGATTGATCATCTAGAGATGTCTCCAGGCTTCGCATGAAGCTACGGCTTGGCAGGCGACTTCGCTCGACATGACATTGCATTGATGTCATTTGTCAGCATGAAATTCTCGATCCTCCTTGCCGCACTGTTAAGCACTGTGGCCTTTGCCGCCGAAGAAAAGAAAGAAACTCCTCCTATGAGTACCCCAAACGAAGTCGCTGTGATCAAAACTAACGAAGGTGAAATGGTAGTGCAGTTTTGGACTGATGCCGCGCCAGATACAATCCAGAATTTTAAGAAGCTGGCGCGTCAAGGCTTCTACGATGGAACCATCTTCCACCGCATCGTCAAGGGGTTCATGATTCAGGGCGGCGACCCTAATTCAAAGGACCCGGCGAAAGAGAGCTCTTACGGAGAAGGCGGCCCCGGTTACAAAATCAAAGCCGAGTTTAACAATCATTCCCACGATCGCGGTGTCATCTCGATGGCGCGAGGGCCTGATCCAGATTCGGCCGGCTCGCAATTCTTCATCTGCCTCGCACCCGTTCGGCGACTCGATGGGCAATACACGACGTTCGGCAAATTGATCAAAGGCGATGACGTGCTCGACAAAATCGGCAATACGCCGGTCGAGCGAAATGCACAGGGCGAAGTGAGCAAGCCGACGAAACGCGTGGTGATCGAAAGCGTGAAGATCGTCCCGGCGGAATCGGTTAAGTAATTAGCTCACTGTCATGTCGAGCGAAGTCGAGACATCCCGTGGAGAAACCTCAGGGGTATCGCAACGGGATTCCTCGACTTCGCTCGGAATGACGAAAATTGCGCTTATCCAGATGCGTTGCGGGCCGGACCCGGACAAGAATTTCTCGCGAGCGATTGAATTCATTCGCGAGGCGGCACAAAAAGGCGCCCAGATTGTTTGTTTACCGGAGCTTTTTCGGTCGCAATACTTTTGTCAGACAGAAGACCACCAGAATTTCGGTCTGGCCGAGGAAATTCCGGGCAAATCAACATCGGCGTTGGGCGAAGTGGCGCGAGCAACCGGCACGGTGATTATCGCTTCACTTTTCGAGAGACGCAGCGCCGGCGTTTATCACAACACCGCGGCAATCATCGACGCGAACGGAAAATTGCTCGGCAAATACCGCAAGATGCATATCCCGGACGATCCGCTGTATCACGAGAAGTTTTATTTCGCGCCCGGCGACCTTGGGTTTCAGGCGTGGCCGACAGCGCAGGGCAAGATCGGGGTCTGCGTTTGCTGGGACCAATGGTATCCGGAAGCGGCGCGCCTGACCGCGTTACACGGCGCGGAGATTATTTTTTATCCCACAGCAATCGGTTGGCACCCTTCGGAAAAAAAGCAGTCCGGCGCAGCACAACATTCCGCCTGGGAAACGATTCAGCGCAGTCACGCAATCGCGAATGGATGCTATGTCGCCGTGCCAAACCGCGTCGGTCATGAAGCGCCTGCGGGCGGCGATGGCATTGAATTTTGGGGACAAAGTTTTGTTTGCGGACCAGACGGCGAAATTCTCGCAAAAGGTTCCGTCGACCGGGAAGAGATTGTGATGGCCGACGTCGATTGGAGCCGCGTCAATGAGCAGCGCACGCATTGGCCATTTTTGCGGGATCGCCGCGTCGATGCTTACGGCGAAATCAATCGACGCCTGATCGATTAAGCGTAGCACAGACATCCTGTCCGCCCGCCGTACAGCGGGCCTAATCCGTCCGGTGTGCCGATCTCAGGAAATGAAACGCGTGCTGTTTTGAATTCGTCTTTGTGTTAATGACCATGGCGGTGAGTACCAGGGAATCTCAACAGATACGCCGGCCATGGTATCGGCCGTCGTTGACGATGCAGATCATGATCGGGTTGGTTGTCGGCGGTGTGATCGGGTGGCTGAGGCCCGATTGGGGGAACGCGGTTTATTTTTTGCGCGACATCTTCATTAACCTGATCAAATCCATCATCGCACCGCTGGTGTTCTCGACCATCGTGGTTGGAATCGCAGGCGCAGGTGCATTGCGAAAGGTAGGACGGATGGGCGTGAAAGCGCTCGTCTATTTCGAGATCGTCACTACAGCAGCGTTGTTCATCGGCCTCGCTGTAGTCAATTTCACGAAGCCTGGCATAGGCGTAACTCTGGCCGCTACCAACACCGATGTCATTAAGACAATCGAGCAAAGTCATCCAAAGACTCTGGTCGAAACGATCGTCCATGCATTCCCCTCGAGCGTGATCGAAGCAATGGTGCGCGGTGACGTTTTGCAAATCGTCATGTTTAGCGTGCTCTTTGCGCTCGCCGTGTCAGCGATTGGCGAAAAGGGGAAACCAATCGTCCGGGCGATGGAGAGCCTGTCCCAGGTCATGTTCAAATTTACAAATTACGTGATGCTGTTTGCGCCAATCGGCGTAGGCGCAGCAATGGCACACACGATCGGCACACAAGGCCCCGGGGTGCTCGTGAATCTGGGCAAACTAATTCTATCGCTTTACCTGGCGCTAATCATTTTCATCGTCGTTATTTTTGGCCTTGTGGTTCTTATCGCGCGTGTGCCGCTGCGGCAATTTGTGCGGGCGGTGCGCGAGCCAGCTGCGCTCGCCTTCGCGACCACGAGCAGCGAATCGGCGTTGCCCAAGGCGATGGAATCGATGGAACGTTTCGGTGTGCCGCGACACATCGTCGGGTTCGTGATGCCAACCGGTTATTCGTTTAATCTCGACGGCTCGACGCTTTATCTCGCGCTCGCTTCCGTGTTCGTGGCGCAGGCCGCCGAAACGACCATGGGTTGGCACATGGGTTTTGGTCAGCAGCTTGCGATGATGCTCACGCTCATGCTTACGTCCAAAGGCGTCGCCGCCGTGCCACGCGCGTCGCTGGTTATTTTACTCGGGACGCTGAACAGTTTTTTGCCAGCAGGTCTCGGCCCGATCGGCGTTGCGATAATTTTCGGCGTGGACGAATTGATGGACATGGGGCGCACCTGCGTGAATGTGATCGGTAATTGTCTGGCGACAGTGGTCGTCGCACGGTGGGAAAAAGAATTCGACGAAAGCCGCGCCCGGGTTTTTGGTACGGCCACTGAAGCGGAGTTGGATTTGAAATCAGGTGACGTCGCCTTCGCCGATGCGGTCGCGCAAGGCGATTGACAATTCTATACGAGTTGGCGGTTTGGCCGCTTTCAAGACGTGCCGACAATTTTCGGCTGACTTTTTTGCGACTGGCACGCACGGCGCGCACGAATAGGAATTGACAAGCAGTTCCCATTACAGAACTGTCACAACCCCTAATCTATCCAAACCTATGAAGAAAATACTCGCAACAACCCTGATATTCTCTGCTATCGGCTTGGGCGTTATTGCATTTGGCGTAGGCGGCTCGCCTCGACCGAATCCAAACGCTGACGCCTTCACCCGCGGCCCCGACGTGGATAACACGAGCGCCATCGTGCAACTCAAAGGTGATCCAATAAGTACGAATCCCAGCACGAAACCGCCGCACGGCAGGAAGATTGATTTCAAGGGCCAGGCAGTAGGATCATACCGCGCACAACTGAATCAGAAGCGCAACGAATTCAAACGTTGGCTGCGAACAAATGCCCCCGGAGCAAGGGTTACGGGCGAGTACGATGTCTCACTTAACGCAGTGGCGGTGCAACTCAACGGGACGCCGCTGGCGACAATCGCAGCCGCTCCGATGGTGCAGAGCGCCGAGTATAACGCGCTTTACCATCCTACTCTGAGCGAGAGTTACAAAATCATCAACGCGTCTGACGCCTGGACTGCCGCTGGCGGCAGGGCGACTGCCGGCGCCGGCATTAAGATCGGGGATATCGACACGGGCATTGATGACACGCATCCTTTCTTCGACCCAACTGGTTTCAGCTATCCCCAGGATTCTCAAAGTGCGATGCGGCTGATAGCGCTTCGCATCACGAGGATCAGGACTGCAACTACGTCTCGAAAAGGTTATTGTTGCGAAAGTTTTCTATAACAAAGCCCAGACCAAGGTCTCGACGCCCAGGCATTCAAGACCACGGAACACACACGCGGGATTGCGGCTGGAGTAACCGGCAAACTGCGGTGGAACGGTGTGAGATCGATGACATGTCGGGCATCGCTCCGGGCGCGTGGCTGGGAAATTACAATGTTTTCCCGGTGGCGTGTGAACGCTCGCAGGAAGACATTCTGAACGCCGTTGATGCGGCAATCGAGGACGGCATGGATGTTCTCAACCTGTCGCTGGGCGGTTATCATGGCAACAACGATCTGCTGGCGATCGGACTCGATAACGCGTCGATGCAGGACTCGTAGTAGCCGTTGCCTGCTGGTAACAGCGGTCCCGGCCAAGGCACCCTTGAGTCCCCGGCCGCGCAAGGTCATCACGGTCGGCGGAGCACAAACCAGCATTTCGTCGGCCAGCCGTTTACCTATCCGAAGCGGTGGAACAACGTTGGCGCGCAGTAGGCGATTTCCGCCGTTCCCGCAGGACCTTCGACTCTTCGATACACATTCAACGGCTGCGCCAGCGTCGATCCGGCGCTTCCGGCAACTGGCGATTATTGACCGCGGGTGTGCACGTTAGCCAGAAGTCGCAACGCCAAAGCGGCAGGTGCAATCGCGTTCTGATCATCAACAACGTCGCTGGAGACCATTGCAATGGCGAGGACGGCGGTTTCGATGATGATCTACCGGCAGTCATGATCGGCAAGAACGAAGGCGCAGCGCTGCGAGGTCCGGAGACCACGCGCCGCAGCAAGCGCCACGTTCCAGGAATTCATCACCGGGAAACAAGGATTCTGTTGGCTTCAGCAGCCAGGGGCCGACAAACGTCGACTTGCGTCAAGCCTGACTAACCTCGGCTGGCGTCAACGTTCTCAGTTCGATCACGTGCGTGGCAAGCCGGCCGGCTGCCCGGGCGACGGTTCCGGTGGGCGTTCTTCCGGCACGTCGATGTCAACGCCGCACATTCGCTGGTCGGCAGCGGTGCTCCTGCAACTGTATCCAGACTGGTCGCCTGCGCAGATTAAGTCGGCGCTCGTCAACCGCGCCGATTTCTGGTGATCAAGGATGCGCAGACCGGCTTGCGACGACGTCGGTCCGACGCGCAGAGGCAGGGGCGCGAGAACCTCCGTAGCTGCAGCGCAACAACATGGATGGATCCGGCTTCGGCGAGTTTCGGCCGTGTGACCGTTGGTCGTCCGACTTCGGTTACCATCACACTAAACAACCCGACAGGCACCGATCAGACGTTCAGCGTCTCGACGACAAAGTTTACGCCGAGACGTTCGGGGACGGTTCCCAGTGTTTCAATGCTGGACCTTAAGCTCGGTGATACCGCGATCACTGTCCCGGCCAGCGTAACGCCCGGCCAACGGTTCGACGACGCTCACGGTGACCGGCGCGCCGCAGGGCTCCAGTGCAGGGCTGGGTCAATCTTGATGGTGAGCTCGACAACGACCTGCATTTCGCGTATTACGCGCAAGTCGTCGTAACCAACGGTATAGGCGAAGTAGTTTACAAAGCAGGGACGCGAAAAAATCGCGTCCCTGCTTTTTTCTTGGCAGTCCGTCGGACATTTGCAGCGTCCGCATCATGAAGGATCGACAAAGCTGGATGATTCCAGCTAACGTTCGTGAGCCATGCCATTTTTGCACACGCTCACGGGAGCAATTTATCTGACCCAGATCTTCGGCTCCGCTTTTCTTGCGATTCTCTTCCTTCAATCCGGGATCGATAAAGTCATCGATCACCGCAGTAACCTCGAGATGGCTAAAGGGCATTTTGCCAAAAGCCAGTTGGCCGGAGTTGTATCCGTTCTGTTGGCAGCGATCACGATTCTCGAAGTTGCAGCCGGAGCACTAAGCGCGATTGGATGCGTCATCTAATCATTTCGCGAGAAACGACCCTGGCCTTTTACGGCGCTGTTATTTCAGCCGTTGCCCTCATTGCATTGTTCTTCGGACAACGCATGGCCAAGGATTACGCCGGCGCGGCCGTGCGTTGTTCCTTACTGCTCGCGCTAGTCGCGCTTATCTGCTCGCGCAGTGATAAGCAGGTGAGAAGTAAATGCGTGGTGCCGCGACACTCACCTCTCACTAATCACGTCACCTATTTCTTCCCGATCTTTGGCGGGAGGAGCCAAAGAAGTTTTCCTTCCTCAGATTCGGGATCTACATCGACCAGCGCGACGCCAGCCTTGGCGAGTTTGAGCGACGCCCCAGTTAATCCTGAAATAACATTTGTGAAGTCAGGTTCGTGGCCGACAAGCATCAGAACGTTTGCTCGATGCCGCTTCACCACTGTTCGCAATTTACTTCTGCCAAATCCCGGTGCGAGCGATTCATCCTTGCGCACCTTGGCTTTGAGGTAGTCCGCCGCGATTTCGGCGGTCTGCGCCGCGCGGGGCAATGGGCTGGTAATGATTAAGTCGGGCCGCACTTTCAGGCGGTCCAAAAATTTCGCTACGTCGCGCATTTCTCTTTTTCCGCGCTTGGTCAACGGGCGTTCGTCATCGGGTTTCTTCCAGCTCGGCCAATCGGCCTCACCATGTCTTAGAAAATAAAGTTTCATGTTTAACAGAGTTAAAAGGTTAGAGGATTACAAAGTTAAGAGGAAGAAAGCATTTGATGACGGTCCATTTTAACCTTGTAACTCTTTTGACATTTTTACTGCCTCAAAGAATCTGCCACTTCGGTCGCCGTGTGCGCGAGTCAATTTGCCAGAGTCGAACTCCGCCCAGGAACGCGTTCCGGTTATGTCCGAGTTCAACTCCCTTCGGGATCTCCTTCAATTCCTTGGCGTTTCCACCGCCTAGCACGACATAATCGGCAATGAGTGATTTCTTCAATTGCACGAGGGCGTGTTGAACATCGCGCTGCCAGACTTTCTCGCCGACCCGTGCGTGGCCGGCTTCGCCAAGGTAATCCTCAATAATACTGCCGTTGCGATAGGGCAAGTCGCCTAGTTCGAGAGGGAGGACATAACTATCCCAAACCAGGGCGGACCCAAGTCCTGTCCCAAGTCCAAGAAAGAGCATTCGGCCACCGTGGTAGCTGCCGAGCGCCTGCATAGATGCATCATTGATGATGCGCACTGGTTTGCCCAGTGCTTTCTTGAAGTCGAATCTGACCCAGCCTTTGCCCAGATGTTTCGGCTCGCTCACGATTTTGCCGTTGCGCACCGGGGAAGGAAACCCGAGTGAAACGGCGTCGAATTCCCAATCGGCAACCAGCGGTTTGATTTGGTTCACCATCGCACCCGGCGTCAATTTCCCTCCCGACTTGAATTTTCTCCTCGCAGCGCGCGAGATCATCAGCTTCACATTTGAGCCGCCGACGTCGATAACGAGGATTTTATTCTTCAAGATTGCTTTCGGGGTGTAGCGGGCGCCGGCGATGCCGGCGTTGTCTTAACTGAGGGCGCCGACTTCTCACCACTGTCAGTTTCCGGATTCGTGGTAACGGGCGGATCGGTGGCAACGGTCATCGGAATTAATTTGTCTGCGCGCAATTTTTTCTTGGAACCGGTCATTTTTTTCGCGCGCTCGCGAGAGACTTCGCGGAAATGCCATTGCGCCTGGGCGCGTGGTTCCGTTCCTTCAGGCTTCAATCGACGATAGGTCCCGTCGGGCAGCAGCTCCCGCGCCTTAACGCGATCATGCAAGAAACTCGGTAGCACCTCGTTGATAATCTGATCGCGCAATGCCGGGTTTTCGACGGGGAACGCCAGTTCGATGCGCCGGAAAAAATTTCGTGGCATCCAATCCGCGCTGGAAAGGAACACTCTGGGCTGGCCGGCATTCTCAAAATAAAAAATTCGGCTGTGTTCCAGGAAGCGACCGACAATACTAATGACACGGATATTCTCGCTCAAGCCGGGCATTTTAGGCCGCAAACAACAGATGCCGCGGACGATCAAATCGATGGTCACATCCGCGCGCGAAGCTTCGTACAGTTTCTCGATGATCTCCTGATCGACGAGCGCGTTCAATTTCGCGACAATGCGAGCCGGTTTGCCTGCCCGAGCGTGGTCACGCTCCCGCTCAATTAGCTTGATGAAACGGCTGTGCATATCAAACGGGGCGACCATCAATTTTTTTAGTCCTGGATAACCGGCCAGACCAGTGAGCGTGTTGAAGACGATTGCCACTTCCTCCGTCAACTTGGGTTCGCTGGTGAGCAAACTAAAGTCGGTATAGATGCGCGCAGTGCGCGGGTGATAGTTGCCAGTGCCGAGCTGCACGTAGCGCCGGAGTTGGTCTGCATCGCGGCGAACGATCAGCAGCGCCTTGCAGTGCGTTTTGAGGCCAACCACGCCATAGATGACGTGCGCACCAGCTTCCTCCAGACGCCGGGCCCACTGAATGTTGCTCGCCTCATCAAACCGCGCGCGCAGCTCAACAATGGCCGTAACTTGTTTCCCGGCATTGGCTGCACTGATGAGCGCTTCGACAATAGGCGAATCACCGCTCGTTCGGTATAGAGTGATTTTGATCGCAAGCACCTGCGGATCCCGCGCAGCGGCCTCTATCAATTCGACAACTTGATCGAAGCTGTCATAAGGGTGATGAAGCAACACATCCTGGCGTCGCAAGACCTCGAAAAAATCAACGTGCGGTGGAAGCGCTGGATCGCGCGCCGGCTGAAATGGCCGGTCTTTCAGCTTGGCAAACGCATCATTTGTCACGAGGGGCATGAGATGCGTCATCGAAAGCGGCCCATCGAGCTTGTAAGCGTCAGCCTCTGTCAGGTCGAAGAACCGCAGCAGCAATTCCAAAACATCCTTTGGGCAATCCGCCTCCACTTCGAGCCGAACAGCCTTGCCTCGACTTGAACGCCGCAGCTCCTGCTCGATGCTGCGCAGCAGGTTTTCCGCTTCTTCCTCGTCGATATACAGATCGCTGTTGCGGGTGACTCGAAACGCGTGGACTTCATCCAAGATCAAGCCGGGAAACAATTCCCCGATGTGCTGTTTGATGAGGGAGGCGAGATAAATGTACTCCCACGGCTCGTCTGCGCCCTTGCCGCGTGGCAGTGCGATCAGACGCGAGACCGCTCTGGGCACCTGCACGATGGCGTGCAGCGGCTCGCCACCTCGTTGTAATTTTGCCCGCACCAGCAGATTGTGACTTCGGTTCAAAAGATGCGGGAATGGATGGCTGGCATCCACTGCCAGGGGAGTAAGCATCGGAAGAACTTCCTGCTGAAAATAACGATGCGCCCATGCTGCGCGTTTCGCCGAGAGCTCCGCCATTTCGCGCACGTAAATCCCGTTCTTTGCCAACTCGGGCAGCAGTTCATTTTTCCATAGAGCGCATTGCGTCGCCACGAGCTGGCGCGCCGTCTTCTGGATACGATCGAACGTATCGGTCGGACTTAGGCCGTCCGGTCCGGTATCGCTGGTTTCACTTTTGATTTGCTGCTTGATCCCAGCCACGCGGATCTCGAAGAACTCATCCAGATTTGAGCTGAAAATGGTAAGGAACTTCACTCGCTCGATGAGGGGCTGCGTTGGGTCCTGAGCTTCCTCGAGAACCCGCCGATTAAACTCAAGCCAGCTTAGTTCGCGGTTGATAAAGTTTTCGGGATCCGAAAAACGCACTTCTTGAGGACGATCCTTCTGGACCAGCTCGGCCGGAGCAGGAGGCTCCTGGGCAACGCTGGTTTTCTCGGCCGCAGTAGGCATCTTAGGTCGTTGTTGAATGGGTGACCCAAAAGCAGCGCCTGCGTCGCACCAGCCGCAGCGGGGCAAAGGCCCCACGCCACTCTTGGTTGCCCGTATAACTCAAGCAACCACTGCTTGGAAAATTAGGCAAGACCAGCTGCGTCTGCCAATGGTCCCTCACGTCGTGGCAGTGAGGGATGGATGCCGAATATCTTGGGCAGCCGCGGCGTAAACTGCGTCTTCGGCAATATTGGTAGCGTGGTCGCCCACGCGTTCGAGGCAACGGCCAACAAAAATAAGGTTCAAATAGCCCCGCAATTGATCCGGATCCTGTGCCATGCGCTCGATTAACTTGCGACTGGCTTCATGGTTTAAATCGTCCAGTTTTTCGTCGCGCGTAACGACCGCGCAACCAAGATCGACATCCTCGCGCGCGAAGGCATCGACGCTGTCTTTAAACATCGACATTGCCTGCTCGTACATCGGCTTTATCAGTTCAACTTCGGCCAGGGACGGATGCTGATTTAACTTTCGGGCGCGTCGCGCAATCGTAGTCGCTTGATCGCCGATTCGCTCCAGATTGGTCGACAGTTTCATCGCGGAGACTACGCGGCGCAGATCCGATGCAACGGGCTGAAAGCGCAATAGAATATCAACGCCGTCCTTATCGATCTGTTTCTCCAGCTGATCGATTTCTTCGTCATCGGCGATTGTGTTTGCGCAAAGATCGTCATTGCGATCAACCAGCCCCTTCATTGCGCGCCCCAGACTGCGCTCGCTCAGCCCGGCCATCATGAGCACATTGTTGCGGAGTGCCGCGAGCGATTCATCAAATGTTCCGAGAATATGCCTTGGCGCGATCATCGTTGTTTCTTCGCCTCGTTTCTTACTGATTCTTACTCCTGCTCATTATCCAAATCGACCCGTGATATAATCCTCCGTCTGTTTTTCGGTTGGATTTGTGAAAATCTTTGTCGTCGGTCCAAACTCGATCAACCGGCCGAGGTACATGAAGGCGGTGTAATCCGAAATGCGGCCGGCTTGCTGCATGTTGTGCGTCACGGTTACAATGGTGTATTTCGCTTTTAGTTCGTGGATCAGTTCCTCGATTTTCGCCGTGGCGATCGGATCGAGCGCCGAACAAGGCTCATCCATCAAGATCACTTCCGGCTCCACGGCCAGCGAGCGCGCGATGCAGAGCCTCTGCTGCTGGCCACCAGAAAGACTGGTGCCTGGCTTGTGCAAATCGTCCTTAACTTCGTCCCAAAGAGCAGCCATGCGCAGCGATTTTTCCAGGCGTTCATTAAGAAATTTGTGATTGCGCACTCCATTCAATCGCAAGCCGACGATGACATTTTCGCCAATCGTCATGGTCGGAAACGGATTCGATTTCTGGAAGATCATGCCAACTCGGCGTCGAACAATTGCGGGATCAACGGTTTTGGAATAAAGATCCTCGCCATGAAGAAGGACCGTCCCGTCCATCCGCGTCTTTGGCACCAGTTCGTGCATCCGATTGAGGGCCCGGAGAAACGTTGATTTTCCGCAACCGCTAGGCCCAATGATCGCTGTCACGGCATTGGAAGCGATGTCGAGGCTCACATTCTCGATGGCCCGCTTTTCCCCGTACCAGATCGAGACATTCTTCGCCTCAAAAGTTAACTTTGGTGCAGGCTCGGCGCTGACGGGCGGCTGGGCAGGCCGCTCGATGCGCTCCGTAACGCTTTGTTCGGGTGTTGTCATAACGACATTAACCATTTTTTAGGATGCTACACTACTGGCGCGCCGCGTCCGCGAGTCAGGATTCTTACAAGCACATTAACGCAGAAAATTCCGGTGACGAGCACGAGCGCGCCGGCCCAAGCCTGCCGATGCCAATCATCGTAGGGAGAGATCGCATAGGTAAAAATCTGCAACGGGAGCGCAGCGATAGGCTCGCTGAGGCTGTGATTCCAAAAACGATTGCCAAAAGCAGTGAAAAGGAGCGGAGCCGTTTCGCCGCCTATGCGAGCCAGGGCGAGCAAAATCCCGGTGATGATCCCCCTGGACGCGGTCTTCATCACGATGTGGACAATTGTTTTCCACCGGCTAACACCCAGGGCGAGGGCGGCTTCGCGATAACCATTCGGTACTAACAGAACAACCTCTTCTGTCGTGCGCAGGATCAGTGGAATCATGATTAGACCAAGCGCGAGCCCGCCGGCGTACGCCGAGAAGCCTTTGAAGCGCAAAACTACCAAACCGTAAACTACGACACCCCAGGTGATCGACGGAACGCCGTTGAGCACATCAGCCAAGAAACGGAGAATAGAGTTGAGCCGCGCCGAGCCGTATTCCGCCAGATAAACTCCTCCCAAAACGCCAATCGGTATCCCAATGACACCAGCAATTGCGAGCAATTCGAGCGAGCCGACAATCGCATTCACCATGCCACCCCCAACGGCTCCTACCGGCGCCGGTAATTTTGTGAAAAAATCCCAGTTCACGGAACTGGCGCCATTGATGAGAAGATGAAAGAAGACCAGCCCCAAAGGCGTGATCACAAGAACGGCAGAAACAAAGGCGATCCCGGATGCCAGCGCGCTTTTGATTTTGCGCCAGTTGTGATTGTGTGCTCGTTCCAAATGCATGCCTATTGCACCGCGCGTGTTGCTGACGTTGTTGAAATAGTCCGCAGAAGCAGTTGCGCGAGAAGGTTCACCAAGATAGTTATCCCAAAAAGAACCAGCCCAATTTCGAACAACGCCTGCAGATAAATATCAGTTGTCGCTTCGGTGAATTCATTGGCAAGCACGCTGGCCAGGGTATATCCGGGCTGGAATAGCGACGCGACGATCTGCGGGGTGTTGCCTATCACCATCGTTACGGCCATCGTTTCGCCCAGAGCACGACCCAACCCAAGAATCACGGCGCCGAACAACCCTTTCTTTGCGTAACTCAGCACTGCAATGCGCGTTGCCTCCCAGCGAGTCGCTCCGAGACCGTAGGCGGCCTCTCTTTGCAAGTCCGGAACACTGCGCAAAATCTCGCGCGAGACCGAAACGATGATCGGCAAAATCATAACCGCGATAATAATTCCTCCGGCGAGCATGCACGGACCGTAAATCGATCCACTGAACAAGGGTGTCCAACCGAAGAACCGTTTGAGCCATGCGAAGGGATAATCGCGCAGCCACGGAATCATTACGAAAATGCCCCAGAGCCCAAGGATGACACTGGGAATTGCAGCCAACATCTCGATCAACGACACCAGGGGCTGCCGAATCCAGAGCGGAGCAAGCTCCGTCAGATACGCTGCCGTTGCGATGCCCAACGGGACCGCAATCAACAGCGCAATTAGAGAAGAAACCAGTGTCCCATATATAAATGGGAGAGCGCCAAATTGGTCCGCGACTGGGTCCCAGGTGGATGTGACAAGGAAATGGAACCCAAATTTTTTGATGGCTCCCACCGACCCGATCCACAGCTCCCACCCGGTCAGAATCACCAGCACAACCACCGTCAGCGCCATGGCGCATGTTAGCCACTCAAACGCTTTGTCGCCGAAGCGCGAGGGCCGCGCCATCACCTGGCGCGCTGATGCGGGCTCACCGGGTGCCCCGAAAGCTTTCGAGGCTGGAGCTGTAGCAACCTCCATGCTTCCTCACATCACATTTTGATTTCGTTGATCCGCTTCAAGACACGCTCTTGCACGGTCTCTGGCAAAGGAGCGTAATCGAGGTCTTTGGCCATCTTTTCACCGTCTTTCGCAGCCCATTTTAGAAACTCCACGAGCTTTTTCCCCTTCGCGGGATCTTTCTGCTGCTCGTAAACGAGCAACCATGTCGCACCGCAAATCGGATAGGCGTCTTTTCCCGGCGCGTTTGTCATCGAGAACCGGAAGTCATCCGGGATTTCGGCCGTTGCGAGCGCAGCAGTCACTGAATCAATCGTCGGTTTCACGAACTGTCCTGCGGAATTTTTCACCTCTGCGTAAGGCATTTTGTTCTGTGTGGCGTAGATCAATTCCACATAGCCAATCGCACCGGGAGTTTGCTTTACCTGCCCTGACACACCCTCGTTTCCTTTGCCGCCGATGCCAGTCGGCCAATTAACCGATGTATTATTACCGGCTTTCTGCTTCCATTCACTGCTCACTTTGCTGAGGTAATCGGTAAAAATAAATGTGGTTCCACTGCCGTCCGATCGGTGTACGACCACGATATCTTGATCGGGTAATTTTGCGCCCGAATTTAACGCCGCCAACTTGGGATCATTCCATTTCTTTATCTGGCCGAGAAAGATTCCTGCGATGCTATCTCCATCGAGTTTCAAGCTTGGATTGCCTGCCAAATTGTAGGTCAGCACCACTGCACCGGCGACCGTCGGAATGTGGAGAATCTTCCCCGGCGCTTTGCCAAGATTCTCGTCGCTCATTGGCCCATCGGACGCCCCGAAATCGACCGTCTGCGCGAGGATCTGTTTTTGGCCTCCGCCAGATCCGATGGATTGATAATTGAACCGGACGGACGGATCGACTTTCGCGTACTCATCGAACCATTTCGAGTAGATGGGATAGGGGAAAGTCGCCCCTGCACCGTTAATCAACATCTGTGCCGAGGCCGTCGCGCTAACACCGGCCAATAGTACTGTTGCTAGGAGTTTGTGGGTAAAATTGCGGGATTTCATAGAGCAGTCAGCCTGCCGTAGCGCGCGCCGAAGCGTCAAAATTTTTAATGTTACTTTTGTGTGACAGGCTTCGCCGGTTGAATCGTTAGATCCTTGAACCGTGAAGGTTGAATCGGGTTCAACGATTCAGCAATTAACCTGGCGGCACCTCTGGAAGCACTATGCGGATCGTCGTCCCACGCCCCAGCTCGCTTTCGGCTTCCACCCGTCCACCGTGCAATTGGGCGATGTGCTTAACGATCGCTAACCCCAAACCGGTGCCTCCCAGCTCGCGGCTGCGCGCCTTGTCAGCGCGATAAAAGCGCTCGAAAATTCGCGGCAAATGTTCTTTGCTGATCCCGATTCCGTTATCAGCCACGCTCAGTACCACGTTAGAACCGCAACGCGTCCCTCGTAGGCGAATCTGTCCGTTGTCGGGTGAAAATTTCACAGCATTGTCCAGCAGATTGTGGAGCGCTTCCTCCAGGCGCGTTCCATCGGCGCGAAGCACCGACGTTTCCGAAGGCAAATCAACAATCACCTTCAAGTTCTTTCCGGTCAGTTTTTCCTTCCAATCGCGGATGAGGTTATTAAATAACTCATCCATCCGCACAACGCTGATCTCCAACTCCGCATGGGACGACTCCAGTTGTGCAAGGCTTAGCAGATCATCAACCAGCCGTTGGAGTCGTTTGGAATGCCTTTCCATGATCGAAAGGATGCGTGTGAGTTCCTCCCGTGATGTCTGCGGCTCATCAAACAACACCTCAATGTAGCCGCGTAAAATCGACAACGGCGTTCGGAGCTCGTGCGAAACATTTGCGACAAAATCTCTCCGGATTTGATCCAGCTGCTTCAACTCAGTGATATCGTGGAAAAGCACGACTGTGCCGGTCACTTCGTCATCAGCGTTCTTGATTGGGACGGCGCTGACTTCGACATGCCGCTCGCTGTGGGTTCGCGAATCGGCTAGGCTCAACTCGCTTCGCATTGCTTCGCCAGTGAGCAGCGTTTCCGCAACCAGTTGATCGAGCGTGGCGTGACGGACGGCCTCAACCAAAGGAACTCCCACTGCCGGATCGCGCAGTTCGAACTGTTTCTGAAAAGTCGGATTCATAAGCGTAACATGGCTGCGCGCGTCAACTACGAGCAGGCCATCCTCCATCGCGCCGAGAATTGTTTGCGTGCCGGATTCGCGCCCCGCGATCTGGAGTTCGAGTTCTTGCTGTCGAGCAAAAATATTCTCCAACGCAAGACCAACGCGGTGCGGATCTTTTCCGCCGTTTATCAGAAACGTGGACGGACGTTCACCCCGGGCTATTTGCGAAACGAGCTGCTCGATTTGTGGCCACGGTGCAGCCCATTTTTGCCAGAGAAACAGCGCTGTCACTGCGAATATAGCGCAGAGCACGCCGAGGATTAGCCAATACATCTGGCCTTACTTTTCCTTCAATCGATACCCGAACCCACGGACGCTTTCAATCACATTGGCGGCCTTGCCAAGTTTCTTGCGCAACCGTCGGACATGGGTGTCCACTGTTCGCGTGTCAATCACACTTTCGTAACCCCATACGTCGTTAAGCAAACGGTCACGTGCCTGCACACGACCTCGTCGCTGTATCAGCGTGCGCAAAAGTTTAAATTCAAGGCTGGTAAGATTGATCCGCTTGCCGTTAACAGAAACTTCATAGCGCGCCGGATCGATGGTAATGGGACCGGCTGTCAAACGTTCATCGTCCGGTTTCGCCTCGCCGCGGCGCATGATCGCGCGAATGCGCAGGACGACTTCCCGCGGACTAAACGGCTTTGTCACGTAATCGTCCGCGCCAAATTCCAAACCGACTATCCGGTCGATTTCCTCGGCTTTCGCTGTGAGCATCATGATGGGAACTTGCCGTGTCCCAGGGTCGCTTTTCAGAATTTTGCAAACTTCCAGCCCAGGCATCTTCGGCAGCATGAGATCAAGAATAATCAAAGCTGGCTTTTCCCTGCGCGCTTTTTCCAGTCCGGCAGCGCCATCGCACGCCGTCGAGGTGGTGAAACCGGCTTTGCGCAAATTGAGCGCGAGAAGATCGACTACATCGCGTTCATCCTCGATAATCAGCACTGTGTTCGCAGACGCGGGGTCCATGGCAGTTCGCTTTTATCGCCGAAACTGTTTCGGTTCGCCAGCGAACTTTTCACTACCCTTTGTTCAAAGCGCCAACAACTCATTAAAAGTGGAGAAAGCACGTCCATGCATGCGATTTCTAAAGATGGCAGCAAGTGAGCTCTTGCTCCAGAAAGGTGAGAAACCAGCCCGGAGATACAACTCTGCACGAAAACAATACTAATTAGCAGGCAAATCCCGTTTGCGCGTCTCGCCATCTTTAGCTGCATCGAAACCGTCCAGACATCACAAGCTTTGAATAGAACTGATTCCGCTCCAGCTTCAGAGATTAAAACGAACTGTTCCTGGCCATGACAGGTAAGTCGATTAGATGCTTCGACCGCCAGAAGGAGAGATCAACAGCGGCGCATCCCCATTCCCACATTGGTCGCAAGCGCGATACAGTGATTATCCAGGCAACGGCAAGAGACCAAATTTTGCGCGGAGTACATAAAGAACGGCGACGCCAAAGGCTTCCAAAGCATGATTCGAACTTTGAACTACCGAGGCCGAAGACCAAAGGACCGGTCGTTGCACAGCCTTCAAGAAGTAGCTAAAAGATCCGATACCCCGGTTGAAAGAAAGTGGAACACAGTCATCGCAATCAGCGGAATACATTCGCTGGATCGACAACGAGTAACGCCCAGGACCGTTTGACTCCGTCACGCCCATATCCGATGAGAAGCTAGTCAATTCTCAGGAATCGCGACTGATCGTCACGCCCGACAGCACTGCGAAAGCAGGCGATAATCCGTCCTGCAAGGTCCGAGATAGGGTTGAAGAGCGAAGCGGCCGATGCCAGAATCAAGATTTGTTCGGCTCCTTGGGAACGGTGGCAAATCGTCTTCATCGGCGTCATGTCGCGCGAAGCCACTCGAAAGCTGCCAGAAAGTAACGCAGCGCGCAGACCGAGGAAGCCGAGGTTCATGCGTGCTTCGACGGAAACACGTTCGAAATGGTTCAAGAGGCTTTCAGATCTATCAGCGCGACTGAAGAATTCGATGCTTTCGCGGAGAAACGGCCCAGGTTTGCCTTTGCCAGGACACAACAGGAGTAAACGTTCTAGTTTTCCCTCGCCAAAACGCAATTTCGCTGGAGAAAACGGGCGACCTGTGTTTAACTAATAGGTTCGACATTTCCCGTCAGAATGCCTGCGCAAGTTATCAAAATTAGCGGTGCCCGCCAGCACAATCTCAAGAACCTTCACGTGGAAATTCCGCGGGAAAAGCTGGTTGTTATTACCGGCTTGAGTGGTTCAGGGAAATCTTCACTCGCCTTCGACACTCTTTATGCCGAAGGCCAACGCCGCTACGTCGAAAGCCTGTCCGCTTATGCACGGCAATTTCTCGATCGAATGGAAAAGCCAAACGTGGATTTCATCCAGGGACTTTCGCCAGCCATCGCCATCGAGCAACGCAGCGCTGGAGCTAATCCGCGATCTACCATCGCGACCACGACCGAAATCTACGATTATCTACGGGTTCTTTTTTCGGCGGTAGGCCAGCCGCATGATCCGCTGACGGGCCAGCCGTTGAGCCGACAAACGCCCCAGCAGATTGTCGATCAAATCCTTGCTTACGAGCCGGAGTCGAAAATCATTTTGCTGGCACCGCTGATCGAGAATCAGCCAGGGGAGTTTCGAGACATAATAGAAAAGGTCAGGCGCGAAGGATTCGTGCGCGCGCGGATCGACGGTCAAATTGTGGAGTTGGATCGCTCTGAACGGATCCGGCTCAACAAGGACAAACGGCACACCATTGAGGCGGTAGTGGACCGGTTGGTCGTGCGTGATGGCATTCGTATCCGTCTTACTGATTCAATTGAAACTGCGTTGAAATGGGGCGGGAATCGGGTCGTCGTCCTGCGACAACGACCCGGTGATGGAGTGATGGAGAAACGGAGTAATGAGAAAATCACTACTCCAACACTCCAACACTCCAACACTCCAACGGCCGAGTGGGAGGAACAGCATTACTCCACCGATTATGGAAACGCCGCGACTGGCTTTCGAATCAGCGAGTTAACGCCGAGACATTTTTCCTTCAACAGCCACCTCGGAGCATGCCCGGCTTGCCATGGACTTGGCACCCAGTTGGTTTGCGATCCCGAGTTGATGATTTCCGATCCGGAGAAAACTCTGGCTGAAGGCGCGATCACGCCGTGGCGGCGTGGGACGAAGCGAATGCAGACGTACTACCGGCATCTGCAAAAGGCGCTCGTGAAGCACTTTCACATCGATGAAGACCTGCCGTTCAGCGAACTGCCGGAACAATTCAAGCAAGCGCTTTACTTCGGCACCAACGGAACGCCGATCGAAATGAATTTCAGCGACAATGGTCCCGCAGGCGCGGGAAAAGTTGCAAAACCCTTCGAGGGACTGGTGCCCCAGATGCAGCGCCTATACGAGCAGACTCAAAGCGAATTCACTCGCAATCGCATTCGATCGTTCATGACGTACGAACCATGCAAAGTATGCAACGGAGCAAGGCTCAAACCGGAAATCCTCGCGGTTACCATAAAGGATCGGCAGGCGCAGGAGTTGAACATTCATCAGTTGAGCGAGCTGACGACCGAAGCAGCCGCGCGCTTTATTGCGGCGCTCGAGCTGACTTCGCAGCAACGGGCCATCGTCCGCGACGTGGTGCGCGAAATTCAGTCCCGCCTGCAATTTCTCGTCGAAGTTGGCCTCGGTTATCTCACACTCAATCGCCAGAGCGGGACACTTTCCGGAGGCGAAGCGCAGCGAATCCGATTGGCGACCCAAATCGGCTCCGGGCTCGCGGGAGTCCTTTACATTCTCGATGAACCAAGCATTGGACTACATCAGCGCGATAATGCACGGCTGCTGGGGACGCTGTGGCGCCTTCGTGACCTCGGCAATTCCGTCATTGTGGTCGAGCACGATGAAGAAACGATACGGGCCGCTGATCATATCATCGATCTTGGTCCCGGTGCGGGTCCGCGTGGCGGCGAAATTATCGCGCAAGGTAAACTCGAAGATGTCCTGCGCGCGAAGAATTCTTTGACTGCCGATTACCTTTCCGGCCGCGCGCGAATTTCCATTCCCAAGCAGCGCGCCAAACCGCGGTCGACCGACAAATCCGAAGGCTGGCTAACATTGGTCGGGGCGACGGAAAACAATTTGAAAGACATCACCGTCTCTTTTCCGCTCGGTTGTTTCACTTGTGTGACCGGCGTTTCCGGCAGCGGCAAGTCCACTTTGGTGGACGACATTCTGCGACGCGCGCTGTTTCGACGTTTCCATAATGCCAAGGATAAACCGGGCGCCCATCGGGCGATTCGCGGGGTAGAACAAATCGACAAGGCAATTGTGATCGATCAAAGCCCGATTGGACGAACGCCACGGTCGAACCCAGTGACCTACACGGGCGCGTTCACTCCCATTCGCGAATTGTTCAGTCAATTGCCCGCAGCGCGGGTGCGCGGTTATGACGCGGGACGTTTCAGCTTCAACGTTAAAGGAGGCCGTTGCGAAAATTGCGAAGGCGACGGGCTAATCAAGATCGAGATGCACTTTTTGCCCGATGTTTATGTCGAATGCGAGGTGTGCCACGGGAAACGCTATAACCGTGAAACCCTCGAGATCACGTACAAGGGCAAACACATTGCCGATGTCCTTGATCTGACCGTGGACGAAGCGGCCCGTTTTTTCCGGAATGTGCCCAGCATTTCGGAAAAGTTAGACTCATTACTGGATGTGGGTCTCGGCTATCTGCGACTTGGTCAGGCCGGAACGACTCTTTCCGGCGGAGAAGCCCAGCGCGTAAAATTGGCAACCGAGCTTGCCAAAAAGGCGACTGGACGCACGCTTTACATCCTTGATGAACCGACGACCGGACTGCATTTCGCCGATATCGAAAAACTGCTGCAAGTGTTAATGAAGCTGCGCAACGCAGGCAACACGGTGATGGTAATTGAACATAACTTGGAGATGATCAAGTGCGCCGACTGGATCATTGATCTGGGGCCGGAGGGCGGCGAGGGTGGCGGCGAGATCGTGGGAGAAGGCCCACCAGAGAAGATTGCCGAGTTGCCAGGCAGCTATACCGGACAATATCTGCGGCCGTCATTGAGGAACACATGAGCCTCAAAAGACGCATAGGACTGATGTGCCTGATGAGCCTGCTCGCGCAATCGGCCCGCGCAGACTTTTCCAACGAAATTTCCGAAAGCAGCGCGCCGATTGCAGATGGGGTGCCGGAAGTAGCACTCGTGCGGTTGCAGGCGTTGTTAAATAACAATCTGCCGGAAGCCGAGTGGCAGGCGGTCGTGGAGAAGCTTGCCGAAGCGCAAATAGCTGCAAAGCAGCCAGAGAATACTCTGGTTTTGTTGGCAGATAGCCGGGTACGCGAACTATCCTGGGCAAAATTTTGGCGCGCACAGGCCTTCGCCAGCCTGGATCGATGGGGTGAAGCCCTGCCGCTTTACGAGCAACTGGCCAACGAGGAGGGGTCGCCATTTCGCACCGCGGCGATATTTGGAGCGGCGGAAATGCTGCGTGCATTGGGAAGGCGCGACGAAGCGCTGAAGAAATTTACGCCTCTCATTCATGACAAGGAATGGGCAACGCGAGCGCAGTTGCGAGCAGCCGAATTGTACATTGAAACGGGCGATGCCGCCGGCGCGCGTCGTCTTCTTGAAGAGATGGAGCCCGCATCCGTCGCGGAACGAAGAGAACGCCGGGTGTTGCGCGGACGGCTGGAATTAATGCAGCGGCGACCTGAAAGAGCAATCGGCATTTTTCAGGGTCTCTTGAAAAGACCAGAAGGAGCTGCTCACTCCACGCTGATCGCGGCAGTCTTTGGTGTTGCGGAAGCGCAAGTGCAACTCAAAACGCCGGAAATCGCAGACGACGTTATTGAGCAGTTTATTGATCGTCATCCAGCAGATCCGGATCTTCCTCTTCTCTTCGCGAGACTCGATGAGTTGTATCGAGAGGAACACAAACCATCCCGCAACGAGCTGGAGAGATGGGTGCGCACCCCCGAACAGCCACGACGAACATTTGCGCGATGGTATCTCGCCCGGTTCGAAATTCGTGCAGGGCGCAGGGAGCGGGCTCGACAATTATTTACCGATCTTCGCCACACCGGCGTAAAATCTCAGGCCATCGCGCCCGCTCTGCTCGAGTTTGCAAAATTCGAAGTCGAGGACAAACACTTCGATGAGGCGATTGCGATTTTGAACGACGCGCGCTCGTTTCATCCCACGCCGTCTTTGCTTACCCAAATCGATTTTTTATCCGCCCGGGCGCAATACCTGGCGAGGCGATTTGGCAGAGCTTCCGCGGATTTTGAACAAATCGCGCGTTCCGGTTCGCCGTGGGCAAAGGTTGCGCTTTTCAACGCGTCCACCGGCTGGCTCCAACTCGGTGACCATACACGTTTTCTGACTGATTACGGTGACCTGGAAAAATTGGGTGGCGACGAAGAGGCGCGTGCCGACCTGCGATTGGAGGAAGGCCTGGTGCAAGCGGCAAAAGGCGACGAAAAAGCGACAAGATCGCTGCAGCAGTTCATTCATGATTTTCCCAAGAATCCTCGCGTGTCGGAAGCTTTGGTCAGCCTGGCGGAACTGGCCTTTCATGCCTCGCCACCGCGCCTCGATGAAGCGCGCAAGTATCTGACTCGCGCCGCCGAGTCGCCAACGGCGGCAGCCGCGGAACGCGGGGATTATCTCGACATCTGGGTTGAGGAATCAAGTGGTGGCAACGAAGCGAAAGTTATTGAGCTTGCAAAGCGCTTCCTCGAACAACATGGAAACTCACCCTTCGCTCCGGAAGTTCGAATGAAGTTGGCTGAGCTTTATTACCGACGCCAGGACTTTGCGAACGCGCAGACGCAGTTTGAACTTATTGCGCAACAGACTCCCGGCAATTCGCTTGGTGAACAAGCCCTCTTCTTCGCGGCAGAGTCAGCAATGTCCAGCATGGGTGAACATTCGTTGGACCGGGCAATTGTTTTGTTTGATCAGGTCGTGCGGCAGAACGGCGCGCTGCGATGGGCGGCGCGCAATGAGCAGGCTGTGATTGAGCGCAAGCTTGGCAAACCCAAGGACGCTCTCGCCTTATACGATGAGGTCCTAAAGAGCGATGCCGGTCCTTCAGAAAAACGCGAGGCGCTGTGTGGCAAAGGCGACATTTTCTTTGAGATGGGCACAACCGATCCAAACAATTACCAGCGTGCGATCGAAATCTATGATCAACTCGCCTCCGACAAGGACGAGCCGATTCACTGGCGCAACCAGGCACTGTTTAAGAAGGGATTGTGTTTGGAGAAGAAAAGCGAGCGCGCCAATGCGCTTGCCACTTTTTACGAAATATTGGAGGAAGACACGCGTCCGGATCGGCGGCGCGAACTCTTCTGGTATTACAAGGCTGGGTTTAACGCTGCGCGCCTGTTGGAGGAAGATTCGAAGTGGGAATCTGCGGCGGCCATCTATGAGAAACTAGCTGCCGCGGGAGGGAGCCGAAGCGAAGAAGCAAAAGCGCGTCTTACCAATCTTCGCCTGGAGCACTTCCTTTGGACGGATTAACCGTAAGGAGCATGGTGGCCGAAAATCTCGGTTTGTTGTCTTAAAATGACGGAAAATAGGCTTGCGCAAGCATTTGAAGCGGAATCACACTTAGGCCGTGAAAACAGTAGGCAGACCAAGTCGCCTGGGCGGCTGGTCGGTCCGATGTGCAAGCGTTGTGCTTGCGCTCGCGTTTTGCGCATCGGCTGCTGCTGATCCGAGCAAGAACGTCGTGCTCCGGCCACAACCACAGCAGGTCGTCAGACCTCAAAGAAGATGTGCTACACTGTGGCGCAGGCTCCGCATTCCGCAACCTTGCGACGGCTAGCTGCAATTCCGACCACTCATGGCGCATTGGATATTTTAGGCCACCGTAACGGGCAATAATAAACTCCCGACGATTTCGCCGGTAATGGCGTGCTGCCGGCGCGGCAGCGCGGACGGGATTACATTTTTGAGCGCCAAAGCCATGCTTGGCAGCCTCACTTTTCAGTTAATGCGCGGGCCAAATTTTACTCTACGAATGCCTTCGGAGTTAAGCTTTCTGGCTTACCCAAACCGACTTCGCTGTCGCAAGCACGGACTTATCTCGTTATCCGTAAGCGCAGCGGAAATGGCGAATCCGGCGGAATGACTGGCGCAAAACAAATCCGCAGCGAACTGGTCAGGGGATGAAGAACTTCCATTGCGTTGCGAAATTGAAGCTCGGCATCTACGACTGAGCACGCAGGTTGACGCAAAAGGTCCATCGCCGCGTTTGCGATCCGCTTCCTGGACAAGCTGCATATCAAGTATCGGCTCGCGGTAAGTAATCAGTGCGCGGTTCACAGCTACATTAAAACGCCAGATCAGCCGACCAAGTTGATTGGCAAACCATCGCAGCTCGGCGCTGTGTACTGGAATCTCGGGGACCCGCACGGTGGCGCCAAGTCGCTGCTTGCCAGCTGCCCACGCTTTCGCGATGCCCCGCTCCCGTGTCGGTTTCATCATCGTGTCGTAGATTTCCTTGAACTCCATGCCCGGTCCACGCATCCCCACCAGTGCGACAAACGAAGTCAGCACTTCATTCGCGCCTTCGCCGATCTGGTTAATGCGTGCATCGCGCATCATTCTCTCCAGCGGAAGATCGACAAAATACGCAGAGCCGCCATAAATCTGAAATACGTCGTTGATGCACTCCCAAAGCCGCTCGGTCGTAAACACTTTTAGCATCGCCGTCTCGAGCATGTAATCCTCCAGCCCGCGATCGATTAGCGCCGCGGTGATCGTGGTCATCGCTTCCATCGCGTAAGCGTCCGCCGCGATGCGCGCGATTTTCTTTTGGACCAGGTGAAAATTACCGAGTGTTTTGTTGAATTGTTTGCGCGTGTTTGCGTGTTCGATCGCCAGACGCAAACAAGTCTTGGCTGCACCGGTGCAGCATGCGCCGAATGTTGTGCGTCCGAAATCGAGGACGGTCAGCGCGACCTTGAGGCCTTTGCCCGGCGGGCCGAGAATATTTTCCTTGGGAACTTTGACGTCGCGCAACGCGAATCGACCAGTCGCCGTGCCCCGGATTCCCATCTTCGGCATCCGCGCTTCTAGCATTTCGAATCCGGGCATGTCCGGTGTGACCAGGAATGCCGTGATCGAGGTCTTGTCCGACCGGGGCACCGGCGTGCGCGCCATCACGGTCAGCACATCGGCGATTGCAGCGTTGGTGATGTAGCGCTTTTCACCGTTCAGAACGAAATGCGAGCCGTCTTCGCTCGGTCGCGCTTGCATTTGCACGTTCGCCGCATCCGATCCCGCTTCCCTTTCGGTCAGCGCAAATGCGCCGAGTTGTTCGCCGGTCGACAATTTTGGAAGCCATCGCTGTTTTTGCTCGTGCGTTCCAAACAGTAATAACGCGCGAATTCCAATAGAGTGGTGCGCATTCACAAAAACGGAAGTCGATGCACAGCGGCGGCCAATTTCTTCCAGGATTTTGCAGTTGGCCATTTGCGAGAATCCATGCCCGCCATATTCCTTAGGCGCAGTCATGCCGAGCACGCCAACTCGGCCGAGTCCATCAATCACGCTGCGCGGTATATCCGCTTTTCGGTCGACTTCCGCAGGATCGAGATGCTCGTCCAGAAATTGGCGAAGCTCGGTAAGAGCTCCGTCCAATTCGACCTGTTGCGCCGCCGGGATGCGCGGATACGGCATTACCCAATCGGCAACGAAATGGCCTTGGAAAAGACCTTTGGCAAAACCGAGCGCCTGCGGACCTGCAAAAAGCAGTTCCTCAGCTTGTTGGATTTCTTTCTGTCGCTGCGCGTCGAGCTTGTTCATTCAGGTTGTATCCGGCCAAAGCCGGTAGGTGCGCGCGCACTGTAGCCATGCGCGCCCGCATGTCCAATCAAACGCAATTCAATCCGATTATCCAGCCGAATGGCTAGTAGTTAAGCTCACGTCTGAAGCTGGCTAAGCGCCGGAATTCGATAAAGGCGAAGTTCTTCCTCAGTCAACTCTTCAGATGGGACAAGGTGATAGTGGCGTTCTGTTCTGACGCGGACGCCGTCTGGCGCTGTTTCAAACTCAAACAGCGCGATTAGGTCGGACTGAATAAACTGCGCGCCCAACGGTCGGCAGATTGCCTCTTTAAACTTCGCAGCGCAAACGGCGATATCCTGCTCAATTTGAACCACGCTCATCCGATCTCTGCCGCCTTTTGCCTGGACTGGAATCACGTAATGAGCACCTTGTCGATCCACGCCGACATAGACTTCGTCAGTTTCGACTTGCCCGAGGCTTGGAACGCTTGTGCGCAAATGACTCTGAAGTGAGTAGCAGGTGACGCCAGTGAAGATGTCAATCAGCCGATTGTAACGAAGCTTTGCAAGAAGCGCTTGTTCATCGTTAAGCGCGTATTTGACGATCATCCCCGGCGTTGCATCCGGCACTTTAATTCGCGAAAGCGCCGGATTGGGTGCAATCGCCCATTTGGTAACTAAAACAAACTGATATTTGCTGCGTCCGACCGGCCGAATGATCCATTCTTTGCCTTTAGGAGCGTTGTGGGTGATCGAATGCGGCAACGCAACGCGGTACCGAAAGCTGTAAATTAAATCGCCAAGATTTTTCGGAATTTCGATCCCGAGGCGCTTAGCCATCGCGGGAATTTCTTCGCGCTCGAAAGTGACTTCCGTGGTGCCCCGCTTGTAATGTGCGAGAAATATTCGTTCGATCAGTTGCTCGTAACGATTGCGAGCCATTATTTCTTTCCCGGCCAGCGCAAGACGACAACTTCTTCCCGAAGTTGCTCGCGGGTCGCGGTCGCGAGTCGAGTCCGGAACAGATCGATTCCGATGATTTCGTAGCCGAGCGATTGAGCAATGGACGCAAGTAGCTGACCAGTGCGAATCATGATTCGGAGATACGATGCTTGATCGCCAGCCACGTACGCCAGCTGCGCATTGGGCCGCAGCACTCGCCGTAATTCCGCGAAGTGGCGAGCCATTCCACCGAAATACAGTTTGGTTACCTTTGCATAAAGACGTTCGAAGCCGCTCGTTTTGCCAAGTTCGATCCGCCGCGCCTCAATCGCGTCGGCAATACGCTGAATCTCCGCATGATCTTCAACTAACTCATGATCAGAATCGCCCTTATAGACGCCGCGCGTATTTGATCGAATCATCGTTCGTTTGAGGGCTTGCAGTTCTTTTTTGGAAGTGATGAATCCAAGCAAAACTGTTTCGAGTCTTGTCGTGCGCGTATAATC
The DNA here is from genome assembly GCA_013372845.1 of Candidatus Udaeobacter sp. Taxonomy (GTDB): domain Bacteria; phylum Verrucomicrobiota; class Verrucomicrobiia; order Chthoniobacterales; family UBA10450; genus Udaeobacter. Next base: position 52,650 of record JAALOD010000006.1, read on the forward strand.
TTTCTCGTTCGGATAAGGCGGCGATGTGATTACTATGTCGATCGATTCAGGCCGAACGAGCTTTGCGATCTCCCGCGAATCCGCGTGATGCACTCTAGCCGGGACGGACGCCAACTGCTTCAGACGGCGTAAATCGTCGGCCATTTCCTGAACAAGAGTAAGCCATCTCGAAACCACCGGCGCGTCGGCCTTTGGTGGCCCGACGCCGACCTCTGGACCGAACTCGAGATTACCGACGGTTGTGACAAGGGCCTTGGCAAGTGCGAGCAACTGATGCGAGCGACAAGTCTCAATTCCTTTGGAGCGAATCACATCACGCAACACGAGAGCTTTGTGAAGAGGCAGCGGACTGATTGAATTTGTCAGTAGCAACTTCTGAATCTCAGGTGAAAGCGTCCGCAATTTACCCCGATCCGGCATTTCGGTGATTAACAAAGGCATTGGATCATCAATGATCCCATTCGCTTCCAATTCGGATATCGCCGCCGCTGCGACGCGCCGCGAGGAATCTAAAAGTTCTTCAGGGTCGAGATTCCAATCCGCCTTTGTTGAGCTCGCGAAGTGTGCCATTGGATGAGCTTCGACTCCGACGCTTTGGATCCCAAGTTTCTTGCACTCGACAATCGTAGTTCCAGTCCCGCAAAACGGATCAAGCACACGCTTTTGCGATGAGGCTCCGAATTGCGCTAGATAATCCCGCACGAGGTGTGGCGGATAGGAAAGTACAAAGCGATACCAATCATGTGCACCGCGGTCGTCACTGCCAAGTCTATTCGCGTCTGCGAAAATTCTCCGACGAGCCGTCGCCGGGTTGCTTGTCGGTTCTAGTGTCAGCGGGCTATTTGTCATTCGAAGCCATTGTCTAGCAGACGTCCGATCCAATACGAGGCGAAATTCAGGCTGTATCCCCCATGAAGGAACTGCGCAAGCGCATGGATGTGCCTGCGCAGGTGCTCTGGAAGACGACGCTAACAGCGTCCTTTCTTTACACGCTGAACTTCAATCGTACGTTTGTGCTTTTTAGCATAGCCCTTTGGCACGAAACGCCCGGTAACCGAACTTCGCGCTACCTTTCGCTTTCCCATTGATTTCCCTTTCTAACTTGCGCGCACACCGCAGCGATTCGCCGCGATGACCGCGATGAAATCTTCAGCTGCAGCCCTGACTCGTGCCGCACTCGGTGCAAACGCCGCAAGCGCCAGCGCGGATCACCTTGTCGCTGCCGCAAACCGAACAGGTGATTCCCATAAACACGCTGCCAAGCGCGACTGTTACCCGGTCGGCGTGACCATTGCCGTTCCCGTTCTGTCGGCCAGATTCGGAATCGCCGGGCGGATGGTTTGTGATTACGTCAATCACTTCTTTCTCGGCAGTCCGCGCCAAATCCGAGACTGGCCGGTTCACAGCCTTTTTCTCGATCTCCGCAATTTCCTTCAGCGGCAGATCGGGCTGGCCTCGGCTGGGCGAAGTCGCTTCCTTGTAGCCTTTGATGAACTGGCAGCCCAGCCAGCGAAATACGTAATCAGTGATGCTGGTAGCGTGCCGGATATCAGGGTTCTTTGTGAAACCGCTGGGCTCAAACCGCTGGTAAGCAAACTTCTTCACCAGGCTTTCGAGCGGCACGCCGTACTGGAGAGCGATGGACGTGAGCGTGCCGACTGTGTCCATCAGCCCGCCGATGGTGCTGCCTTCTTTGGACATGGTGATGAAAAGCTCGCCTGGCTGACCGTCCGCGTAGAGGCCGACAGTGATATAACCTTCGTGACCGGCAATCTCGAACTTGTGGGTGAGCGACATGCGGGTGTCGGTCATGCGGTGGCGCACCGGTTGATCGACCAGGCCGCGCAACGACGCCACTTCCTGTTCCAGTTCGAGAATGCGTTTCTGAAGATCTTCTGTCCCCGGAACATCAGGAATGCCGCCGTCAGCGCCAGCGGCTACAGTGCCCATGTCTTTCGTCTTTCGGGTGTTCAGCGGCGCGGATCGCTTCGAGCCCTCTCGGTAAATCGCCACCGATTTCAAGCCGAGCCGCCATCCTTCGACGTAGGTGGTCATGATATCATCCACTGTGGCGGCTTCCGGCATGTTGACCGTCTTAGAAATTGCGCCACTAAGGAATGGCTGCGCTGCGGCCATCATTCGCAGGTGCGCCATATAATTGAGACTGCGCTCACCTTTGAACGGCTTGAACGCGCAATCGAAAACGGGCAAGTGCTCCGGCTTTAATCCGGATGAGATTGTCGATCCATCCGTATCGGTGACGTCCTCGATGGTGTCGAAAGCGTCAATGTGCGCGACGATGCGCTCGATCTCGTCGGAATTGTAACCCAGTTTCTCCAGCGCGGGTTTGATCGTTTGGTTAACAATTTTCAGCATTCCGCCGCCCGCAAGCAGTTTGTATTTCACCAGCGCGATGTCCGGTTCAATTCCTGTCGTGTCGCAATCCATCAGGAAACTGATCGTGCCCGTTGGCGCGAGCACGGTGACTTGCGCGTTTCGATAACCGTAACGCTTTCCAAGTTCCGCCGCGCTGTCCCAAACTTTCGCAGCCTCTTCTTTCAAATGTGCGAATTCCTTCGCATCTGAGATTTCGCGCACCGCGTCCCGATGCAATTCAATCACTTCCAGCATCGGTGCGACGTTGTCCTTGGCGACCGGTTTCGGCACGCCGCTGGCGCGTGCGTCTCGATAACCCGGAAACGGCCCGATCGCCCGCGCCAATCGTGCGCTTTGTTCGTAAGCTTCGCCTGTCATGATCGCTGTGATCGCGCCACAGAGTGCCCGGCCTTCGACACTATCGTAGCCAAAACCGTAGCTCATGATGAGCGACCCAAGGTTGGCGTAGCCGAGTCCAAGTGTGCGGAAAACATGCGAGTTCTCCGCGATTTCTTTGATCGGATAACTCGCGTTATCGACAATGATTTCCTGTGCCGTGATGAAAACGCGCACCGCCGCTTTGAATCGTTCGACATCAAAGTCGCCCTCCGGCGTCTTAAATTTCATCAAATTCAGCGAAGCCAGATTGCACGCCGTGTTATCGAGGAACAGATATTCCGAGCACGGGTTCGTTGAATTTTGACGGCCCGTGCCTTTGCACGTGTGCCATTTGTGGATCGTGGAATCGAACTGCATTCCAGGATCGCCGCAGATGTATGTGCCTTCGGCGATCTTGCGAAGCAGCGTGCGCGCCTCTTTGCGTTCGCACGGTTTGCGGTCCGTAACGCGGCGCGTCCACCACTCACGGCCTTCCAGCGCCCCTTCCATGAATTCGTCGCTTACCCGCACGCTCACATTTTCGTTCTGATACATGACCGAGCCATACGCATCGCCATTGTAACTGCCATCGTAGCCCTGCTCGATAAGCGCCCACGCCTTCTTTTCTTCCTTCTGTTTGGCATCGATGAACTCTTCAATGTCTGGGTGCCAATCCTTGAGCGTATTCATCTTCGCGGCGCGCCGGGTTTTGCCGCCGCTCTTCACCACGTTCGCAACCTGGTCGTAAACTTTCAGAAACGAGAGCGGCCCGCTGGGTTTGCCACCGCCACTCAATTTTTCTCTTGTTGACCTGAGCGAAGAAAGATCGGTGCCGGTACCGCTGCCATACTTGAAGAGCATCGCTTCACTGGTCGCCAGCCGCATGATGTCTTCCATCGTGTCCTCCACACTCTGGATGAAACACGCGCTTCCCTGCGGATACTCGTACTGCGACGCGGCTCGCTCCGCTTTGCCGGTCTCCCGGTTGTAGAAATAATTGCCCGCGCCAGCGCCTTTGCCCACGCCATATTGGTGATACAAGCCGACGTTGAACCAGACCGGCGAATTGAACGCGCCGTACTGGTTCAAGCACAGCCAGGTCAGTTCATCGTAAAAAACTTCCGCAGCTTCCGCATCCGCGAAGTAGCCGTCCGCCAGTCCCCAGTCGGCAATCGTGCGCGTGACGCGGTGAATCAGCTGCCGCACCGAAGTTTCTCGTCCGCCCTTATATGGATCGGTGCCGTTCGCGATGTCGCCGTAAAAATATTTCGAGACAGCTATTTTGGTCGCCAGCGCGCTCCAGCTTTTCGGGACTTCGATGTCCTCCTGCTTAAAGATGACTTTGCCACTGTCATCGGTGATTTCGGCGGTGCGCCGTTCCCATTCAACCTGATCAAATGGGGCAACAGCGGCATCGCTGAACACGCGCTCAAGACGCAGGCCGGTCTTTTTCTTTTTGTCGGCCTTGTTTCTTCGGCGCACAGCCGGTTCACGTGGTCCTTTAAGCGAGGCGGGCGGAATTCCGGGTTTTAGTTGAATCATGGCGATGAGGGAGGGTTGAAGTTTTCAATAATGTGCGAATACTTGTGAACAGCGGCGCAAACAACTTGTGAATCCTGGTGAACAACAAGTAATAGCGTTGGCTGTCCTTGGGACATACAATATGCAGCCCTCCGTTCAGGCATGGCAAGCCTAAAATTGTGACATTTTTCGGTCCCTAGGCGGCCGATTCGCCGTGATCGACCGCCGCCTTCGCCAGAGCCTCGATGTAGCGCTCGTCGGTCCCACAACAGCCACCCAGAATAGCGAGATTGAACTCCCGCGCGCATCTCAATTCGTCTCGAGCCCAAATCTGGACATCGGTCGCAGCCAGATGGTTCAGTTTGTCGAGATCCTCGGTCGCAAGGGGTGAAGCGTTCGCTTTTAATCCCCGAACGCGTTTAACGAGAGCGGACTGGGCAGCGCACAAAGCCTGCAGCGCTGTTTGGGCGTGTGTAGGATAAACGCAACCGATCATATAGTGACGCGGAGGTGGCGAGATCTCGGCATCGATGCGGGCAATCGCGTCTGCGAGTGGTGTCCCGTCGAGCATTGTGCCGTTCGGGTGCAGCGTCGGCGCCAATGCATATGGGCGACCGGTTTCCGCCATGGTACGCGCAACGCCAGACAGTTCCGAGAATGCCGGAAAGGTTGGAGCGTAGAGAAGATCGACATCGAGTCCCGCAAGGACACCGGCTTGGTCGCGATGATAAACAAAGGCAGCGTCGGCGCTGAGCGCTTCGTCAGTCGCGTAGCCATCTGACGCCGGTCCGATTACCCCGGCGAGGATGATCTGCGCGTCGGCGAACTGCTGCCCAACGGCACGCAGCAATTCCACCGCAGCGGCGTTCACGCTCCCAACATCCTTTGTCCATCTACGGCTGGCGCGCCAGGTGGGCGTCCCAAGCTGGATCGGCAAGCCATATCGAACTGCTACTTGAGCATAACTCTGGTAAATGCGCTGGAGAATATCGCGGCCCGCTTCGTCTGCGAGCAACTGGTAGGCCTCGAAGTCGCCAATCGGGCGTTTGAATTCATAAATGATCCGCGTCTCGATTCCGCCATCAGTGAGTGTAACATCCATCGCGCCATTGAAGGCTCGCGTGCCCCTTCGCCTTTGCAAACACACGGCGGGCCCGAAAATTGCGGATCCTGAAATAAGATTGACAATATCGAGCGACTGGAAGGGTGGCTGAGTCCGGTTTAAGGCACTCGACTCGAAATCGAGCGTGGGAAACCCACCGTGGGTTCGAATCCCACCCCTTCCGTTTTAAAGAAGACTTTGGGCCAAAGGCACTACTTTTTATTTAGACAAGATCGGTAATCAGCGGCGTCCCCATTATATAATCGTCTGAATGCCGACTATTGAATGAAATCGGAGTTGCATCCCGTTTGTTCGACGGCAGTTTCCTCACTTCATGTCTTTTCTATGAACATATTCTCTCGGCTTTTTGTTTTTTTGTGTTTAACCGCGATCTGTCTGATTTCGATCACAACCGTCTCGGCGCAGAAATTGCCCGACACGACCCGGCTGCTCCGTTTTCCAGCGACGAATGGAACGCAGATCGTCTTCTGTTACGCGGGTGAGATTTACACAGTCGGCAAAGACGGCGGCATTGCGCGACGCCTGACCAGCGGTCCAGGCTACAGCTCCTTCCCGCGTTTCTCGCCAGATGGGAAACAGATCGCCTTCACTTCGCAATACGATGGAAACACGGAAATTTACGTCATGCCAGCGGAGGGCGGAGTACCGAAACGCCTGACGACCTCGGCCACACTCGGGCGGGACGACATTTCCGACCGCATGGGCCCCAACAACCTCGTGATGGCGTGGGAAAACACGAAGCCACTGGTCGTCTTCCGTTCGCGCATGAAGTCGTTCAACGATTTCATCGGCTCGCTGTTTGCCGTCGGGCTGAACGCAGAATTACCCCAGCAATTGCCAGTGCCGCGCGGCGGTTTCGTTTCGTTTTCGCCGGACGATTCCAAGATGGCTTATAACCAGGTGTTCCGGGAGTTCCGCACCTGGAAACATTATCGTGGCGGCATGGCGGACGATGTTTGGATTTACGATTTCAAAACCGGCGCCACCGAAAATCTGACGAACAACCCCGCGCAGGACATCTGCCCGATGTGGGGACCGGACAACAAGATCTATTTCACCTCGGATCGCGACAACCGCATGAATTTGTTCGTTATCGACCTCGCGACGAAGGAAACCAAGCAACTCACACACTTTACGGACTACGACATCAAGTTTCCGTCGATCGGCAAAGACTCGATCGTGTTCGAGCAAGCGGGATACATCTGGCGCTACGATCTCGCGAACGGTCAGGCAACGCCGGTGCCTATCGAAATCAAGGAAGATTTTGCTATTGGCCGCGGCGCGCTGGTCGATGCCGCCAAACATATCGAATCGGTGAACCTCGCGCCGGATGGAGAGCGTTCCATCACAGTAGCGCGCGGCGATCTTTTTTCCGTGCCGGCAAAGAACGGAACGCCGCGTAACCTGACGAAGACTTCAGGCGCGCATGAGCGCGACGCGGTTTGGTCGCCGGACGGAAAATGGATCGCCTATAACTCGGACGTCACGGGCGAGAACGAACTTTACGTCCGCTCACAAGATGGCAAAGGCGAGCCACAACAAATCACGAGCGGCGCCGACACCTATTACTATGCACCGAAATGGTCGCCCGACAGCAAGAAGCTGCTCTGGAGCGACCGGCTGCAACGATTGCGTTATGTCGATGTTGCAACCAAGGCGGTGACCCTGGTCGATCAAGACAAATACGGCGAGATCCAAGGTTACAACTGGTCGCCGGATAGTCAGTGGATTATCTGGGCGCGCCCGGAAGAGAACGACATGCCTCGTGTCTATCTTTACTCGCTCGCCAACAAACAGCAGACCGCTGTCACTGATAGTTGGTATGGCTCTGGCGAGGCAGTCTTCAGCGACGATGGGAAATATGTGCTGCTCAGCTCGGCCCGCGATTTCAAGCCGACGTTTGGCGAAGAAGAATTTGCGAATGTGTATCGCGACATGCAGCGGGTTTATCTCGTCACACTTGCCAAAGAAACTGCGAACCCCCTCGCCCCGAAGAGCGATGAAGTCGGCAAGGCTGAAGAAAAACGACAAAAGGAAAAAGCGAAGGAAGCCGAAGAAAAAAAACCGGAAGAAAAAGCCACTGGGAAGAAGCCGGAAGAAAAACCAAAGAAGCCGGTCGTTGTGAAAGTGGATACCGATGGAATCCAGAACCGGATCCTTGGGTTGGAAATTACACCGGGAAATTATCGCAACATCCGAATGCTGGATGACGGGCGGATCTTTTATCTGCGCCGCACAGCGGCTGACGACGTCGGCGAAGATGACCAAGAAGGATTCCCCGAAAGAGACAGGAAATCGCACCTTTGCGTTTACAACGTGGACGATCGCAAAGAGACCGTCCTGGGCGACGCGAACAATTACCAAATCACGTTCGACGGCAAAAAGATGCTGGTGAAGATCAAAAAAGATTACGCCATCATCGATGTGCCAAAGGACAAGCTCGAGACCAAGGATCGCGAGCACAAGATCGCGGGTCTTGACACGCAGTTGGATCGACACGCCGAGTGGAACCAAATCTACTTCGAATGCTGGCGACAAATGCGCGATTTTTTCTTTTCACCCACGATGAACGGCGTCGATTGGAAGGCGATGCGAGATAAATACGCTGCGTTGCTCCCGTTCGTGAATCATCGCAATGATCTGACCTACTTGTTAGGTGAGCTCATTGGCGAGTTGAACAACGGCCATACCTACGTCGGCGGCGGTGAGCGTCCCGACAGTCCACGCATCAAGCTTGGTCTGCTTGGCGCGGAGTTTTCTCGCGACCCGGCCACGCGCGCTTATCGCATCGAACGCATTTTGCCTGGCGAAAATTGGGACAAGAAAACCCGCTCGCCGCTCACAGATGTCGGCGTGGACGTGAAACCCGGCGATTATATTCTAGCGATCAACAACACCCCGGTATCCACGTTGCCCAATCTTTACGACGCGCTCATTGGCACCGCAGACAAACAAGTGGTCCTGCGCGTGAATTCCAAGCCGACTGATGCCGGTGCACGCGACGTGACCGTTGTGCCCACCGGCGATGAAGCGCCGCTTTACTACCTCGATTGGGTGCAAAAGAACATCGATTACGTAAACAAGAAAACCGGCGGCGAAGTCGGTTATCTGCACATCCCCGACATGGGCCAGCCCGGCTTGAACCAGTTCACCAAGTTTTACTTCCCGCAAATCCGCAAGCACGCGCTCATTGTTGATGTTCGCGGCAACGGCGGCGGATTCGTCTCGCCGTTGGTGATCGAGCGGTTGCGGCGCGCGCTGGTGATGGTCGGGATAGCCCGGAACGGCATGCCCCAGACTGACCCGCAGCAAACGTTTGTCGGCCCAATGGTCACGTTGACCAATGAATTCTCTGCCTCCGATGGCGATATTTTTCCGTATCGCTTTAAGACGCTTGGGCTCGGCAAGCTGATCGGGAAACGCACATGGGGCGGCGTAATTGGTATTCGCGAGTCGCTGCCGCTTGTCGATGGCGGCCAGTTCTTCAAACCCGAATTCGCTCCGTACTCAAGGGACGGCAAACAATGGATCATTGAAGGTCACGGCGTCGATCCCGACATCGTCGTCGATAATGATCCCGGGAAAGAATTCAAAGGCGAAGACCAGCAGCTCGATCGGGCAATCCAGGAAATTCAAGAGGAGTTGAAGACCAAACGATACGACCTGCCTCCGGTCCCTCCCTATCCAGACAGGAATCCGGCGAAGGGCAGCTGAAGTGGGCGGCGACACAAAAAACGCCGGCACTGATCCCGCAGAAATCCCGGTCGATGAACGCACCGACGGACCGGGCGTCTCGCGCATCGATCTGAACGATCCCGCCGCGCCGATCTATTATCTGCTGGAAAAGAGGCGCTCGCCGCTGACGCTGCGCGACATGATGATTTTGCCGATCCGCACCGGCTACATTTCGGACAAGATCGACCCGACAGATCTGCCACCGAGTGCCGAGAAGCTTTATCCGCAGGTGGTCGTCTCTGAGGTCCGTGTCCCCTCGCCCGCCGGTCCGGTGCGCTGCCTGGTGTACACGCCACCGGGTGCTAATGCGCGGCGCGCGCTGATCTCCGCGGATACCCGCCCATGCTGATCGTGTCAGGCAGGCACTCACGATCCGGTGATCGACGATAACCGAGCCTTTGCCCAGAAGCTCCAAGAGGCAGGCTGCCGACTCGTCGAGCATTTCATTCGAGAGGGCATGCCCCACGGCTATTACTTCTTTCCCCATTTATTCGAGCAAGGCGATGAGGCTTTCGATGCAATCCGCTCTTTCCTGGCAAAGACTGTGGGCGCGAGGTAACAGAGTCGCCAGCGCGTGAAATGCAGCGCTGGATTTGAGAACACGCGACGCAGGTTGCATAGTTTCCCCCATAGGATGCAGTCGTTATTTCAATCGCTCGCTTTGACAGCATAAAGCGGCGCGATTAGCCGCATGGACCGAGCTTTTCCAAATCGAATCGAAGCAGGGCGGGAACTCGCGGACAAGCTAGAGAAATACGCAGGTCGCAATGACGTGATCGTGCTGGGCTTGCCGCGCGGCGGTGTGCCTGTTGCTAATGAAGTTGCAAAGCGCCTGCGCGCGCCACTTGACGTTTTTATAGTGCGCAAACTCGGTGTCCCTGGTTTCGAAGAGCTGGCTGCCGGCGCAATCGCTTCGGGCGGAGTGCGCGTTTTGAATGAAGATGTCGTACGTGCGATACCGCACGCAGACCAGGCAATCGAGGCCGTTACCGCGCGAGAGACAGCAGAACTGCAGCGGCGCGAAGAAATCTATCGTGAGGGACGTCCAGCGCCGGAACTGCGGGATCGGATCGCCATCTTGGTGGATGATGGATTGGCCACGGGCGCCACGATGCGCGCTGCGGTAAAGGCACTGCGACAGCAGGGGGCCGCGAAAATTGTCGTAGCAGTGCCGGTTGGTCCACCGGATACCTGCCACGAGATCGAAGAACAAGCCGACGAAACAATCTGCCTAAGCACGCCTCCATTCTTTCAAGCTGTCGGCCAGTATTACGA
>JAALOD010000060.1 GCA_013372845.1 Candidatus Udaeobacter sp.
TTTGTGGAAACTGAATCATGCTGCCATGAAACTGCTCCTTCAAGAAATCCGTCTCAACCCGCTTCTTTGGCTGCTTGTGTTTGTTCCCATCGCGCTGGCAGCTGAGAAACTCAACCACGAAGCGCACACGCTACATTTCGTTCTTTCGGTGCTCGCGATTTTGCCGTTGGCTGTTCTGCTGAGTCACGCGACGGAATCTGTCGCAGCGAAGACGGGCGATTCGGTGGGCGGTCTGCTTAACGCAACGCTTGGCAATCTAACCGAGCTTGTCATCGCGATCGCTGCTTTGCAGGCAGGACAATATACATTGGTCAAGGCATCGATCGCCGGCGCGATCGTGACGAATTCGTTGTTTATGTTGGGCGCATGCTTCCTGCTCGGCGGACTCCGGTATCACGTTCAGGAATTCAACCGTGTCGCCGCGCGATTTCAGGCCGGCTTGCTTTTTCTCGCCACAATAGCGCTTCTGATCCCGTCCGCAGTGGCCGCGCGCGATTCGTTAGGCGCAGGCGGCTCAACCAAAACCCTGAGCGTGGCACTCTCATTTTTGCTTTTGCTGGCATACGGTCTCGGTCTCTGGTTTTCACTCAACACGCATCGCGAATTGTTCGCCGGCGCGGCCGAGGAACATGAAGCGGCGTGGCCGATCGGTCTGGCGCTCGCCACACTGGCGGTTGTTACGGTTTTCGTTGCATTGGTGAGCGAAGTGTTTGTCGGATCCGTTCAGTACGCGGCTACCGCGTTTGGAATGAGCCCTGCCTTCGTTGGGTTCATCGTTGTGGCCCTGGTGGGCGCAGCTGCCGAAATGGCGGCTGCATTTTCCGCCGCGCGCAAAAATCGTCTCGATTTGAGCGTGAGCATTGCACTTGGCAGCGCCGCGCAGATTGCGCTCTTCGTTGCTCCGGTTCTGGTACTGCTGAGCTATTTGATCGGTCCCGCTCCGATGGATTTGAATTTCTGGCCCGGTGCAGTCGCGATGATTCTGTTCGCAACGCTCACCGCGTCTCTGGTGACCACGTCTGGCCGCTCCGCCTGGTTCGTCGGCGTGCTCGCGATCCTGGTTTATCTGATATTCGCCACGGCGCTCTATCTTTGCCACCCCAGAATACTTGAATTAGCGATCAACGCGATTACCACATGAGACACCGCCGGAAAGTTGTTATCAATCATTGAGAGCTAATGAAAACAAAAGAGATCATCAAAACAGCAGTGAACTAGCGAGCCATTCCGTATCAACAAAGGCAAAGACTTCCGCCTCAAAGACGTCGATCCAGACGACACGCTTGATTTCACCAAAGAGGCAGACAAACCGAGATCGAAGGAAGCGCTGCGATGGGCGTGACGGCCCTGGCCGAGTTGCAAGACAAGCCATACGCCCAGGACAAGTGGGCGGTGCTTTGATCTTTCAAGCAATGGACGCGCGGGCAAGGATGGCGCCATCAAGCACGTCATGTCCGGGATAAATCCACAGGGCTGCCAGGTCAATTCTTTAAATCGCCCTCGCCGAGGACCTGGATCACGATTACCTCTGGCGGTGCATGAAAACTGCCGAATCGGGGCCACATTGGAATTTTAATCGCAGTTATTATGAAGAGGTGCTCGTCGTCCGGGTGCATCCCGAATTCCTGGCAAAGAAAAGCTGCCTCCAAAACTCGTGGGCAAAAGATTTGGGAAGAGCGGTTCGAAGACATCCGCAATTTCGAGCAGTATCTGGCGAGGAATGGCGTCGTGGTGCGAAAATTTTTCTTCACGTTTCAAAAAGGAACAAAACGACGATTCCTCGAGCGAATCGATGACCCGCTGAAAAACTGGAAGTTCTCGTCCAACGACGCCAATGAGCGCGACTTTTGGGACGATTACATGGAAGGCACGAAGAAATGATTCAGGAAACCGCAACGAAAGACGCGCCATGGTATGTGTGCCGGCGGACAACAAATGGTTCACCGTGTCGTCGTCGCCGGCAGTCATTGAAACCCTCGCCTCACTGATCTGGCGTATCCCAAAGTGGATGAAGGAAAACTCAAGGAACTAGCGGCAGCGAAAAAGAAATTGGTAAGCAAGTAAAGTCTGCCTCGTGCAAAATGGTTTGGCTTCACGCGCAGGTGGAATCTGTTTCGAATTTGACCGCGACCATCCAGGTCCATGGGCGAACGGCATTGAATCTGCCCTGTCCGGTAATTGAGTATCTTATTCCAGCGTAACAGCGAACCTGAAGGCGGATCTTCGCAGCTCACGACTGCTCAGGTGATGTGGGCAACACCGAGACTGTTTTCCAATTGAAGGCAATGGCGAGCATGCGAAAGACAAAGCAACAGCCAATCGCCAGCAATGCTGCTTTGCCGCCGACATCTTGAAGCTACAAGATAAGCAACGTAAACAGGCTTGCTCCAATCAAGGCGGCGAGCACGTAGAGCTGTCCCGGTTTGAACAGGAGCGGTTCGTCGCGCACCAGCACATCGCGCAACAGCCCGCCGCCGCAGGCAGTCACGATGCCGATCATGATCGCGGTCAGAATCGAGCTGGGCGTTGAGCGCGTGCTCAACACCAACGACCGCGTAACAACCCAACCCAAGCGCATCGGCAAACAGAAAGGCAGTTTGCAAACGAGCGAGTGATTGCGAAACAAAGCCGCGGCAATACAGCCGAGAATAACAACAGCAAGATAACGCCCATCGCTCATCGCAAGGGGCGGTCCGTGTTGAATGAAAATGCCGTCACGAATCAAACCGCCGCCCACTCCGCTCACCAGCGCCAGCACGAACAAGCCGATCACGTCATAGTGCCGGCGAATCGCGAGCAAGGCGCCGGTCGGCGTAGAGGCATGTCGCGCTTAGATCGATGTAAATCGGAAGTGTGAAATGGCTCCTCATAACCGGGCATCCTCCGCGTAGTCGATACGTCCACCGCGAGAGCGCTGCGGATTCGAATCGAGCTAATGAAGACTGTCAACATCTGAAGTCGAAAGGCCGTCGCGGTGCGATCTCCGACGGGATCGAGCACAGTGAAGGGACTGAACACAAGAATAAATCATCGTTCTACGGAGAGTGCCGAAGAAGAGGAATTGCCGTCGATCCGCTCGTCCTTGTGGCCGATAAAGCGGAGCATGGAATATCTTGCTGAACGCGACGAACTACGGATGGCAGCAAAGCCGGCTAGCAGGAGACAGCAAACCCGCGACTAAGGTGTTGTTCTCGGTGCCGCGAAGACCCCTTTAACGCCCTACCACCTACGGAATGGCACGGCACTATCCTACGTCATCATGGCGACCAAACTGGCCCCCATGCCGTGAGCACGATGTTGCCAATCGCGTAGGGCACGTGTAGCCGAGGCCGAGGTCGCTCTGCGCCTCTTCCGGACGCGCGAAGCGCAGCGGTGATCGTCCCTGCGCCGGAACAAGCACCCAGGACAATGACGGGGTTCATCTTCAACACATAACGACCGAACAAGATAGACACGCGTGCGGAGAATCGCGATCACAAGGCCCACGAAGACCAGGCTGATCCCGACTTCTGAGCCCGAAAAGCTGGGCCCTGCGGCAAGCCCCACGCAGGCCATGAAGACGGTCAAACCCACGTGTCGAAGATCCACATGGCGGAACCTGGGATCCGACCGAATGTCGGGTAAACCGCGCGCAGCCAGCCGAATACCAGACCCATGATCAGCGCGCCCCGCTGGCGGTGAGCGTGAGCGGCAGCCGGCAACTGTAACGGTGAGCAATCCCATGAAGCCGCCGAGGACGATCCCAAACCGACAAAGATCATGTCCGTCATCACCGTCTGGCGATCGGCGTAGCCGAGGTCCTTGGCCGCCCGCTCGACGTCGCGCGTAGCTCCACGAGAGTCAGATGTCGCCGCGCTCCACCTCGTCGCGGAGAGAACGGCATCGGCTCTCCAAGCCTGGTCAGCTTCTTCAAAAACACCCCCGGGCGAACTCCATGGCCGCCAGATCTACAATAGTTTTGCCGACGTGAGACTTGTTGGTCATCACCACGTCGAGCACCTCGACGGAAAACTCAGGAGTTCTTTGTCATCTACTTCTGGCCCGATCTCTGCCCCGCGGGCCGTATGCATTTCCGAGCGCGTCAGACCGCGATGACGTCACCCTCGCGAACGACCGTGTCTGGGTCAGCCTCGATGATCTTGCCCTCCTGCGGATTCGGAGATGAAGACGCGAGATTGTTTGGGACGAGCCTCCAGTTCGGCCACGTTCCGATTGATCAAATCCAGGTTCGAACTTGTGACGCACGAACCGTCAGGGCCTGGTAGGCTGAGCGTCTCCGGCTCACCACCGCCGGAGGCCGCGATCTTCGCACGGAGTTTTCGGGCCTCTCCTTCAGGTTGACGCGCATCAACTTCGGACCCACGTTCGGGAGAAACCAGACGATAAACGCCGTGCCGACAAGATAAGTGACGGCGTAAGCTACCGGGATGTTATTGATCAGGCTGGTTTTGTCCGCGTCCGGTATGGTGGCCACACGATTGATAGCGTCGCTGGCGGTTCCGATGACAGTAGATTCCGTGAATGCGCCGGCGAGCATACCAGCTGCCGTGCCCACGTCGTAACCGAGGAGTTTCGCGGCGGTATACGCGGCGAGCAGGCACGTGAGGCAGAGGACAAGCGTGATGGCAAGCTGCGGCAATGCGTCCTTCTTTAGCGCGCGGAAGAACTGGGGTCCCACCTTGTAGCCAGTGGTGAAGAGAAAGAGATCAAAAAAGACATACTTTACCACGGCGGGCACCTGATGTTCATTTGCCGATCGCGACTCCCGCCAGCAGCGTGCCCACGGCCGTGCCCAGGCTGAACGTCCCAATCTTAAGGCGGCCGATGAAGAAGCCGATCGCCAAGGTTAAGAAACCGCGAGCTCCTGATGCTCCCTAAGGGCTTGGGTGAGATAGTTCATGGGTGGGTTGCCTTTCAAGTTGTGGTTATTGATCACAGGATCGTTAGGTAGACAGGTCTTATAAAGACATTCTCCGTGCCGTTCGGCTTGTTAGAACTTGATCACGTAGTTAAAAATCGCACGGAAGTCGGTAGTTGTGGACATCTCCTCCAAACTGCTGGACGACCGCATAGCGCAGACGCAGAGACAAGCCCTCCAGAGCGCCTTTTTGGGGCCCCACTGAGATTAAAATCGAACTCGTTCTGCCGAAACTGCCCGCTAGATCCGGTCCGTGCCAAACACCGCCAAGGCATAGGCGTTCAGCCCTTTGACCCAGGGAAAGTCATAACCAGCCGGAGAAGAAACGCGCCCTCACCGGCTCGATTGAAGTCTTGAACCTGAACACTGTATAGCCGGGATAGCCGCTCCACGGGTTTTGCAGGTTGGCAGTCCCCAGGCTTGGGTGAAAGCTGCGGTGAACAGCGCGTTTCGGACGGGCAGGTCTATTTTGAGGCCGAATTGATGGCCCGAGAAACTGTGGCCCTGCAGGAGGTTATCGCCGACGCTGCCCTGATCCACATATTGGCCAGCGAACTTTAGCTTCCAGTCATCGCCAAGCGGGACTTCCAGTTTCGATTCGGCATATGCGATATTGATTACGTCGTCACAATAATACTCGATCGCACCGATGGAGAATTTTCCTTTCTCGAAAGGGCTCCGGCTGACCACACGCCGTGTTGAACATCAGCGCCCGCGTCTTGTGCCATCGAGACAAATTGCTGGCATTTCGCTCTTTGATTGCGTAGAAATACCCGGTCCGCATTTGATCGACGCGACGTCCTCGGCCGGGTTGGCGACGGACCGCGACCTCTTTGCATCTTTGCTCAGGCCCACGCCGTCGTCGGTCACGGCGGCGTCGCTGCTGCTCGTGCCAAGCTTGGTGCGGCCCTGCAAACATCGCCTCAAAGTATTTGGCGTCATGCGGGTATCGTTGCGGTTGATAAAGGCGTGTCGTAGCCCTTGGCTCCGACAGTAATGCCCACGTCTTTGACGATCCGGAGTTCGGTGTAGAACTCGCCCAGACCATATACCCATTCTGCCCGGGCGCCAGGAGGGTGGTTCCATCCCTGTCGTCAGGGCATATATCGGATTGAAGTGTAAACCGTCGCTCCGAACGCAACATGGTCGAGAAAGTAACCGGTCTTCACTCCCAGCCATCCGCCGATGGCCCACGCCTGTTTCTCTGCGCCAGTGAAGTCGCTGCGATCGAAATAGAAGCTACGCAAGTTGAATTCGAACTTTGTATCTTTCAGGGCTTGCCGGCGCTTTTCCAATCGCCATTGACGGAAGTCAAAGTCAACCGAAGGTGTCCTGCCTTCTCAACAGATGTTAGCGCGCTGTCGGTGGGTTCAACCTGCGTCACCGTTAGGACGGGAGGGCTTGCGTCATCGCCAGGGGAGATCAGACGGGCCGGCATTCCAAACGTCTATCTCGTTCTCCTGCTGACCGAGGGGCTCCGCGCCGCTCAACATTGCGAACAATGCCGATACAGCACATGCGTATTCACCAAGACGCTCGTTTCTTCACAAGAGATATTGAGTTTCATTTTAGTATTGTTGTCGCGGTTGAACGCTTCTGGATTACTGCAGTGAAGACTTGTTGAAGCTGCCGGTGCATGTTCATAGTGCAGCATGAAGGATCGGGCTTTTGAGGGCTCAGTTCCATGGATGCTATGAAACCCAGCTTGTCTCGTCAACTTCGACGTTGCGACGACAAACCGCTGCCAGTGCGGCTCGATATGCTGCAACGCCCTTCTTGCCGCAGCCGAGAGCGCAGCGATCGCCGCATCCACTGTTCCGTCGCCAACGCCGGCCAGCACGATGCCCTTGCTCCCGTTTCACCAGGAAATCACTACTTCCGAGATTTCGTAGGAGTTAGATATTTTACCACGAGGCAGGTCGCGCGCAGTCTTTCCGTCAACGGTTTCCTCTTGGTCGTGTGGCGGGTCGTGCTGCGAAAAACTCGATCTACCTAGTTCAGCACCCCGGCACCACGGTTTGGGAATGGAAGGTGTCTAACTCGGTGGTGTTTGTCTTCTGCGCTTCACGAGCATAGTGGATTTCATCGTCATTACGATCATTGGCCCACGACCACGCGCTCCGGACTGGCTGCAGGGCGACTGCATTGTAAGATTTGCCGGCCATCGGCGCTGATTGCAGGCCGGTCGCATTGATCCCACCAGCACGACCGGCTTATCGCTCTTTGACGAGACTAAGGTAGGCGTTTTCGAGCGTGTCAGTGCCATATAATGACAACGCCGTCCGTGGCACTGTCTTTAGCACGTCGTTGACCGCTTCGCCTTCAACCAAACATCGTGATTCATGTTTGCTCCGATGTTTGCGACCTGCTCCGGTCAAATCAGCAACGTCCTTCAATTGCGGAACGCCTTGACAGATCATCGACAGAAAATGTCGGATTTGTAACCGACTCACTGCGCCTGCGCGCGGCGATAGTGCCACCGGTGGCAGCTCGATCTAGGTTTGGCTTGGCGGCGGTGACCGTCAAACGATACCGCGATCAGGCAAAGCACATGCCTGTATGCTTTCATTGTGTTTCTGGTTAGAACCACCTGATGCTCCAACGTTTCTTTTTCTATTTGGACAGCACATCGCGAAGTAACGAGCAACGTTTCGCTCTCGTCGGGCGCGGGCACTCTTGCCCGTAGCTGTCATGCCTGTCGTATCCGCGCGCATGGCGCGCACCCCTGACGATGTCGTCGTAGACGATTCTCCGTTTGCGAAGGATATGCGCACGACAATCGGCGGCAAAGCCGCCGCCGTTGAGCAGGACGATGCCGTGGTCCTCGCCAACCGGAACAATGTCGAGCGGGTGCACGTCGCCTTCATCCACTTGACATGTCCTCGCCCAGTATTTACGGGTAAAACTCGAAATCGAAGTAATATTGTCGAGTATGTTCGACCGACTTCGATGTCCAGTCCTTCGATCGTTGCGTCGACCCGCTTCTTGCAGATGCCGATGCAGGCTTTCTGATAGGCCTTCTTTCGTCCATCAGCTCGCTGAGCGAGAACAGCGTCATCATGACCTGCTGCGGAAGCGACAGCCCGGCCTGTGATTGAGCGCGATGTCGCGGCTGTCGCAACGATGCGGTCGATGAAGGCGAACTTGCGCGGCTCGAGGGTGAGCCCGCCGTAGCGCTTGTCCAGTAGTTTCTTGATCGGCTCGGGATGCGCGGCGATCATCTTGTCGAAGATGTTGTTCTCGTAAACCGCGATGGTTCCGAGCCGCCACCCGGTGCAGCCGAAGTACTTGCTGTACGAGTAGACGCCGATCGTGTTCTCCGGGAACTCTCCCATCAGCGAACGGAAACCCGGGACGAACGTGCCATAGACGTCGTCGGTCAGCAGGATCAGATCCGGCCGTTTCTTGAGCACGTCGCCGATTTTCTTAATCGTGTCTGGAGAAAGCGCGACAGCGAACGGATTGCCAGGATTGACGATGAAGAACGCCTTGATCTTCGGGTCGAGGAGCTTTTTGATCTCTTCATCCGGATACTGAAACCGATCCTCCTGCTTCGCATGTATCTCGACGTAATGGAGGTCATAGTCCTCCAGATGCGCCATTTCGAGGTAGGGCGTGAAGATCGGCACGCCGAGCGCTATCGTGTCGCCGGGATTGAGAATCCGGTTGCTTTTTAGCGACTTGAAAATGTAGCACATGGCGGCGGTGCCGCCCTCGACCGCGTAGATCTTGAACTTGCCTTCCGGCCGCGGGTTTCCGCACATGGCCCACTCCAGGTACTCGTGAACGATCTGTTCGTTGTGCACCAGCATGCGGTCTGGCACCGGGTAGTGATCGCCGATGATGGAATCCACCAACTCGTGCACGAACTTGTCGGGGTCGAAGCTGAACTTGTTCACCGCCCACGGCACCATCGCCTGCAGAAAGGGCGCCCCCGGCATGTCTTCGTGTTTCGCGAGCCAGGCTTCAAGTCGGCCGGCTATTCCCGCTGCGCTGGGCATCCCGCCCACACCGGGTGGCAGGTCGAGCACCCGCTTGCTCTCAGTAACTGCGAACTGCCCGAGGAGGAAGAACGCTTCGCGCGGCTCAGTGGCGACCCAGTTTGGGTTGCCACGACCGGCGTTCAGGTACGACAAGGAATTTTCCAGCGCCGTTTTCGATGCCACTTTTTGGACGAAATCCTTGATCTCGAACGGACCGAGTTTGTCGAACTCTTTTAGTCTCGCATTATCTGATAATGGGCGACTGCCACGATGAGCTTGTCCGTTGGCTTTCGCAGTCCGCGAGGGTTTTCTTGTTTTTGTCATAGTTTTGTTTGTTGTTGAATCATGTTCGGAAAATGTGTTCTCACGAGAGTAACATGATGATGATCATGCCCCAGATGGTGAGGAGAGTGTTGCCCACGGCGTATGTGACGGTGTAGCCGAGCGCCGGGATCTGGCTCTTGGCCTGGTCGCAGACCAGACCAAGCGATGCCGTCGTCGTGCGCGCCCCGGAAACGATTCCGAGGTTGAGCGCGTCGTGGAAGCGGAACACGTAGCTGCAACGAACATGCCGAGAACAGCGGGACCGTGGTGGCGGGCGCCCCACAGGAAGAGACCGATGCCCTGCGTTTTCAGCCGTTGACGAAGCCCGGGCCGGCGGAGATGCCGACGATGGCGATAAGATGTTGAGGCCGACCGAGTTCATGAACCAGACGGTGGGCGTCGGAATGCGCCGAACGCGGGCGCACCGAGCGCAGCCATCCGCCGATGATCCCGGCGATCAGCGCGCCGCCGGCGTCGACAGCGTGAGCGGCGCCCCGGCCACCTTGAAGACCAGCGCGCCGATCAGCGCGCCGACCACGATCGCCGCGCCGACGAACGCCATGTCGGTGACATCGGTCGGACGGTCGGCGACACCCAGCATCTTGGTGGCGGCGGCATATCCTCCGTGCGGCCGACAAGGGTGAGCAAGTCGCCGCGATTGACCTCGGTGCCGGCAGGATGGGGATATCGGTGGCGGTAGCGCCGCGCGTGATCTTGCGCAGGAACACGCCGCGCGCGCCGGGCGCGTCGCCAGCTCCTCGAGCGTCTTGCCGTCGACCTCCTTGTTCGTTACCAGGACGTCGACGCCCTCCACCGGCACGGCGAGCAGTTCGCGGTCCTCGACTTCGACCGCCGCTGCCCCGAGGATATTCACCAGCACTTCCGCTCGCCCGCGACCGCCACCGTCGCCTTCCTTCAGGACGATGTCCGAGGTCGCATCCATGATCTCGCCCCCGCGCCGAATGCGCAGGATGAAGAGGCGCGCATCGGGCACCAGCGACTCAGCCTCGGCGACGCGCAGACCGGCGGCTTTGCCACCCGGCTGCACCTTGTAGGCGCGCAGCCCAGCGTGTCCAGGCCGTGCCCGGACCGCCCAGCTGCTTCTTGCCGCCCCATGTTCCTCTCGTAGTCCTTGCAGGCGGCACGAGATTGATGCCCAGCAGCTTCGGGCCGATGATGGCGATCACAATCGCCGAGCCCATGGTGCCGAACATGTAGGTCACGGCGTAAGCGACCGGCATGTTATCGAGGTAAGCCTTGGTTTGGTCGGCGGCCAGGCCCAGCCGGTTGATTGCATCGGTTGCGAGGCCCATGGAGGCAGAAATTGTCTGCGAGCCCGAGTAGAGTCCGGCCGCGTAGCCGAGGTCGTAGCCGGCGAACTTTGCGACCACCACGCAGGCGACCAGGCTGAATACGCACTGCACCACCGAGAAGATCGCCTGCGGCAGGCCGCTGCTGGCAATCCCGCGCACGAACTGCGGCCCGACGGCGTAGCCGACGGCGAACAGGAACATGAGGAACGAAAACGCCTTGAGCGGCTGGTTGACCGTGATCCCGATCTGCCCGATCACGACGGCGGCGATCAGGGTGGCGGTCACCGACCCGAGACCGATCCCCTTGTAGGTGAACTTGCCGAAGTAGTAACCTAGGCCGAGCGCGAGAAAAATCGCGATTTCCGGGTACTGCTTTAGCGTCGCGAAGAACCAATCAATCATAGTTTGCTCCTTTTTTTGTGCGTTGGGCCGGATTTAGAGTCATCAATTTCGTGAAAAAGTGTCAAGCGCGAATCAACCTACTTCTTCACTTTCTTTTTGGCTCCGCCAAGCTTCTCCGACTTGATGAGTTTCAAGCCCGAGGCTGCGTGGTAGCCGTGGATCTCCTTCACATCGAGTTTGCGCATGAACTCAATGGTCTCAGCTGTGATAACCTGGCCGGGGACCAGGATCGGGAAGCCGGGGGGATATGGAATCACGAAGTTTGCCGATACGGCCTGGCCGCGCCTCACCAGATCGTCGATCTCCTTGCTGTTCAGCTTCACATGTGTGCTGTTATTCTCGTCGTAGGCGAGAAAGAAGGGCGTGCGCATGTCGCCTTCGTTAGTCTTGCTCCGCGGATTGTCGCGGAAGGCGTCATGGAAGCGGCTGAAGTTTGGAAGGTCAGGCACGTCGGTGATGAGGCTCTTGACGCGCGCGTCAAACGCCGCTTTCTCATCGGGGTCCTTCGAGAGGGTGCGATCCAATTCACGGGAGATATCCGCCAGCACCTTGATGAGGTAAGCGATGTCACTACGCGTGTTATTGATGTTGGTCTGAAGA
Organism: Candidatus Udaeobacter sp.; assembly: GCA_013372845.1. Lineage (GTDB taxonomy): Bacteria > Verrucomicrobiota > Verrucomicrobiia > Chthoniobacterales > UBA10450 > Udaeobacter. Next base: position 11,541 of record JAALOD010000060.1, read on the forward strand.
AGGACGCTGTTGCGCGAGGTCTTGTTGAGCTGGATATCAAACTTGCTCGCGAGCAGTCCCTTGAACGATGTGCCATCAAAGCCGGCAGAACCGCACAACAGGGTGACGCGAGTTGGATCCAGGACGAACTCGTCGCTCGCCCAGGCGTCATAGATGGTTTTCCAGCTCACACCATCCGCATGGAAGTCCTCGAATCCGCTGGCCCGATGTTCTTTCGGGACCATCTGAGCATTGGTGGCAATGGTGAAGTATTTGGAGATGAGCGGATGCTTGTTTACCTCGCGACGCAGGATCAGGGAGAGTTCGATTGCGCGGCCGACGAGTTCATACCCTTCCAGCTCCGCCTGGCGACGGGCGACGTCGAGGAGGCGATGAGTTGCAGATTCGGCGAGGTGCTGGTGTGCGTGAAGAATGCCTCTTTGAAGGGCCCTGCGTGCTTCCCAGCAATCGTCGTTCACCATGATATAGGAACCCTGGCGGAAGCAGGACAGCGACTTGTGCGTCGAGGTCGTGGCATAGACCGCAGCTTCACCGCGTCAGGATCCGGCAGCAGGTGCGTGTCGAGGAGTTTCGCACTTTTGGATCAATCTTGCCGTGCTTCTTCTTGAACTCGGCATACTCAGCTCGGTAGGCGGCGCTGGCATAGCGCTCTCGCAACGCTTCGCAGGCTCCCATGGCTGAGCGCATGCGATGGAATTGGAGAAGCGGTTGTAGGCATACCATGCCTCGTCCCATAAAAAGACGATGTCTGGTTTGATTGCGAGGACTCTTCCATGAAGCGCTGCACGTTGTAAACGGCCATCAAAGGTGCAATTGGTGAGGAGCAGCATGCGCACGCGGTCGAGCTTCCTTCCGCCTTGAGGTCCAGCAGCGCTTAATCGTGCGCAGCGGCACCGCGCCTACATCGAGTATTCTGTCAGCGGATACGCCTCGACATATAACGGCTGGCCACCGCAAAGCACCAAACCATAGTGGTGAGATTTGTGGCAGTTCCGGTCGACCAGCACGATGTCCCCGGGCGGACAAGGGCCTGCACGGCGATTTTGTTCGAGGTTGAAGTGCCATTCGTTCCGAAAACAGTTCTCCGCAACCAAAGGCCCTTGCTGCCTTTCCTGGGCAACTCTGATGTTGCCTGTCGGTTCGAGCAGCGAATCCAGACCACCGGTCGTGGCGGAAGATTCAGCCAGAAAGATGTTGGCTCCATAAAAGTGGCCAAAGTCTCGAATCCAGTGGGAGTTGAAGATGGATTTACCTCGAGCAATCGGAAGAGCGTGGAATGTGCCGATCGGACGGCGCGCGTAGTTTTGAGGTTATTGAAATACGGTGTGTCATAGCGCTGGTTCACGCCTCCATGAGAGCGAGATGGATTTCCATCAGGTCTTCGAGTCCGTAAAAATGCGCCGGATGTTTTTGGAATCGAGGTGGCTCGCCATCTTTCCGCAGCCCCATCCACGATAAGATAGACGTCAGTTCAGGACGGATCTTCCGATGGCTCGGCGAGAGCTACTCCGTAATCCTTTGGCTCCAGCGAACCGGGCTCCAGGGAGAGATGTTGCTCCAGATAAGGCGCAGCAGCGGTGCGTCGAATTGGGATTTGAAGCGGAAGTTGTCTCTAATGACAACCGCCTGCACATCAGCATTCATCACAACGCCAATCACGCCTCTTCAAAACTCGGCACTGTGACCGTCTCATACACAAACGGGTCTTCCGGACGACGAAGCTGCCGTAGTTCAGCGCGTCCCTGGCGTACTGTTCAGGAGTTGGATCATCGCTGACAATCAGCACCTCAAAGTAGGGCTTGGTCAGGTCACCCGTGTCGAAATAATCTTATCAGACGATCATTCAGTTCCGTCTCTCCTTCCTCGCCCACTTCCAGGCATTCGCGGAACGACGATAGGAACCAGTGATGATGGCCTTGGCGATGCGGTTCGTTAGTCTCGAGAAAGTGGAATAATCACCCGGGCCAGCGCTCTTTCAGCGCACTCATCATGCTTCCCGGATAAGCGCGAAATGTCTCCAGAACTGCGAAGCGGTGCGAGCAGGGCTTCCACTTTGGCGAGGTTTCCTTGGTGGAAGCGCCGGAGGAGGATTGGGCGACAAGGGTCTGGGCGCATGAGCCAGATCCTGCCAGCGATCACAGCGAGCCTCGCCGGCGCTAAACATACCGACAGAATAACGGGATGGGACTTGGATGTTTTGATGATTGAGTAGGCATGATTTGTGAGTGAATTAATGGTTAACCATTTGCGAGGTGTCGTTTTGTGGCGAGAGTCTTGCTTCGATTCTGCCCCGAATAAATACCAAGTATTGGTGCGACGCTATGGACTTTGGTCCAATAGCCATAAACTGCTCTATTTATTGTCGCGCTATACGCCCGCCGGTTAAATAGGACTCGATAAACCAACCCGGAAAACCAAAGCGGTGAAATACGTAGACTAAAAGAACTCGTTAGCCTTCCGGTTTTGGCCTGACGTTGTTTATCTCCGGCCCTTACCTTCATGTGCGAGAACAGCGGAGATGCGACGCGAGTCGCGTGAAGCTCTTCCTGGCGATGGTTTTCACGCGGTCCGAGATTCACATCTCAATGGAATGATTTAGGCGCAAATGCACAGCCCGGAAGATCGGCGAGGCGAAAAAATGAAGCGTTTGTAGCAGATACTCTGATCCGGCCAGCCGATTAGGCGAAATTCTGTTTGGCTTGATCATGGTGCTAACTGTCACGCTGACTGCGGGACTGACTGTCGATGAGGGAAGGGCGGGTGTTCGTCAACTGCTGTTCGCAGCCATTGGCTGCAATATCGCCTGGGAATTATCGATGCAGTCATACATCATGAATTGCATAACCGTGCGTAGCGGGAAGGTGCGACTGGTAAAGGCCGTGCAACGTAGTGCCGATGGGAACGCGGCTCTTGCTCTAATTCAGGATGAAATCGAACCGAATTGCAAGAGCTCTTACTCCCGAAGATGCCGGAAGCTTGAGCCGATCTGTCCTGAAACATATTGCCCGGGCGCAGGTCGCAGAGAACACTTTGACGAAAGACGACTTTACGGTGCGCTGGCCTGTTTTGGCTGGTCTCGTCTCGTGCCTGCCAGCAGCAATTCCATTTCTCATTTTTCCAGCCGCATTTCGCGTTGCGCGTCTCTAATTTTCTCCTGATCGCGCTCCTCTTCCTGGTTGGCCAAAAATGGGCCAATACGCGGGACTAATCGTTTGGTTACGGGATTGGCGATGGTAGCGATCGGCCTGGTGCTCGTCGGTGTCGCGATTCTGCTCGGAGGCTAGGATGAACCTACAAGGCGCAGTTTTGGCGGCGGCTCTGGCTTCCGTGGTTTCGTGTCGTTAGGCGGAACTGAGACAAATGTTCGGCCGGAGCTGCCGCCGAAACAGCGGAAAGCGAATGGGAATGCTCATTATCCACTTCCACTTACCTTGTTCAGAATGGCCGCGACTATGTTAACCCAAACCTTGTGGCAGATCGCGGCTGGTTGCACCTCGAAGCGCGCTACAATTATGAAGCAATCAAACGGATCGCTCTGGCTGCTATAATTTCAGTTTGGAAAGAAGCTGGCATTTGAGTAACACCGATGTTCGGCGGCGTGTTCGGAGACATCACTGGAATCGCACCGGGTTATACGATCTCGATCAGTTACGAGCCAATCGAGTTCTTCTACTAAGGCGAGTATTTCTTCGATGCTGAAGATCGTTCAGAAAATTTCTTCTATAGTTGGTCGGAACTTAGTTGCGCGCCTGTAACCTGGTTTCGTGCTGGCATAGTATTGAGCGACCAAGGCCTTCGGGAGCACCTCTGACATCCGGCCCGGCCCACTGGTCGGATTCAAATATAAAAAGTCGATTTTACCACGTATTGGCTTAGTCCCGGTTCGCGAGATGCGGCGTTCATTTTTACGCGTGGCCCTGAATTTTTGACCGACGGCCCTGAACGTATGCCGCATCACCGACGGCCCTGATTCTGTTCACGGTCGCAAAAAAAGCTTGTGATAGCACCGTGCGGACTGTATAGGGCTAAGGTCCAATATACGGAGCGATGGGCGGTCGAGTAAATTTACGGCGTTTCGAACAGAATCAGGAAAGGATCAAACCTTTGACTCGCCCATGAATAGTAACTCGTCGTTTTATTTCGCGGCGGGGATTACGATGCCGGTCCTCTTGCTATCTGCGAAAATCCGACCAGGCCATTTTTGGTTCGATAATGGACGTGATCTCGTCACACGAACACATCCAACACAAAAACACAAGTGATTGAAACATGAAACTACAAGATTCAGCCATCCATCCTTTGATAGCCGCGCCGCCTCGCGCAGACGCTCGTTCTGTTCATTGCTTTAACGTTCCTGGCACACTGTCGCGCGCCCACGCCTCGTTCCTCCACGGTGAGACGCTTGATACAGTCGCGGGCGTCATTGCGTGGTTCGCTTTCATAATCGTCCCGCCCGTCTTGATCGGGGTCTTCCTGCTGGTCCATATTCTCCCTGAAAAGGTTGCCGAAAAGCGGCACCATCCGCAGCTCGGGGCTATCAAGTGCCTGTGCCTGCTCTCGCTTTGCTTCGGCGGACTGCTCTGGCCGATCGCCTGGCTTTGGGCCTACTCAAAGCCGGTTTTTCACAAGATGGCGTACGGCACGGATGTCGATCACTCGCACGAGCAGACGGGTGGGGAAAAATCCGCCACGACTGAACTCGAACAACTCCGCGCCCGCGTCGCGGAACTCGAAGCGGAGATTAAGGGAGGGAAGGCGTAATGGAAGTCATCCTGCTTGGCATCTACGGGTTCTTCGTCTGGCTCATTTTCTATAAATTCAAGTGGCTGCCCATGAACTTTACCGCGGCGGTCATTACCATCACGCTGCCCATCGTGGCAATGATGGCTCTTTTCCTCCTTCTGAACATTGCCGCGCCCGCAACTGACGACGTGCGCGCCATGAACTACGTGATCCCGATCGTTCCGCGCATAACCGGTCAGGTGACCGAGGTGCCGATTCAACCAAACCGGCCGATCAAGAAAGGCGACGTGCTTTTCAAGATCGACCCGATACCCTTCGAGGCTGCGGTGAAAGCCGCCGAAGCCACGCTGCGCGGATTGCAGGATCAACTCAAAAACGCGACGGCCAAAAAAGCGGCATTGACTCCGCGGATCGATCTGGCGAAAAAGCGCGTCGAGCAATTCACGGCACTCGCCGCGACCGGGGCCGGGAAGCGGGCCGACCTCGAGCAGGCGCAAAGCGACCTCGGCAATCTTGAAAGCGAATTCCTCGCCGCCGACGCGACGGAAGCGCAGGCTGGGGCGCAGATTCTCAAGGCCGAAGCCGACCTGCGCGATAAGAAATTCGACCTCGAGGGCTGCGTCCACGTTGCTCCCCAACGGGCGCGTAGCCAACCTTGCCCTGCAACCCGGCGTGCGCGCGACCCAGTTCGCGACAATGCCCGTGATGAGCTTCATCCAGGAGGACGATCCGTGGCTGCTGGCATTCTACCGGCAAAACGAACTGCGCTACGTCGAACCCGGCGACGAAGCGGAAATCTTTATGAAGGTGTATCCGGGCCGCATCATCATGCGAAGGTCGATTCCATCCTTTGGGCGACGGCACAAGGTCAGCTGCCGATCAGCGGCAACCTCCGAACACGCAGCTGCGGCACCCGAAACCGCATGCAGTGCGACTCCTCACAGATGGAAGGATAAAGACGTCTTTCGCTGCTGGCGCCCGCGGTGGGGAGCGGTCTACACGAACAATATTACGGCGATCCAGATCTCCGTCGCGTGATCGTCCGCATCGCGGCCAAGTTCGACTGGTTCGTCATCAAACACCTCTCCGCTCTTTCGGCGGACACTGGACAGGATGAAACGATAAACGCCTTGCGCTCCACCCTGCTTCTTGCTGCCGCCAGCAGCCTCGTGCTGGCGGGCTGCGCTTTGAAAATCCGCCCTTTGGCGCGGACATCATGCCTGAGTCCGCTCGCGCGAAAGATCCCGGGAAGCTGGGCCGGCCGCATCGCAGCGGCACCGTGGTGCCGAACTGGATCCGCAATTTCGGCGACCCGGAGCTAACGCGCTCGTTGCGGACGCCGTGGAGCGGAATCCGATCTCAGGGCAGCCGCCGCCGCGTGGAAGCATCGCGCGCTGCTGTGCGCATCGCCGCATCATCGCTCTACCCGCGGATCGCGATGAAGGACTCGGCGAGCGCCAGGGACAGGAACTTGGGCGACGTCGGTCGCGACATTAATCCGCCGAGCTTCGGGGTTCGGGAACGGAGGACAGCGGCGGCGCCGGACTCGACACCAGCACGGATAAATCATCACAGCGCTGGGTATATGGCATCGCCGCCGGTGCCGCATGGGAGGCGGACGTGTGGGGGCGCATTCGCTCGAAAAAAGCTGCCGCGAAGGCTGAAAGCAAAGCGCTGGAAGCCGACTACGAATTTGCCCGGGAGTCTCTCGCCGCTGCCGTAGCGCGCGCGTATATCTCGACCATCGAGGCCGCGCAACAGGAAGCCAACGCACAGGAAACGCTCGATATCTACCAGGAGTACTCAAAGCTCACTGACGTGCGCAAACAGCAGGGGTTTGCGAGCGACTTCGACGTTTCGCAGATCAAGTCGCGCACCGCCGCCGCGCAGGATGCGCTCTACGCCGCACAGGCGGCGCGGGCGCAAACCATTCGCGCGATCGAGGTCGTGACCAGCCGCTACCCTGCCGGCAGGTTTGATGTGCGACGTTCCTTCCCCGGTCAACCAAGAGCCGTGCCCGCCGGCCTGCCCGCGCAAATCCTCGAACGCCGCCCGGACCTCATCGCCAGCGAGCGCCGCTTCGCCGCTGCCTTTCATCGGGTAAACGAGGCGCGCACGGCGCGCCTGCCGCGCTTTGTGCTCAGCGCCACGAGTGGACTCGGAAGTGCGGACCTCGACTCAGTCGGCACGCTCAATGCACTCGTCTGGAGTTTGGCCGGTGGGATCACGCAACCGATTTTCTTTGGCGGTGAACTTCAAGCTGCGCAAGATGTCCGCACCGCCGAGCAAAAAGCTGCCGTCGCAAGCTACGTGGGCTCCGCATTGCACGCTTTCGAAGAGGTCGAAGACGCTCTCGCCGCCGATTACTATCTACGTAAACGCGAAGGCGCGCTTGGCGACGCAGTTTCGAGCAGCGCCGATTCGATCAAGTTCAGCAGAGAGCAGCTCGAACAGGGCCAGATCGACATGTTCACGGTCTTGCGTCTCACTGGGGAAAACCTCGCCGCGAAAGTCCAATTCACACAAGTCCGCGCCTCCCGCCTCCGCGAACGTGTGAATCTTTACCTTGCCCTTGGCGGTGATTTTGCCGGAACTGGCGCGCCAAAATGAGCTCGACACGCACTTAGCGGACTGCACCGGGCAACGTGCGAACATTTACGATGGAAGTGAGTTCGCAGCTTACGACGATGAAGAAGTCAGACTTCAAGTAACATACGCAATGTTTGTTGTCGCCAATGAGCCACTCGCGCAGAGCTGCCCCAGACCCACGATGAGAGGATCAGCTAATGCGAGCGATTACCAATAATTATCGGGATAGTCACATATTGAATCTGGGCTCCGGCGACGAACGCGGTCCTTATCTCGTGACCCAAACGGGCGTTTTCCAAACGATCCACTCGCAAAGGAGCGGATGTTTGTCCTTCGTCCGGATGGCCGCTGGGTCGATTTCAACGCGTTCGCTTGTCAAGACAAGCCGGAAGCCATGGACGAGATTGTTTTTTCCACCACGGCGGAAGTGATGGAAACATTCGGCAAATTAATGGGACGGCCTCAGGTGCTCGACCTGCCTGTCGATGAGGCGGGACTCAAGGCCTGGATAGAACGTCAGAAAAGCGGCAATCCACTGGAAGCAGCTCACGAATGGGCGGTGGGATATCGAGAACGCCGCCTCAAAAAGCGTCGTGGCCAAAGGGAGTCGACACTATGGGCAAGGATATTGCCGCAACGAAAGAGACTGCGGAAAACTTAGAACCACCGGGGTCTGAGTCGCAGCCTGCGGCTCGCCGCGGGTGGTATAACATAGTTCCCGTTCTCGCATGGTTGCGTACCTACCAACCTAAGTGGCTGCGCGCGGATTTAATCGCAGGCGTTACCCTGGCAGCCTACCTCATGCCCGCTGGACTAGCGGATGCTTCGCTTGCTAATCTGCCGGCCGAAGCTGGGCTTTATGCCTGCCTCTTCTCCGGGCTTGTCTTTTGGTTGTTTTGCAGCTCGCGGCACACAGCTATCACGGTGACGTCTGCCATCTCAGTGCTGGTGGGAGCATCGCTGGGCGATCTTGCTGGAGGCGACGCCTCACGGTTCTGGGCTCTGGCGTCGTGCACCGCGTTGATTGTCGGCGGCTTGGG
>JAALOD010000061.1 GCA_013372845.1 Candidatus Udaeobacter sp.
ATGTCGAGTGTCGCCTCGCCGAGGTCGAAGGCTTTTATCTGGAGCTCGATATTCCGGGATTGGACGAACTGATCGGAGGCGCTCATTAGATGGCAATTTTAATCGACGAGAAAAAGCGGGTTCTGGTGCAAGGCATCACGGGCCGCGAAGGGCGGGCACGCACGCGGCTGATGCGTGATTATGGAACCAATGTGGTCGGCGGCGTTACACCGGGCAAAGGCGGACAGAACATTCTCGGCGTGCCTGTGTTTAACACGCCACAGGAGGCCGTAGATTCGTTAGGTAACATCGACATCTCGGTGCTTTTTGTGCCAGCGGCAGGTGTGAAGGAAGCAGCGATTTCTGCGATTGACGCCGGGATCAAACTCCCCGTGCTCGTACCCGATCGCGTTCCTGTATGGGACGCCATGGAAATCGCAGCAGCCGCGAAAGCAAATGGCGCAATGTTTCTTGGACCGAACACGCTTGGAGCATTGAGTCCGGGCAAGGGCGTGGTTGGCATGATCGGTGGGCGCGCGGAAAGCGCGCGACAATGGTTCAAGCCCGGCATTCCAAGAGGTGTTGGAGTTATCAGTCGCTCCGGCGGCATGGCTTCCAGCACAGGTTATTATCTTGGGCAAGACGGCGTCCGGATTTCAACCATCGTGCACATTGGCGGCGACGCGGTGCTTGGCGTTCGAATTCCCGATGCCGCGTTAATGTTCGAGGCTGATCCTTTCACGGAAGCCATCGTGATCTTCGGTGAAATCGGTTCGTCACAGGAAGAAGAATTGGCAGAGCTCATTCGCCATGGAAAAGTTACCAAGTCGGTGATCGCCTACATCGGCGGCAAGGCGGCGCGCGAAGGCACGCGTTTTAGTCACGCAGGCGCGATTATCGAAGGCGGGCGCGGTACGCACGCCGCGAAAGTGAAAGCATTCCGTGAAGCCGGCGCCACCGTGGTCGATGCTTTTGGAGAATTGCCGGAGGCGGTCGTCAAGATTCTCACACAAATGAAAGGACAAAGTCTGATGAGCGAAGCCGACAAAAAAGCAACATGGAACACTGCTATCACACGTGTGGAGCCTAACAAAGTGGCAGTACGTGGATATGACATCGCCGAGCTCATGGGGCGCGTCTCTTTTGGCGCGGCAGTGTATCTGATTTTGACCGGTGAATTGCCATCGCCGGCAATCGCACGTTTAATGGACGCGATTTTGGTGTCGTCAATTGATCACGGGGCCACACCTCCAAGCGCGCTTGCCGCGCGAACCGTCGCATCTACCGGAGCGACGTTGAGCGCGTCGGTTGCCGCTGGGATCGCGTCAATCAATCGCCATCACGGCGGCGCTATTGAAGATTGCGCACGACAACTAAAAGGAATCGCTGATCGATCCGCGCGCGAGTCGATTTCAATGGATGAAGCCGCCACGCGCACACTAGCGGCTATGAGAGAAGCAGGTGAACGCATGCCGGGATTTGGCCATCGCTTGCACACGGAAGATCCGCGCACTGCACGCTTATTCGAACTCGCGCGGGAGGCCGGCATCGACGGCACGCACATGCAAGCCGCGCGTGCGGTTGAGAAAGCGTTCGCCGACGCAAAGAAATCACTTCCGATCAACGTGGATGGCGCTATGGGCGCCATCCTTGCCGATCTAGGAATGAACCCCGCGGCGTTCAATGGCATTTTCATGATCGCCCGCACCCCCGGCCTTGTAGCGCATGTCATCGAGGAACAAACTCGCGAGAAACCGATGCGCCGGATCGAGCCAGTCAATCACGGCTACGACGGTCCGCCACCGAGAAATTTTTCCGGTACGTCGTCTTCGTAGCCCATCCAATCAGCAGGGGCAACCGATGAGGCCAAGGTCGGCGTTCGCGTTGGTTAACAGTCCCGAGACGATTGGGACCGCCGAGCCAAAGGTCACAACCCAGGTCGGTTGACTTACGGACATTTAACCTGCCCGTTGTCGTACCAGTAGGCAAGAATCGAGTGATCTGCACTGACAGTCACAAATGCTCCCCTGCACATTGAAAGGAGACCCAAAGGCGATAAGCGTACCGCCGTTAGATCCGAATGTCGCACCAGCATCGGTTGAACGAGTGAAGCAGATGTCATTGCCGGGCCGAAATTGCGCGCGACGAGATTAGAGGTTGCCTTGGCCAGGTCCGGGAAAGTTATCCATGGCTATCCATTCCTTGTCTTCGCTCTGCCCGCCGGGGAGTGCCGTTGACCGGGCCAACCATGTGGCGCCGTTGTCAGTAGAGCGGAATGCTACGACGGTGGAACAACTCGACCCTGAGTTACCACTTGCCACTACCATCATAACACCCGGACCCGCTTGAGCTTCAACAGCAGCTTGCAACGTGTTATCAGTCCAACTCATGGTGGCCAAATCAGCGCCGACACTCCCAACTCGAAATCGCTTGCGAACGTGACCTTCGTCGTGAAAACGAAAATCAAGCGGTCGTCGCCTCGTTCACGACGGATGAACAGGGGCGATTTCGGATTTTCCTGATGCCCGGCCATTACATCGTATCCAAGGAGGGCAAGGAACACGGCATCGGCACTACGGTCCGTTCGATGTTGATTTTGGCGCAGGCCAGACGGCCAAAGCAACGCGGGGAATGCGACACGGGGCTGCGGTGATGTTGCGAGACTCGCTCAATCGTTACATCGTTGAATCGTCCCAATTGCCTTCGGGCTCGTAGGCTCAGTCAGCATCGTGCGTAGGAGCGCACGGCGTAGAGTAGCGCAACCGTCCTCGCTTGCGATTTTTACTGACTCACAAGCTCGGTCGCCGCGGCGACAGGAGTCCGTCCGATCCGCCACGGGACGGATTCGCCATGGCGAATTGGCGGACCAGAAGCTCGCGCGAAAGCAAACGCGGCGCCGCTTGCACGGCGCCGCGTAGATTGAACCTTGCCTGCTTGCTACCTAGAGCTAGGGGCCAAACATCACCGTGACTTGATTAGAGCAGTTTTGAGTGCCCGCTTCGCAGACCTTGTAGGTGTAGCTGCCTTTGCCACGCGCCCCGATGTGATCGGTGTAGAAACCGGGGATGTTCGGCACAGTGGCAATCAGCACGCCGTTGCGATAAATGTCGATGTTGTTCGAGGTAGCTCCATTCCAAGAGAGGTCCGCCGTCTGCTGCCCCTGCACCTTGTAGCCGCGCGCACTGAGCGTGGTCAGCCCCGGTGTTGCTGTGGGTGTAGGTGAAGGTGGTGTAGGTATAGGCGTAGGTGTCGGTGTTTCACAAGGGACCGGTAAGCATGAAACGACCCTAACCGTATCAACGCGCCACCCTTCGCCAGAACCGCTGTTGTCGCTGGCCATCCGCCAGCGCAGCCTCCAGTCTGTTAAAACCAGGTTGCCTAGGTCCACGACTGTCGTGATGAATCCGTCGGAGTTACCGCTCCAGGCCTGACGACCCCCAATCGGGCTACCTCGATCCGTGCTGATCGTCCGGTTATAGCCCCCGACGACGAAGAGCCCCCCGGCAGCAATGATGTCTTGGAATGTATTTCCACCGTCAGTGCTGATCTCGAGCACGCCGCCATCAAAACCGAGGTTTGGGTCCGTGTCCGACGCCTCAAGATTAAAGTTATGCCGGAACGTCAACTGCGTTGAGAACCCGGGGGGAAGAGGGACCTGTCGCGAGTCGAGGCGTTTGTCGCTCACTACAGTCGGATCGTCGATCAATGCGGCGTTGGGCAGTGTATCAGCGGGCGGGCTCGGCACTCCGGAGTTTGATGTCAGCCAGAACGGCGGCGGCCCAAGTGCATTCGTTGCCAGCCAGTCTGGAGGCAGTGCGGGTGGGGTCACGTCGTCGAAGTTCTCGGTCCACCCCGCCGGCAGGATACACGGGGGCGAGCACGAAGGAGTCGGCACTGGGGTCGGGGTCGGTGTTGGTGTTGCCTGCGCGGGGATTGCCATTGCGCAGAGCAGCACCGCCGGAACTATCGTGAAACGTGTCGCTACAATTTTTGTATTCATTGGTCGAGTAAGATTTTGCGCAAGCAGGCGAGTGCCGTTTTACTTAGAAGCGCGAGAGTCTGTCAAGGATTTCGTGATTTTTTGACCACGGATGGCACGGATGACTAATAGGCAGTTGCCCTCGACAGCGTTCGGGGTTAATTGCGAACAGCGGTAGTCCATAGCGGAGATGTCTCTACGGCTGGATTTGGTCGGTCCAGAGGAACTGCCAGGTGGCTAGCGCGTTGATCGCAACTGACACGGCGAAAAGCGAGGTTTCGGGCACGGATATCTTCGCAGGCCCATTGCCTGTCAGCAGAAGGAACATCCAGGGAAGCAAGATCATGGCGTAGCGGTAGGAGAATTGCCAGCTACCCGGGTTTCCATGCAACCAAAGCACGAGTGTCAAAAAGGCGATCGCTATCCATGCTACTACCTTGTATCGTCCGCCCTTGCGAAATAGGAGGCACAGGAAAGGGCTGGCAAGAAAGATCGAGCAGCCAAAACCGTTTGGGAGGATGTAGGGAAAATAAGAAATACTTTCGAAGCCTTGAAACAGCATCGTGTAAATATTCCAAGGGATAGCCTGAATCGAAAACAACCCGTGCTTATACCAGGGTTCCTGCGCCACTTCCGGGATGTGAAGGTAACCAAAGTCGAAAATGGAATGGAAACGCGCGAAGTTGTAGGCGGCAGTCAGGAGCCCGAGTGTTACTGGCAGGCTCAGGAAACGGATAAGCATTTGGCTGTTTTCCTGAACTCCTCGTTTTAGGTTCCTCCAAGTGATCACCTTTTCGTCTGGCTGCCGCCAGAGAAAATAAAGGTAAACAGGCAACGTGATAAGGAGCTCGGTGCGATTCCCAAACGCCAGAGCAAAAAACGCTCCTGCAACGAACGGAGATGGCCGGACCAGCGTGAAATAGAGCGCTGCGGTTTGCCCCAGCAAAGCCAGGCCAAGAGCGATTTGCCAGGCGCCGCCGAATCCGAGGTTACACCATGTCCAGGTTCCGAAAATCGGAAACAGGGCCAGAAGAACTCGGCGAAACGGCGAGAGGGCGAGAGGGCGAATCGGCGAAGAGTTGTTCCAATCTCCTTTAAATGCCTTCGCCAGTTGAAAGAAGAAATAGACGCACAAACCGGCGATCAAGGCTGCCAAGACACGTCCAGGAAAAGTCTGGATCAGGCCCGTGTTTCGCAGGAGCGCTACAGGAAGCATGCTAAGCACTGCTCCCAGCGGAAAGGCTGAGTAGTATCTGCCTTCCCACGGAATCATCTCGTTAAGCCAGTCAGGCGGTTCTACCTGAAGACCCAGCTGGCCGTGGAGCAAAGCTGAAGCAATCTGATTTGTGTAATCCAGGTCGTGGAGGGTTGCCTTGGTCGAGAAATAAAATGCCATCGCTGCAAACAGCGATAGTCCAAGTGCAAGCCAAAGGTCGTTATTGCGAGGCTTCCGTAATTTATCCTCAGCCATCACCAGTCTTCAGTTCAATTTCTCATGGGACTCCGGCCTAACAGCTTTTCCCAAGCAGCCCTTGTTTCGGCAGGCACATTTTGGTCAGCATTAATTAACCAGGAAACGGTTGCCAGCGAGTTTATGACAACCGAGAAAGCGACTAGTCCAATTAACAGATGACGCGATCTTAGTAACGCTGTTCCGCCTGAGCCAAGAAAGAGGATCAGACAAAAGATCAGGAAAGGATAGAGATCGGTGGCGTAACGTTGGGCGAGCAAGAAATACGATAGGATGCAAACAAATTGAACAAGTAGAACCACGGTTGCCCCTCGCGCAAAGAGGTTGAATCCTTTGCGGCGAAACAGACATGTGATTCCCATAATGGCGGCAAAGACCATCCAGCTGGACGACCACAGGAGAGAGATATATACCTCGCTGTCAGGGTTGGAAAAGAGAGAAGGATAATTATAGGAATGTCGATCGGCGACGAGAAAAGGCGGCTGACGCTCGATACTTGGAAAGCGCAGGCTGAAGTAATCAGCGAGACTATAGGGAATACGACGCGGGCTGAACAGGCCGTATTTATGCGCGAATTCGTTATGGACCGGGTTGACGTAGTAGTCGTAGTTGACTCCAACGAAGCTGCCAAATCTTGCGTAGCTTAACCAAATATAAAACACAAAGGCAGCGCCAAGTGGAAGAAGAAGGACCAACAGATTAGTTATTCGATTCTCTCGTGGCAATCGGAGAACAAGAAGCAGAGCGATTAAGATGAACGGTATTCCAAAAGTGACTCGGGAAAGTAAAGCTCCGGCGGCGCACAGGGAGAATCCGAGTAATGAACGCGTTAAGGCATTGGTCTCGACCTGTCGCGAGCGAAGAGCGAAGTACAATGCGGCAAGCGACCAGGCCAGGCCCCAGATGATCGCTTCATCGTAGATAGAAAGATTTCCAAGCAACAAAAGCAACGGCGAGCCGAGCGCGAACCCGACAATGCATGCGGTTCCCACCCAGTTGCGGGCCCGTAAGGAAAGTGCAGAGAACTGCAAGGCTGTGCGCATCAGGCCTGCAAAGGCACACAGCGCAATGATTCCCGCGCAAAATCCCGAAACTCGCGACCATTTTCCATGTCCCGCTGGGTAGACGAAATTCAATGGAATTCGAAGGAAAGCCGGGAACGGTCCAAAGTACATGCGCACTTTGCCGTCGACGATCATTGCTTCATGGCCGATCGCCACAGCATCGACGTCCACATTGCCATGCAGAAAATGTTCCGCTTGGGAATCGTACGCGGCGCCTAACACCTCCTTAACAAAAACCTGTCGCCCACCGGTCGTGGTATAGAACCAAAGAAGGACGCTCAATATCACCAGAAGCGGCAGAAATCGGGGAGCGGCGTCAGGACCTTCCTTTGCCAGCCCGGCGACGGCTGCGGCAGTTCTTGCCATTGCGCCTCCGTGCTTTAGCGGCTCAAAAGGCTCCGGATCGTTATTCGATGAGAAAATGGTCGTTCGCAATTTCACACCCAGGGGCTTAATTCCAAAAATATCAGAACGCCCATTCACCACGGGCAAATAGCAGGGCAAACAACGCGAAAAAAAATAGTGACCAGGCCGTGAGGACCCGGCCCAAAAGCGGTTTCTTTCAAACAGCGCGAAGAGGATGAAAATGGAAACATCGTTAATGTGTAACGTGGCATGCTCGAAAAAGTTAACACTCGCGGAAAGAATCAGGACCCAACCATCACATGGCGTAAGCCGGACGCAGCTTGATCAACTAATGATCGTACAGCGAAGCCGAGCGCCACGAAAAACAGCTCCTGTGTGCCCACCATTTCTGCTTCGTGAGGAGTAGGGTAGTGAGCCCAAATTGCTGGCGAATTCCCGCCAACGGTAAGGCGAACGACTCGTCAAATAACGTCGTTCGGGTTTGCAGGAAGGCGAATGGATCTCCGCTCACGCTCCAGTTAATTAGCACATAGACCGCAAGGCGCAGGCACGGTGGCAATCCACCGCCATAGGGCTTTCCGCCTCTTCGGAGAGGAACAAAGCGAGGAGAAATGTGGAATCGCCTAATTGAGATTCGCGGCGATAACACGTCGCGAGCATTTGCAGACGCCGATTCTGTTCGTCTTTACCTTTTAAAATCCAAGGCCCCTTTTTTGACCGCGTAAGCGTAGCCCACCATCAGGATTGTGATGAAGCTGAGCATGCTCCAGAAAATGACGCTGCTCTGCCTGATTGCGTCGCGGTACACGACTGCCCACGGATACATGAACACGATCTCGATGTCGAACAGGATAAAAAGCATCGCCACCACATAAAACTTCACGCTGAAGCGCGGCTGGCGTTCCCCTTGGGGAATCATGCCACATTCGTATGGAGTATCTTTGGCAGGCGTACGTTTTCCACTCTTGCCTACCAGCACACTGACAACCAACGCGGAAGCAGCGAAGAGGGCGGCTACTAGAATTTGCAGGAGAACCGGCAAATATTCGCCTAGCATCCGAAATTCCCTGGAACCAGTAGGGTTCGGTTATTTTACACCAGCAAGATGGCCATTCTGCTGAGCGATCGCGCTGGCCAAAGCCGAAGGCAACCCCTTGTATTTCTTGCCGTTCTTCTTGACCGCGCCCCGCGCCACGAGATTCTGCAATTTTTCATAAGCTCGCAAGCGCAGCATTTCCTCGCCACCGCTGGCGGCGTTCCGGGCCCGAAGATTTTCGTGCACGATGTCGAACAACTGCTTAAATTCGAACGACGAGCGCCGTGAGAGGACAGCGACCAGCTCCTCAGTTACCAGATCAGGAACGCGACGGGAGAATGCATTTTTCTTTAGAATAGCCATAAGGTGAGAAACATAGCACGTTTTTGCCCAATTGCAGCACTTTTCTTTAGTTTCCCGTGGCTGAAACTCCAAAGAGTGCCGAAATGGCGCAGGTCTCCGGCCCGGCTTCCCACTTAAGGCGTGGGCGAGGGGCTGCTCACCGCTGGTTGGGGCGTCGCGCTGGACGAAGGCACCAGACTGCCAAAGCCTGTGGCGGCTTGCTGTCGTGCCGTGCCGACGCCGCTGAGGATGGCGAGCCCGATCGCAGCCTGGTCTAACGTAATTGGCCCGAGGGACTCGGCCACATAGCCGTCACGGTCATATCTTTGCGAAGAGACAATCGGACTCAGGTGCTTCGTAATCACCTCTGGCGATGGAAGCTTACCTAGATCAACGGAACGAGCTATTGCCGGCACGAACGCCGCCGCCATTAGCAACATCGGACGAAGCGAAGCATCAAGGCGCGAATACAGCAGCGCAGTATCCACGTATGAGAAAAAATTCGTTGGCGCAGGCAGCAATCGCTCGGCCGCCATATACGTTTGCGAATCGGCAAGCTCCGACGAGCTACTCGTGCTGCGTTTCACGGCCTCTTCTACTGACACGGGATTCAAACCGGCTATAAGAATCCGGTCAGACAACGCGATCGTTGGAGTGATTGCGACGAGAGTGCCTGGTGACTGTTTGGAGAAATAACGGACGCCGTCCTTCTCCGTTTGCGTCCAGATTGCCCCTCCATCTGCGCGTGTGAACGCTTCGATGATCTTGCCGGCCTTGGCCATGTCCAGCACTGGCAGAGTCAGAAGTAAAGATGGCCAATGGGCACTGGATGGCCAGTCTGCCAGCGCTCCCAGCTCGAGGCCAAACGCAGCTTTCCAATCATCGGCCGCGATCCCGCTGGTGGCCAAGTCCTGAAAGACTTTCTGCACCGCGCCGCCCAGTGCAGCGGCCTGGTTTAGTGTTTCCATCTTTTCCCCGAGATTGAGCAGCATCGCCAGATAGAAAAATGTCTCCTTTGTTCCAAGCGTCAGCGAGGAGCGGTTGAGCGTACCATCAGTCTCCAGCTTTGGCATTCCGAGAAAAAGTACGTCGCGTATTTTTCCGTTCTCAAATCGCGACGAACCTGCAATACACCGCATTTTTTCAAGCATGGTGGTCTCGCCGGGAGTGGGGCTTGATTGAACTGCAGCACGCAACGCGGCAAGTCGCTCGGAAAATGCTTTGGGTTGGAGATAGAAAAATGCTGCGTAGTTCGATGGCCGGTGCGAGGTGGCTGTCCGGTACGCGTCGTCCTTATCAAGCGTTTCCCCTGAATCTTTCGCACGATGGTCGACGCGATCGAGCAGCGTCTTTAATTCCGTCACGTTTGTCGCCGCGAAGAACCATGGGCGATCATACGTTGTTGCCAGAGTAAAAGGAGTCGCCCTGACCACATCGATTTCGTGGCCCTGATACTGAAGTTTCTCACCCTTGGTGCCTGGACGTTGTTCCAAAAGCATCGCGCGCCATTTGCCGATGACCCTTTCAGCGTCCTCCTGGGTCCCGCGAAAACGAAAACCGCCCACAACACTTGGAGCGCTATCGCTGATGGACGTCAAGGCGAAGAAGGCGTTCTTCGGGTCCAGCTGTTCGATTTCCTGCAGAGTCCCAAGAGCTTTCGAGGTTGGCATGTTGTCCAGGGGCTTGCGCAAAAAATCCTGCACCGCCGGCTCGCTGTACAGCCGATAAATATCCGACTGACGCCACTCTTCGCGTGTCCGATTAAAGTCCGGCATTTGCGCCAGAAAGATTGTCTCCCGGGGGAGAAGCTCGGCCACCGGAGCGCTCGAAACCTTTTGGGAAAAATTCCAGTAGTACCAACCAGCGTATGCGGCAACGGCGGCCGCAATGATCAGCAACAGAATTCGTCTCATAAACAGCGCCTCTCAAGCGCGGATGCTCCGATACTCGATGCTCGATACCCGATCAAACGCAAAGTGATCGAGCATCCAGAATCGACAATCCGATATCGCGCTTGCTATGCCCGGGGATGAAATTGGCGATGCACAGCTTTTAATCGCTGTTGATCGACGTGGGTGTAGACTTGCGTCGTCGAAATGTCGGCGTGGCCGAGCATTTCCTGAATGATGCGCAGATCGGCGCCGTTCCCCAGCAGATGCGTCGCGAAGCTGTGTCGCAGAAGATGAGGGTAAATGCGCTGTTCGAGTCCGGCGCGTCGCGCATGTTCTTTCACGATCTGCCAGATGCGCACTGTTGTTAGTTTTGTGCCGCGCTCGGAAAGAAAAATTTCGCTGCTGCTGCGGCGCTTCACCAGTTTCGGCCGCTCAGTGGACAGATACGCTGCCAGCGCTTCGCATGCCTTGCGGCCCACCGGCACAAGCCGCGTCTTGTTTCCTTTGCCGGTTACCCGTACAACTCGCTCTTCGAAGTTGAAATTCTCAAGACGCACGTTTGCCAGCTCCGAAATACGCAGACCGCTTGCGTAAAGCAGTTCGATCATCGCCCGATCGCGTAACCCGTGAAGAGCATTCGTGTCGATCATTTCCAGGAACTGCTCGATTTGTAATTCGTTCAGTGTTTCGGGGAGGTATCGCTCGATCCGCGGAAGCGCCAGCGCTTCAGCCGGATCGCGCTGAACCTGGCCTCTTGCCACCAGGAACCGGAAAAAGATCTTCAACGCGACTACGATGAGTTTGATCGAAGAAGCGGAAAGTCCGGCGCGCTTGCGATCGGCGAGATATTCGCTAATCGCTGGCAATGTCACCGCGCGCGGGTCTTCAATTTTTTTTCTGGCTGCGCACCAGCGCGCGAATTCACTCAGCGATCTTTGGGTAGAGAGCTGATAATTTTCAGAAAGACCGCGCTCGATTGCGAGGAAACGGATGAACGACTCGATCGCGTCTTCCATTTTCCATATTGTAGCGGCAGGCGTGTCGGGTGCAAAACCGGATGGCAGGGCGGCGCGCTGCGGTCGCGCCCGTGACGCATATCGCAGCGCAAGATCTCTGTCAGTTGCGATATTATTGACAAGGCAACCTTAAGTATCCGATGTTTAGTTACGATGAGTTTGGACCTCAATACGATCCTGAAGGATTGGCCGCACGAGAACGGCAATATCAAGGTGCGCAAAATCGCGGGCCTCGATGGCCGTGAGAAATTGCAGCTGCGGGTCGATCTCGGCGTGTTGCAAATGGAATTGGCCGGGCGGCCGGATGGCCGGCGTCCGCACAATTGTGAGTCGCTTCTGGAATATCATCAAAGGCGGGCTGCGCGCGCCGAGGCGAAAGGCGAAACCTACGAGCTCATGCCCGAACAATGCGCAGAACTCCAACAGGAAGGTATCCAATATTATCATCGCTATCTGAGCCTCTTTCAGATCAATGACTTCGAAGGCGTCGTGCGCGACACGCAGCGCAACCTGGATCTTTTCACCTTTGTCTCCCAGCATACAGACCGCGAGGAATTTTCCTGGAGCCTCCAACAATTCCGTCCTTACGTGCTCATGATGAACACTCGTGCGAAGGCGTCCATTTTTCTCGGCCAGGGTAAATTTGCGGAGGCGATAGCTGAAATTGAGCGTGGCCGCGACGCGATCGTTGATTTTTTGCAACAGTCAAACTTTCCGGAGCTGGTGTCGAAGAGTTCCGAGATCGCATTTCTCGACGAATGGCTCGAGGAAGTGAAGGCGAAACGCCCGCTTTCCAAGCTGGAGATCATGCGGCGCGAGATGGAAACTGCGATTGCAAAAGAGCTCTACGAGCGCGCGGCGGAGTTGCGCGACGCCATCAAGCTCTTGCAAGCAAAGAAGCATTAAGACTGTAGTTTCCCATTGAGCGAAATTGCTTGCCCGGGTCCGACCAGAGTTTTCGGCATGACCGTGAGGCTCCATCGTCGATGAAATTGTAAAACCTCTTGCCGGGTTGTGGGCGCCGCCTGAAGTTTCTTTCCTATGGTTACACAACTTACCCAATACGCGCATCCTGAGGCGCTGGTGGAGACCGAGTGGCTGGAGAAACATCTCAAAGATGATGGGATCAGGATCGTGGAGTCGAATGAAGACGTGCTCCTTTACGATACCGGACATATTCCCGGCGCGGTGCACATCGACTGGCGCGCTGATCTGCAAGACCCGGTGATTCGTGACTATATCTCGCCTGAGAAATTTGCGGAGCTTTGCAGCCGGAACGGCATCACGCCAGACACGACCTGCATTTTTTATGGTGATAAAGCCAACTGGTGGGCCTGCTACGCACTCTGGGCGTTCCGACTCTTTGGACACGAGAAAGTGAAAATTCTCAATGGCGGTCGCGATAAATGGAAAGCGGAAGGCCGTCCCATGACGCGCGACGTCCCTAAATATGCAAAGACAAATTATCCAGTGCCGAAGAAACGATTCGACAAAGAAATTCGCGCCTTCTTCGATGAAGCATTGG
The DNA here is from genome assembly GCA_013372845.1 of Candidatus Udaeobacter sp. GTDB lineage: Bacteria > Verrucomicrobiota > Verrucomicrobiia > Chthoniobacterales > UBA10450 > Udaeobacter. Next base: position 12,671 of record JAALOD010000061.1, read on the forward strand.
CGCAAAGTAAAAGCGGCAAACCGCTGATCGATGTGCGCTCACCGGGCGAATACAAAGGCGAGATTACGCACATGCCCGAGTATCCGCAGGAGGGCGTCCTGCGCGGCGGCCATATTCCCGGGGCGAAGAGCATGCCGTGGAAAACAGCCACCAAGGACGACGCCACGTTCAAGCCGGCTTCGGAACTGGCAAAAATCTATTTCGATCAATGCGGAGTCAGTCGCAACGAAGACACAGTCGTTTATTGCCGCATCGGCGAGCGTTCGAGTCACACGTGGTTCGTGCTCACCTATCTGCTCGGACTAAATAACGTGCGGAACTACGACGGTTCCTGGACCGAATGGGGCAACAGAGTAGGCGCGCCGATCGAGAAGTCAGCATAAGCGGTTTATCGACCTGTAGCCGGCATCGTTGATGCCGGTCTCTGAAGAATACGCACTCCGCGGCCGGGATCACCGATCCCGGCTACAGCAGAACTGGCTGCGATCAACGCCGCGTTCAAACGCGTCCGGTTTTTACCAATAGCTCATGGATTAACCGCATTCGCCTCTGCTCTTTGGGACTGGAAATCAGCTGCGCAATCGAGCGCCGGATTCGCCGTGTCCAATTCAAGTTTGCCTTAGTCCCAGGTACGTTGAAGCGGTATTTGCGCGCCAGCAGATCGGTGATCATGACGATAGCGAGCCATGCCTCGCTTCCGAAAAGCGCTCGCATGATCACAGGGTAAAAATGTTTTTCAAAATCGACGCGGTCGATTCTTGGATCGAACCCAGCGAAGACGGCGATTTTTGCTAAATCGAATCGTGATTGTTCCGATGTCGCTGTCGGATGCTCAAAAGCGTCTTCCCACAAAGCGCGGATCGGTTTGTGATCGTGCGTTGTATAAGTCGCAACGGAAAGCCGCTCGTATTCATTTCCGGGCGTGACTTGTTCACCACGGACCTCCCATTGCGGGATTTTAAATCCCGCGATCCCGAGCGCGCGCAGATTTGGTCGTACGTAATCAGGAACAAGGCCGAGGTCTTCGCCGATCACTCGCGTGGCCCCAGCTTCGTCCAGCACAACGCGCAAGTATTCTTCGCCTTCACGTTTGTTCGCCTCGGAGTTTTCGGGGGTTTCGTCGTCACGTGGAACGAAACATGGTGCGCGGCCGCTAGTTCGTTCGAGCATTTGATTCCAATCGAGCGGAAAAAATTGCTTGTTCTTCCGCGGCCGCCACGGGAAGGCATAGATGCGATAAAATCCAAGCACGTGATCAATGCGAAAGAGATGAAAAATGCGCCGGACAGCACGGACGCGCTGCCGCCACCACGCAAAGCTGTTCGCGCGCATTTTGTCCCAGCGATACAGCGGAATACCCCAGTTTTGTCCCCATTTCTGGGTAAATGCGTCGTCTTTGAAGTAAGGCTCGGGAGGCGCTCCGCCGCACCAATCGAGCACGAATTCATCCGGCCGAGCGAAAACGTCAGCGCTGTAATAACTGACGCCGAATGGAATATCGCCCATCAGTGCCACGCCGCGTTCCTCAGCGTATGATTTGATTGCGCGCCATTGTTGGTGCGCAATCCACTGCACATAACAGAAGAAATTTTGACGGGTTGCCAGCCCTGCTTGTCGATCTTGCGGCAGACCGCGTAACCAGTTTCGCGCTCTTTCTATTGACTGATGTTGCGCCGGCCATCGATTCCAAGCGGCGGAATCCTCATTCTCTTCCATTAGGACGCGAAAAAAGGCGTAATCTCGCAGCCATGCGGCTTCCTCTTCGCAAAATGTTTCGAATTCCAACTGCCGTTCTTCGCTGGCGTTAGCGGAGAAATTCGCAAACGCTTTCTCTAGGATGCGCCGCTTCAGTTTTTTGACTTGGCGGTATTTTACTTCGCCAAGACGAAGACTGCGAAGATCGGCGCCAGCAACTGCAGCATCAAAGTCTTCGCGTGTTAAATCTGGTGACGAGTTTAGCGCTAGATGCAACGTGGTTGGTTCGATCGCCATCGCGCTGATCGCGTTGTATGGGCTGTTGTCGGCCCCGGTCTCGTTGATGGGCAGGAGTTGGACAAGCTTGAATCCAATTTGCGCAACCCAATCGATAAATTCCCGGAGGGCGCCGGTGTCACCGATTCCTAAATCGTCAGCCCCGCGCAACGCAAACAGCGGCACGAGAACACCAGCAATCTTTTTCTCAGGTGAGAGATTCAGTCCCCTATGCGTCATTTTGTGATGTCGAGCCTTTCGACTTTGCTCAGGACAAGCTTCTTCGAGACATCTCTCATTCTAATTCGTTTTCTCAAACTGCGAGAGATTTGACTCGCTCGCTTCCCGTTCGCTCAGCCTCCGGCGATCAACAGCAACGATCTAGACGGAGATTTGACTGCTAGCGGCGCGCACACGGCGGGCGATTGAGGTCAATCGCCCCTACCTGAACTCGGTGCGCCAATGGTGATCTCCGCGCGATCGACGTAGCTACTTATTCCACGCCGCATTCTGTAACACCACGCGATATCCATCGATATCTTCGAACGTCCTGCCCCGCAAGTCCCAATACGGGTTGTATGACGGCACCTCGCGAAACCCTGCGGATATCATTTGTGCACACCCTGCTTCCCACTCGTCCTTGTTGGAAACGTAGAAGACCAGCAGATGATCTCGGGTCGGAGCTTTGCCGACTTGGTGTCCTCGCTGGGAGGTAAACTCGATGTGGTAGGGCTGCTTGGGATGACCGAGAATGACGCCGTCAAACCCGTGGTGATCCTTAAACTCAGCGAGTACAGCGAAGTCGAGACCCTTCGCATACATCTCAGCGATCGCAGCAAGTTTATCGGTCGGCCGGGCTACTCGCATCGTCGAACCGGGCTTCATTGTAACGCGCGACTTACGTCGAAAACTTCGTCGGAAAATCTAAAACCACTTCTCGCTTTCCGAAAGCGTTGACGTCATCGGTGGATTGGGAAGAGCGCTTCGAGTCCATGCGATTTGGTACCGGCAAGATAAACGTAACCAGTAAATCGCGGGTAATTATCGGGGTCAGATTGCCAGCGGTAGGTGGCATCATATTCCTTACCGTCGAGATGAAAATGCATCCTTAACACTGGAATACGATCGCCGCCTGCAACAGTATCGAATCGAGCAATGCATTTGTCAGTTTTGCCTTCGATCGTTCGTGTGATTTGTAGAACTCCGTTCTCGTCTCGAAGTGTTACATGCCCGGAGTAAGTCGCACTCGAATCAGCCTTGCGCCCGATGAGGTCATACTCGCCAGCCATGTAGCCTCGCAAGGACTCCTCATCGGCGTGCTCGCGGTCAGTGTCGGCACAGCGTGCGGAATTGACGAATAACAGCATCGTCAGGATTGCGAGAGATATTCTCATGATACCTAATGAAATAAAGCTTCGCTCGCACAATGCATATTTACGTTGATGCATTTAAGCACGGCTCAGGCGGCGAGATCCTCGCTTGCGACTGTGCTGCGTACGGTCTCTTCGGGACGTAGCGTTTTGACGAGCGCGAGCTAGGAATTCCTCGGCTGACAGTTCTCTGGGTCCGGGGCTAGTCTTGAAGCTGCGAATCTGCTGGCAGGCTTTCAGAGCTCTATCCATGATAAGAGGTTTGGTGACACGGCTGAGACTGGCTGCCGATCGATAGGTGAGCGTACCCAACATCCACTCATATTTCCTCGGTGAACGGCACCCGTCTGCGAGCGCTGAGCATGCCGGTCTTTGTCACAACGTCCGATTCTTAACGAGAAAGAGTAAGCCACGGCGGGGTGTCGTGGCAAACACGCTGAAGTTGCCCTGCAATGGGGCCAGTTCGCTCGCGAAAGCTTTCGGAGTTGGCTTCGTCGTTTGGTTAGATCTTTTGCGAAGGCATTGCCTTGGGTCACTACGCGAAGCGCATCAATAGCAAGAGCGAGACCACGGCCAACACGATCCCGATCACCTCAAAGTAGTTCAATGACTCCCGGAACAGCACAATGCCAATGGCGGTAAGAAGCAGTACCAGAGAGACAGAATAGAGGACGCTGATGGTGGCCAGCTTCAGGTGCTTCATTACAAAGACCCAGCCGAACGCGGTCGAGGCGTAGAGGGCGAAGCCAAGATAAAACCAACCCGTCCGCAGCGGTTGCTCGCGCGCGCTGGCCAGCTTAGAGAGTAGTCACCCAGCACGCCGATCACGCTGAACGCAATGGTGATCAGCACCGCGATCGTCCTTGTTCCCATTGTCGGCTTCTATTTTCCTCGTTTGCTACGGGCGACCGACGCCTCCACATCGCCAAAGGGAAAAGAGACAAGCCACGCTTGGGCATCACGGCAAACACGCTGAAAGGAGCCCGCGGGAAGCGATGCGACATAGATAGGCATGCCGAAGGCCGAATGAGCTGAAGTGAATGAGTCAACTTGCAGCGCAATGGGGTCAGCCTGCTCATGAATTCTTTCGGAGTTGGCTTCATCGTTTGGTTAGGCCACACAAACCTTCCAGACGCTAAGGGTTTACAAACTCCCCGCCCCACGAGGCCGGATCACAGTCCGCCACTGACTGCGAGAAGGTCCAGCGATGCCCGCCCACGTCCAGGGCCGAATACTGTCGCTCTCCAAACGGATATGTGGTCGGTTCGCCCAGGGTGCGAGCCCCTGCGGCGACAGCCTTGGCGTGGTGCGCGTCCACGTCGGCCACCGGCACCATGACCCGACAACCGGAGGCATCCGGGGTCGCACTCCCTTCTACCACGACGATGGCACCCGCGCCGACATGCAACTGGATGCGATGGCTGCCCATGCGCATCCGCTCCCTAAAGCCAAAAGCGCTGCACAGCCAACGCGCAGCGACGGGCACATCGGCGTAGGGGAGTTCTGGGATTACGGGACCCGGAGGCATCGAGCGATTGGTGGGCATAAGTCGAGTCATTTGTGTGGCCTAACGAGAATTCGGCCTAATAATTGCGTCTTTTGAACACGTAAATTTTGGATCCAATCCGTTTCCTCGCTTGGGGAGGACCCAATAAAAGCAGAGTCATAGAAACCTGTTTTTAGCGGGAACTCCGACGTGATACGAGCAACAATTTCAGACCCAGGCCTGCAGTCGAGGACAAGAGCGTTTTTCCAGCGCGCGCGCTTGAAATCACCGCGCAGCCCGCGCTGCAAGATAGCAACGATCCAAGTTCCAAAAGATAACCCGATCGTTACAAATTACGTGTTTGTAATACTTGACACGAGTGCAGTGCGCTGTTTTAGAAGGGAGGGCTGCCTTAACCGTCGATCTATGAGAACCCTAATTTCCTCTTTATCACTCACCGTTGTTCTTTTGTGGACCGCCGTCCTTCCGGCAAACTCCCAGCAGGTCAACGTCACCCAGGAGCACAACCATCTTTCTCGCGATGGCCTGTATATTGATCCCGCATTTACGCCAGCCAACGCAGCCAATCTAACCCGCGACCTGAACTTTAACGGAACAATTTCAGGCAACGTGTATGCACAGCCGCTCTACATCGAGGGCGGCCCCAACGGTCCAATGGTCGTGGCAGTGACCGAATCGAACAATGTCTATGCGCTCAATGCAACCACAGGTGCTATCATCTGGCAGCGGCACCTCGGCCCGGCGGTCACTTCAGGACTGCCGTGCGGCAACATTAGTCCGCTCGGTATCACTGGCACTCCTGTTGTCGATCTTGCTTCCAGGTCGCTTTTCCTCGATGCGATGATAGACGGCGACCCCGAGAAGCATTTCGTTTATTCGCTGAACGTGGACACCGGTGTCACCAAGCCCAATTGGCCGGTGGACCTGAATGCGACTGTTAACGGGTTTACCTCGCGGGTGCAGAATGAGCGCGGTGGGCTCGCGATCGTAAATGGCATCCTTTATGTCTCCTTCTCGGGGCTTGCTGGCGACTGCGGCACATACCACGGGTGGGTAGTCGGAATTACAATCAACAACCCTTCCAATGTGAGGGCCTGGGCAACCGCTGCCATCGGTGGCGGCATCTGGGGACACGGCGGTGTTGCCAGCGATGGAACTAACATGTTTGTAATTACGGGGAACACCTTTAACACGAACCACGTCTGGGGCGGCGGTGAAGCAATCATTCGTTTACAAGCAGGCCCGATTTTTAGCGGCACTCCTACCAACTATTGGGCGCCCACTAATTGGTTCTCGCTCGATCAAACAGATACCGATCTCGGTGGTTGCAGCGCTACGCTTGTCGACGTGCCGGGTGCAACGCCTTCGCAGCTGGTGCTCGCGCTGGGCAAAGATGGCATGGCCTACTTGCTTAACCGCAATAACCTAGGGGGCGTTACCACGTCGTTGGCTTCAGAAAACCTTCCTAGTGCTGTCAGAGGCCAATCGGCTGCCACTTACCACACGAGCCAGGGAACATATTTTGCTTTTCACACCGAAAACGGTGCCGTTGCAGCTTATAACGTTACTGCCACAAGTCCGCCCACCATAGTCCCTGCCTGGAGTATGAGTCAGAGCGGATTGGGTTCAGTTTTTGTTACCTCGACGGACGGCACGAATAACGCAATCGTATGGGTAGCCGGCAGTGGAGGAGACGGGCGTTTGCACGCGTACAACGGCGATACCGGGAATGTGATTTACGCCGGCGGCGGAGCCAATGAAATGATGACCGGCACGCGGAAATGGAACACCGGCATTGTCGCTCGCGGCCGCATTTACTACCCCGCTGACAACAAGATCTATGCCTTCAGATTGCCGACCGGAACATCAACTCCCCCTCCGTCGCCTGGCCCTCCGTCGCCTAACCCAGGTACAGCTACAGTAGCTGACTTTAACGGCGACGGCCACCCGGACATGGTGCTCCGTAATGCCGGGACGCGCCAAACGGCGATCTGGTATCTGAACAACAACGTTTTCATCGGCGGCGTGTTTGGTCCCACGCTTCCGGGTGGTTGGGGGCTGAGAGGTGCGGCGGGTTTCAATATCGACAGCCATCCAGATTACGGCTTGTTCAATTCCACGAGTCACCAAACGGCAATCTGGTATTTATC
>JAALOD010000062.1 GCA_013372845.1 Candidatus Udaeobacter sp.
GTCCTCCGAGGTACACGCGGCGTTCGACTGCAATCGGACGATGAAGTGGTACTCGGTGAGGCGCGCGTGCGAATCAGGTTTTCGAAAGCATGAGGCGGCAAGGCGTCGAGGCGAGCGAATCGAGCGGCGGGTAAGCCCGCCGCTCGACCGGGCCTACGCTACGAGCACGGATGGCTTGCGCCGGGGCCAGGTACGCAAGGTATCGCGCCGAGGTATTCGTAGATGGCGCGTAGATCGCGATCGGTCATGTCCTTGTACGCGGGCCACGGCATGATCTGAAGGAGATGCCCATCGAAGGGGAACGGTAAGACCGGATGGATTTGATCCGGATCGTAGCCCGTGCGGATGATGTTGCGGAAGTCCTCGAACGAGTCTCCATTCAGCGTTTCACCCGCCGCATTCGGCGTCAGATTTCGCGAAAAGATGTGGAACCCAGACCCTGGCGCAGGGAATTCGAAATCGCGTCCGCCCCCCAGATAGGTGTGAGTATTGACCACTTCCGGGTTGCCGAAATACGGGTTGTTCAAACCGACGTACTGAGTCTGGGGTCCGGCCGAATGGCAACCGTTGCATTCGCCCTGCGCGTTGACGATGTAGCTGCCGAGTCCGACGAGCGCGCGGTTCTTCCCCTTCACATTGAGCGTCACCGGCGCGATGTCGAATCCACGTTTGATCTTGGCTTCGTCGTTGTCTTCGTCGGCCTTCAACGTGCGACCGCCCAGTAGCGCGGTGGCAAGTGCTGCGACTGCGCAGACGGTGAATACTCCGCTGGCGGCGAATGTCGGTATTTTCATCATGTCCTCGTTCGCGACGGGAGAGACATGCACCGCGCACGTCTCGCGAGGCGAACCCGGAGTCTATGGACTGCCGCGGCGTCACACAAGGGAATAACGAGTGACGCATTGATCTGATAGTCCGTCGCGAAGAAGACTTTCGTGTGCGCGCGATCGCGTCCTCTTATGACAAGCCGAAACAAGCCGTGACAACCTGCTCTGGTGGCTGTGCAGCGTCACCGTGTGGATACGGCCCGGTGAACAAATGGGCCGCTGTTGCTCTGCTGTGGTTCGTCTGCTTCTTCAACTACATGACAGGCGATATTCGGTGCATGCTGAAGACGGAGATGGGCCCCCCGACGGCAGCTCGGCATCGTGGGCGCGTCGTTCATGTGGGTGTACCGCCGCGGCTCCGCTCGCAGGCATCATCGGCGTCGTTTCGCGCGCAAGCACGTCATCATCGGCGGCCGATCTTCTGGTCACGATCACCGTCGTCACGGCGCTTTCAACGCGCTATTCGCAGCTGGTCATCTGCCGCGGGCTCGAAGGACTGGGTGAAGCGTTTTACTTTCCGCATCGATGTCGATGCTGAGCGATATCACAGCCGCGACACGCCTTCGCGCGCGATGGCGATCCATCAGTCGAGCGTCTATGCCGGCACGATTGCTGGAGGAACGGCGGCAGGCGTGGGGCAGGCGCAGGATGGCGGTCGAGCTGCACCTGTTCGGCATTCTCGGCACGATGCTCGGTCTCGCGCTCATCGTCTGGCTGCGCGAGCCGGCGCGCAACGAATCGCCGTCCGGACTCGCCTGTGGCCGGCGTCGCCACCGTCTGGGGCGCTGATGGCGCTGATCCTCTTCGCGGTCTTCGTCGGCCCGGACTTCGTCGCGTCGATCGTCTGACGTGGATGCCGTCGTTCCTCAATCAAATTCGGGATGAGTCTTGCCGCTGCTGGTTTCAGCCACGGCCTGCAGATCGCGTCGGTACTGGGCGTCATCAGCGGCGGTGTGCTGGCGGATCGGCTCGTCCGGCGCCGGCCCGCCGGGCGTATGATGACGCAGGTGATCAGATTGCTGGCAGGCGTGCCGTTCATTTCATCACGGATGGACGCGATCGAACCGATTCTCGTTCTGGCCCTGGCGTTGGCTACTTCAAAGGACTGCCCGTGCGAACATCTGGGCGTCGCTGCGACGTCGTGCCGGCGCAGGTGCGCGACGGCGTCGGCGTGATGAACTCAGCCGGCTGGATCGGCGGCGGGTTTGCGCCGTCGCCATCGCGATGGCGTCAGGCCCCGGCATGAGCGCGCATGGCGCCAGCTCCGTCGTCTACCTTATAAATCAAGCTCGCTGCTCTGTTCGGCACCGCCAGTTTCGCGAACCCCGTCATGTTTAGCGTGATCTGGCGCGCCGCGCCGCGATCAAAATTCATCTTCGACCGCGCGCCGTTTCCCTCGTCGCACGCGTCGACGATTGTGGAAACGCGCGACGGCCTCGTCGCAATGGTTCAGCGGCAGGCGTGATCGGACGTCGGGATAGGTGTCGCGTCGCGACGCGTCCAGGACCACCGCTCGAAGTGGCGAACGGCGTCAGGTGACCGCACGCGGCATCCCGCTGGAATCGGTGCTGTTCAACCGTCGAGCAGCCGCTCGCCTCTTCTACAGGTCGGTCAAGCCCGTCGCAATGGTGGGGCATGGCGCGCACGTCGCCAGATGGCGGCGGACCCTGGTCGCCGTCAGGCTGCGCCAGAATCCTCAGGCCGGTTCGCGCAAGCCGGCGAGATCCTCCCCGGCGGATGCTCGCGGGCTCCAGCACAGAACGATGGTGGGTCGCGCACGTAGACCTTCGGCGGCCGTGGGACGCTCAGGGGCCGGCGTCTGCAGCCGCGTGGCGAAGAGCGGTCCACTGAACGCGAAGGACAATTCGGCGCGGTCGGCCGGCGATTCTGGTCCACTCGGCGACCGAGATACAGATCCTCTTGCGTAGTCGCCAGCACGTGATTGCCAGCGTGGTCGAAGGACGGCGGCGTCAAGTGGGGACGCATGACGGCGACGTCGCTGCCGAACCCGAGCGCGGGATCGACACACTCCCGCCTGGCCGACGGACGTTTCCTGCTGGTCTAACCGTCGCCGAGCGTCGCGCGCGAAAACTCGCGCTGGCAGTGTCGGGATGCAAAGCGTGGCGGCGGGTGACGATGCTCGAGGACCGTCAGGGCGAGTTCTCGTATCGCGATGATCAGTCGCGCGACGGGCGAGTGCATCACTACACGTGGCGGCGCGAGAAAATCAAACGTCGCCATCGATCCGCAACGATCCAAAAGTAGCCGCGGTGGAACGTGAGCCGAGTGGGAATCGCCATCATGACGGCCTTGCTGAAGGTGCCCCCATGGCGGGCGACAAAGACACGACAAGTTCAAGCAGAAACGGAGAGGCAGGAAGCGATGAGCAAAGGTCAAGCGAATCGCCCTAATCTTGGTCGGCGTAGCGATCGCTCTTGGCTGTCGCCCAACACTTCGGATGGATCCTGGGCCGCCCCACTGCTCGCGCCTGGGATTCAGTGAAATCCGCCGGGTTTGCCATGGAAGGATCAACGCGCCTGCGTTCCTCCATTGACTTGCGAAGGGTAGAAACGGTTCAAGCCGCGTGAGCGGCCGTAATCAGTAACGATGCCACGTTCTGTCTGTGGCACGACGCCAGGCGAACATATCGGTCAGGTTCGCTCTGAGCGGCGGTGCAGTTACCGTCGAAGTAGGGGTTGCGTATGAGAAATCGACCTGATCCCGACGCGCATGGCTCGCAGACGTCTCATTTTCAGCGCCTGCTAGTTCGCCCGCGAGTTGTCCGTCGTCGATTCACCGCACCTCGAACAGCTGAGGTTGGCGGCTATAATCCGTCCGCCCCAACCAATGTCCCTGAACGTCGGCCACGGCTCGGCCCATGCGAATCCTGTCGCTCTCGGTAGCGGCGGGATGGGCAGTGTGTCGCGCGAAGGATACAGCTCAGTCGCGATGTCGCCTGAAGATCTTCCCGTCGCCTACCCTACGCTCCCGGCGGCTGGCGCGCTTCCGGCGAGGCTTAAGTTCTTGCCGCTTTGAATCATCCGCACATCGGCGCGATCTACGGTCTCGACAGGCGAACGGTCAGCAGTTTCTCGTGCTGGAACTCGTGGACGGCGAGTCTGGATCGACGCATCTTTGCAGACGGATTCCGTCGATGAGGCGCTCGGCATCGCAGGCAGATTGCGGAGGCGCGAATGCCCATGAAAGGGGATCATTCACGGGATCACGAAGCCCGCAAACTTCGCTTTTCACCACAGGCAGCAACGTCAAGGTGCTCGACTGGACTCGCAAGGTGACCGAACCGGTGCCAAAAACTTCAAAGGGCGCCACCACCAGCGCCGCACAAAATGTTGAACGCATCGTTCTGCAGCAGTTCACGTGAACTCCACCCTCTACACACCTGACCTCAGCGCCGGGCACCGCCACCAGTCCACGGGGATCTGTCCTGCTCGGAAGCGATTGGGATGGGCGGGTGCCATCGCGCGCGGGACACAGCTAATCGCGATGTTGCGATCAAGGTCCTCGGATCTCTTGGCGAGCGACCCCGAGCGCTCGCGCGATTTCGCCGCGAAAGCCTCAGATGCGGCTCCTCAACCATCGAACATCGCATTCACGGCCTCGAGAATTCCGGGCGGTGTGCCCTCGTCATGGAGCTGGTCGAGGGTGAGAGGATCTGGCTGCAGCACGGAAGCAGGCGCCATCCCGCTCGACCGGGCTTTGCCGTCGGCACAGATCATCAGAGGCGCTCGCGGCAGCGCGGCGGGATCATTCTGCGATCTGACCGGCGAACATCGGATCCGTCTGATGGCGCGGTCAAGATCTCGACTTCGGTCTCGCGAAGGCGCTCGTCCCTTTCGCCTCGTCAGCCGTCGGTGCCGCGCTGGCCAGCTGCCGACGTTGACGACACCGGCCATGTTGAGCGACGCGGGTGTCATCCCCGGCACCGCGGCTTACGAGCCCGAGCAGGCGAAGGCCGGCACGACAAAGCGCGGCGACATCTAGGCGTTCGGCTGCGTGTTCTGCGAGATGCTGCAGGGCCGGCATTCGGGGAACAGCGTCAGCGAATCTTACCGCCGTTCTCAAGACAGAGACGGACTGGCTGTTGCCGCACGTCCCGCCAGCGTCCCTCACACGATTGCTCCGCCGATGTCTGCAAGGAGGCTGCACACCAGCTTCACGACAAGTGGGCGCGCGTCTCAGGGTCCCAGGTGGTGTCAGGTCACCGTCAGGTGACAGCGCCAACGCGACGCGCGGGCGAAGGCGCGGCACTGATCTAGGCATCAGCCGTCGCGGTGTTAGGACGACCGCTGTGTGCGATCGCGTGATTCCGTCGAAACCGCCGCCACTGATGCGGCTGGAGATCCTTACGCCACCGACATTGATCTGGCGTCGCTCGCCATTTCACCCGATAAGGCGAACGGTGCGTTCGTGCGACCTTCGGGTCGTCGCGGCTCAGTTTGCGGCCGCTCGATGCACGACAGCCCAACCTCTCGCCGGTACGACGACGCGCGGATCGTTCTGGTCACCGGACAGTCGGTCGGTCGGGTTCTTCGCGGGCGGGCATCTCAAACGGATCGATATCGAGCGGGTCGCCGCGGGTTCTGGCCGACGCGTGACTGGCACCCCTCAGGGTTGGAGGCGCATCGTGGGGCCGCGATGGACGATCCCATGCGCGCCGGCGCAGACATTCTCAGTATTTACCAGGTGTCATCAATGGCGGTGCCTCGAGCGCGGTGACCCGACCCGTGAGGGCGGTTCTGCAACCTTCCCAATTTCTCCCCGATTCCCGTCGGTTCATGTACGCGTCGTCATGTCGATGTGGCGGAGTCGCGGGTTCTCGCGGGATCTTTGTCGGCGGATCGGTGGCGCGAGCCACCGCCTGCGATGCGACGCCGCCTGGTATCCGCGGATCCTCTGCTGTTCGTGCGCCAGGTACGTTGTTTGCACAACAATTCGATCCCATCGTCGCTCCGGGTCATCCTGGACCCTCGCGTCCGTTAGTGTCCCCCCTGGCACCCGCCGGCCGTGGCACGACCGGCGCGGGCCTCGTCGCTGGGCGGGCTCGGGCGTGCGGTTGCGGCGGATCGTGTGGTTCGATCGCTCCGCGGAAATGTAGAGTCGGTGGGCCGGTAATGGGCTGAATACATCCTTGTCCAGACGGCGGCTCGTTGCCTTGCACGCGGAAGTCGATGCGAATGTCGACATCTGGCTGCTCGAGGCCGACCGCGGAATAATCAGCCGGTTCACACCGGATCAACGGTCGAAGCGTTTCAGTCTGGTCGCCCGACGGACACCTCATCGTGTTCAACTCGATTCGAGCCGGCGGGAACGACCTCTATCAAAACCCGTGGATGGCGGCGGCCGGAACATTGCTGCTCGAGACCTCGGGATCAAGCAGCAATGGCTAGTCACCTGACGGCCGTTTCCTGCTGTATCCCAGCCGCGATCGGTCAGGCCCGATACTGAAATCTGGGCGCTATGCCCGCCGGCGGCAAGCCGTTTGGTCAGTGAAGACGAAATTCAGCGAGACGGACGGACGGTTCTCCTTAGACAGTCAATGGATCGTATCGTCCGTGGTCCGGCCGCTTCGAATTTACGTGCAGCCGTTTTCGGGCGTCGGGGACGTACGCATTCGCCGAAGCGGGGCCCAAGTGCGCTGCGCACGATGGCAGAGAGCTGTTCTACATCGCTGGATGGACGGATCATGGCCGTGCCGGTTCGGTTGGATCCGCCCAGCCGGCGCGTCGAATGGACGCTCACTGTTCGCGACACGCATTGGCGGCGCGGCTGCGACGCAAATGGTGCTTCAAACAACGTGCGTGGTGTCAGCGGATGTCAGCGGTTCTGATGATACCCGTCGGGTGACCAGCAGTGCACGTCACCGTCATCCTGAACTGGAAGCCCGTCGTGACGGTGGTGCTTGGACGCGTCTCGGTCATACGAGGTCATGTCGTTGCTCGGCAGCGGCGGGATGGGCAGTGCATCGCGCGAAAGGACTCGAAACTCCGTCGCGATGTCGCGTTGAGATCTTCCGCCACCTTCACTCACGATCCTGGGCTGGCGCGCTTCCGGCGAAGGCCCAAGTGCTTGCGGCTTTGAATCATCCGCATCGGCGTCACGGTCTGGACAGGCTGGCCAGCAGTTCCTCGTTCTTGAACTCGTCGACGGCGAAAGCCTGGACCAACGCATTGCGCCGGTTCCATTCCGTCGACGAGGCATTGGCTATCGCGAGGCAAGATCGCGGAGGCTCTTGAAGCGGCGCACGAGCAGGGATGATTCATGCGATCTGAAGCCGGCGAACATCGCGCTGAACGGTGACGGCAATGTCCGGTGCTCGATTTGGACTCGCGAGGCGATGACCCTGCCAGCGGCGCTATCGCTCGACGTGACGAACTCGCCGGCGTCACTCGCCCGCGATGACCGCCGTCGGCGATTCTGAGCACCGCTGCGTCATGTCGCCAGAGCAGGCGGGGGCCGCGTCGCCGACAAACGCAGCACACCCGGGCGTTCCGGTGTGTGCTGTGCGAAATGCTGACGGGCAGCGCGCATTCGCGTGAAGACGTCAGCGACACGCTTGCGAACGTCCTGAAGTCTCAGCCGGACTGGAGCGCACTTCGCCGCTGCTCGGTCCAGCCGCGGTTGATGATCAGCGTGCCCTCGAGAAGATCGGCCGTATCGCGGATTTCTCGACGGTTCGCTTCTCTGACGAATCGGTCGATCAATGGTGGCACAGCCGACGCGCTCTCGCCAGGCTTTGTTTGCAGCGAGTGCGGCTGGCTACTCGTGCAACGCTCGCGGCGGGCATCTGGTTCATCGTCGGAACACCGAAGGTCGATCGTCCAAATCGCACGATTTGTGATGTCGCCTAACAGGGCAGCGATTCACGGGCTTCGCGGCAGGTGATCGCGATCTCGCCTGACGGGCGTCAGATCGCATGCTGGCAGCCACCACCGTCTTTATGTGAAATCAATGGACGAGCGTGATGCACGTCAGATCACCGAACCAGGGCCATCGGCGTTGTCAGCCCAGTATTCTCACCGGATGGTGAATCGATCGCATTCTGGTCCGACGGCGCCATCCAACGGTTGCGGTGTCCGGTGGGACCGCGGTCCCGATTGCTGCAATCGCGTCGATTCTCTCCGGACTCCACTGGGGGCGGGGCATCTGTTCATCTCCGCCTCAGTGTCGCCGCAGAACCGTTCGCGTCTGTTTCGTGTCTCTGGATCCGTCCCACTCCCCAAGTGCTTTTGAGCGCGGACAACGAGCTGATGCGGCCTGGGTGCCAGACAATCGTGGCGTATCTTACGATCACGAGCATCGCGCCGAACCGTTGGGATCGGCGGGCGTGATGCGCCTCCCTTCAGGCGAGCAGCGGGTGTTGATCAGGGCACCAGCGACGCGCATACGTATCACTGGGCACCTCGTGTAATATATCGTCGGCGGTGTGCTGTTCGCCGGGCGCTTCGGTTATCCCATCTTGTGGTGAGCGGTGCGCGGTGCCGGCGAGGCGTCGGCCGTGGCGCATCCGGCGACTGGTGCGACGCGGGTCGCCGTGTCCAGACCCTCGCCTATGTTCCCGGACCCGCCGCAATGGCGTCAGGCGCCCACGCGCGGGCGTGTTCTCAACGTGCCGCCCCGGCGGCGTTGCCAGTACAGGCGAGCTCCTATGAATTCCGCAATGTCGCCGACTTCGGGTGTACGGATGATGAATACTGGAACAGAAGCGGCCATCTATATCTATCCGATGAGCGCCAGGCCGACCGCCAGCGGCTGACGGATAGTGGTCGTAGCCGTTTCCTAATGGTCATGACGGCCGTCGGATTTTCTTTCAATCCGTCGTGGCAGTCAACGCAATCGGTGGCAAGCCGCGGACGGGAGTGGTGGCCATCGGTTGACCACCGCGGGCCAGACCGAGCAGTTCCGGCGGCTGCCTCGCCCGACGGTCGCGCTGCTCGACGACGTCCTCAAGATCGGAATTCCGTGACCGTGCTGCTGCCGGACGGACGCGCGGCATTCGCGCCTCCTCGTTCACCCCGACGACAGGCGTCTTTCACCCGATGGAAAATGGGTGGCGTATCACCGGCGAGGCGCCTCGACGACTACTACGCGCGCGGGTGTCGGACGGCATCTGGATTGAGCCATTCCCGCCCAACGGCGACGTCATCAGTCGCCCGAAGGAACCAGCCACCATCCTTTGTGGTCTTTCGATGGCCGCGAGATGATCTATGTGAGCGGCCCGGGACGATCAGCGCACGTGAATCACGCTGAAGGCGTTCAGCGTCGGCAAACCACGAATGCTGGACGGCCTGGCTGGTCTAATGCCGACAGCACCACCAACGCCGACGCGCGAACGTTTGACCGCCTGCCCGATGAATTCGGTTTATCAACAGTGCCGATCCATTGCTCCGGCCGAGCGGAGGATATAGCATCGCCGGTGCGCCACTGGATCGACGTGGTGAACTGGTTCGAGGAACTGAAGTAGCGCGCGCCGACAAATAGGCAATCCGCCGCCGAGGATTTGGACCGGCGCAAGCCTGGTCCGTGGCGGGCCCATGTAAGGTTCCTTAACGGTGCGACGGATCTCCTTATTGATCGCTGGCTGCCGCGGCGAAGACCGTTGCGACGGCGAAAGTAGGTGTGAGTCATCGACTTTCCCTTCCAGACTTTGGACAGCCTCTGCGGACGCGATCGATGCGGCGATGGCGGGTCGTGTCTGACAACAGGCTTCGGTCAACTTGGGGCGAACGCCACGGCCTTAATTCATTTATCGTGGAGCGCATTTGCCGCCACTCCGAGCAGAGACCGTCATCCCCCAAAGTCACCAGACCTGCTGGCGCTACTCGAAGCGCAGAGTCCAAAAAAGCAGCAAGCTGAACAGGCGATGGTTAAAAACCTACTTTCAACTGTTCAGGTGCCAGCCATCATCTTCTGCGCTGGTGGCCCTTCTCACAGATAAGGATAGCCTTTCCAGGACGCGGCGCCGTTGTTTCTCGCTAGCTGGTTTCTATTGGCGCTCGCTGCAATATCTTGGGACAATAACTAGCGTGTTGCGGGTTGTGACTCGCGTTGCAGACCACTCTAGCTACGTTCTTGCTGCTGAAACATCAGCTCTAGCCAACTCTAAATGAATAGAGACAACTACCGATGACTCCGCGAATTTAATGTCTGAGTAGAGCACTCTGCAAAGGCATGCGCAGTGTGCAGCGAAACAACTCTCACCGTTCAACCGCCGACGAGCTGGGGCCATTCGCAATTCACTCATCTGACATCGCCACCGCTTCAGCGTCGACACGACACCAGACGTGCCGGCCACCTGGTCGACCGGTAGACTGGCGACGCCTGTGCTGTTCGGCGGCGCAGGCGCCGGCGGGCGCCCAGTCGAATACGCGCTGGCCGCTCAGGCCCGCGGCGCGTTCGGCGATACGGCGCGCTCGAGCCCGCGATGGCGCCGAGGATGGTCAGAGAGGCGTAGCGTGTTGGCCGCCTGTTGGATTTCTAGGAGAATCTGGTGAGCCGGGTGGGAATCGAGCCCGAAGGCGGGCCGCAGGCGAAGCCTGAGCGCTAGTCGCGGCGAAGCCGTCCAGCGCCGCGAGACGTGGTGAACAATTCGCGGTTGGAACCAGACGGCGTACGGCTACCGGCTGGACTCCTCAAGCGCGTCGCCTGAGCCGTCCTGCGGCTCGGCAGAAAGCTCGCAGCGGCCGGACGAGCGGCATTCTTTATCCGTCGCCTTTGCGGCTCAGCGGGACTTAGCGCGGCGTTGTGCGTCGCGCCGGCCGTGCGAGGGGGCGACCACCAAGCCGGCCATTGGTTCGCGACGTGCGCGCTGGTAGCGCTCCGATGGGCGCCACAGAGCAGCAACGCCGACGATATCGACCTTCCGCTTTCCACTGTCGAAGCGTGCCACCGGACCCGAGCATCTGCGACGGCGGGTGGCGATTCAAATATTCCGTCAATACCGCGCGGATGGCGCGTATATCTGCCTTCGCGTGGGTCTCGACCGCAGCATAGACTGGCAATCCGGCACATATGCGCCACGGCGCCGCTATCCTCGGTTTCAAGGACGATCGGATGGCGAGTATTGTCATTCGACACCTGCCTCGCGCGAATGCGGTTGCCCAAGCGCCCGGCGTCACTTCTTCGTGTGAACAGCCACCCAGGCGCGCGGACGTGGGATGCTTCATTAGCAGGTGGCTGCCTTTCCCGGACGACTCGACGAATCTGCAGCTTTCAACGCGGATCACTTCGGCCCAGGTCACTCGCCATCGTAAACCTATCGCTAGGTTTCGTCAATGCGGGGACCTGGTGGACGGGATCTGGGTTCGATTCCTATCTACGGTCGCGACCGCGACCACCTGAGTAGCTGATGGTGCTGAACGAGTGAAATGGTGAGCTGGTGGGAATCGAACCCACAACCCGCAATTAAGAGTCGATTTTCGCCTGCAACTGTTTGAGCCTACCTGGGGTACTCGAGACCGTGAGACGCAAGTAATCATGGCTTAATCGACAATACGTTACAGCAGTCTATAATTGCCCCATACAGCGCCAGCGCGTCTCAACTACGCTATCTCTGTGCTAACTGACTTTGTGGAGAGAAGATGAAGCGGCCCAATCAGTGAATCTCACTGACCGAAACTCAAGTTTTGAAGAGATCGCGCCCACCAGACAGATCGATCATAGGACAGCCGCTTGCCGGGATTCGGCGTGAAGTTTCGCGATCGGGTCGAACCTGGACATTCTCTATCTTCTACGAAGAGTAACACTGGGAACGCATCCGCCAGTGGGCCTCGCGAGGTACGTCAACTTGCCCGCTGACGCGATGACAAGATCGTGACGGCTACGATCCAGCGGCAGAAAAACGTGCTCGTGCGGCCAAGACTTTTGCCGAATTGACCGTCGAGCATGATGAGGCACGCCAAGCCTCACAGAAATCCTGGCGACAAGATCGGCGAATGATCGATCGGGGGTTGCCGGCCTGGAAATACTCCAAGCCAGCCGACATTAGTCAGTGACGTTCGAGCACTTGTCGAGCAATTGCTGACCGGAATGCGCCAATTCACGCGAACAGTCGGCCTCGTCCACCAAGATATTCAATTTCGCAATCGAGCGCGACTGGCCAGAACACAGCCCCTGTCACGATTAAACGCCGGAAAAACGCCGCGCGACCATTGCTTACTGAGGAAGAAATTCGTAGGATCTGGACCGCCCTTGAGGCGAGGCCTCGATCCGCAATCTTTCGCCTTCGGCCCTGACCGCGCAGCGTGGAAAGTCCTCAGTATGCGTTGGCAGGATGTTGACCTTGAGGCTGGTTGGTGGACGATTCCGGCTTCGCAAGCAAAAAAGGTTTGTCCACCGTGTTCCTTTAAACGCATGTGGGCGGTTGACATTCTGACGAATCTACGTATAATTGCGAACAACGGATTGGGGACGTCAGCATCGGCGGGCCAAAACCGTGAGCCGAAAGAGCTGAGCAAGTGGGTGTTTGTTTCATCTCGGGCGGAGGAACCTGTTGCCTGGATTCAAGGCAATAAACGCATTCGAGTCCTGCGGGGGTTGATTTCAGGCCGCACGATCTTCGACGCACTGCCGCGAAACTGTGGCCGGCATGGGACCGCGACTGGTCGTGTCAGATTCTCAACCATAACGAGTCAGGCGTGACCGCGGTTTACGCCGATCATCATATTATGTTGACGGTGAGAAGCGCAGCTCTGGATGGGTGGAGCGCGCTGGAAGGAATTATCGAAGCCAGCAGAATGAACGTACCTCAAACGTCATTCCGATTGCCGCAGCCACAAATGACTTCGAAACGACCGAAAACAGCGAAGCGACGGAAGATATCGCGCAGGTCGGTCAAGCAACCGTCGAAGCGGCGCATCCCGCCGCGGGATCGTTGACCACCAAACAGAAGGGCATGCGAAGACGATCTTGATTCATTACGGGGGATCGAAGACGGGAGTTCCCAGAAAACGAAGGCGACGCCGCAAGCCCGCATCCGTTCGCACGCTTGGTAGGGCAGAGTCCCCGTCAGTAGTTGGCGTTTACCGACGCAAAAACGGTGATCAACTGTAATCAGACTCTTTGGGGAGAAACCGCTCCCATTTGACCAGATCGTGTTGCTGATCACGACATGTTCCTCGACCGACGCGCCAGATCCAGGGCGCTCAGGTCAGTCCGAAACGATCTTTGAGGCACTTAGAAATGGCAACCCTTCAAAACCGTCGACGCCCTCTACGTAGCGGACATCAATCGTTGTGTTGTCGCCACAACTCGAGATTCTGATGCCGAAAATGCGTCGTGGACGGCCCGTGTGCAGGATCTCAGCCTTTCGCGCACTATGCGGACGGGCGCGCGGCGTTCAGCCTGTCCGCTGTCACGGCCACGGCTGTCAGCGACGACTGAAAGCGCATCAGCGCGGGGCCTGTAGTGAATGGTGTGCGGATGCTGTCTTCAGGCGCTCATGCTCCTACGGTCCATTGACGCGAAAAGGAGGAAGTCACCGAGTGCTACGGCGCAAACCGTCTCAACAACCGACGCCGTTGGAACTGCGCGAGCCAGTCTGCCGCGGCCGACCGCGACAATTACGGGCCGCTCGAAATGTGTTCGCAAATGATGCGCGAGGATAGGGCCGCGTTCTGAACCGGGAGACGATTCGCTACGGCGTTGAACCCAAGGCACCAAGAGCGGGGCACGCACAGACGATATCGCGCCGGGTGAATACGGTGTCCGTCCGCTGTCCAGCCGTCGGCCACGCGGAACGTCTATTGGCGCTGATTCTCATTCGTCGAGTCATGGCCTGAAAACAATGCCGGTCGAGAATCGTGGCTGTCCTTGCTGAGCATGACCAGATCAAGCCCGGTAGTGTGTGAGACGTGCACCTTCAACTCGGGTATTAGATGCTCGATACGCCCCAATCAACACCGGCACCCGGTTGCCGAGAAGCCGTTTGCGTTCAGTACGTTCGGCGGTAGGGCGGGGGCGACAAACGCGGACTCTCGACGGGTCCGCCGAGCAGGATGCCTATCGAAAATACGGAGGCTGAGTCGGTTGAAGTGCGAGCCGCGGACCCGCTAAAAATGCGTAGTTCGACGATGCGCCGAGGGCGAAATCCACTGGAGAAATCGGCTGCACCGTTTCGTAATCGCCGCCAGCCTCCTGATCGAGAACCAGTTGCTAGATGCACGCCGAGGTCGCCATACCATCCAAACGTGCTGTTCCCGGTGGGCAAGCAGCAGCCGCCAGACGCAGCGCCAAAAGCCGCCTACTTCAATGGCCGGTCCTTCAATGGCCGTTCGATCTGCCCTCGCAGGGCAGAAAATCGAAGCGAGTTACGACACCGGAAGCAGTGCGTAACATACATTATCTTCGTCAAGGCGGCTGTGTCCGCATTCCAATCTGTCCGACGTAGGTTGTGAGACGCACTTTTTGTGGCGTCCGCTGCGGACGGCCCCGCACACAAATCCTTTAAATTTGATGCGCAAGGGATGGTGCGTTCTGAGCCAAGGCGATCGCTAGGGTTGCACCCCTGGACCAAAAGCGTGTTGGTGCACACGGACGTTACGCCATTTCCATGAGGCGGATTTTGCACCGAAAGAGGATCACATTGCTTGAAATCTCTGTTGCTCCGCATTAAAAGTAATCGCCGGCCGCCTATGAGCGACGCGGCGGCGCTCGCTCGGCCTTGCCACGGCGTTCGCCAGGTCTTTCGAGCGCGTTGATGACGGATCAACAGGTACACGACCGCCCCAACATTCTCAGTTTGCCTGACTGTTCCATTCGCCGCGTTTTGCTAACATCCTGCTGGCGATGACGCGGTGCTGTATAGAGACGCTCAAAACCAACACTCCCGGTCACGCTGCGTCGGAAGGCGAGAGGATACATGCTGAAATCACAGCCTTTGGTCTTGTCAGCGTTGTCACGGTGTCAGCTGGTTCCCAGAGGCTGGATGTCCAACGGAGCCTCAACGCACCCAATCGGCTGTTCAGTTCGCTCGCGCTGTTAATACGGCCCAGTCGTTTTCCTCTCAAAAAACAACCGATATGGTCAAATCTCAGACAGCGGTCGGTGCCGAGCCAGACGGGTTCCGAGCGCAGCTGACAGAAGACAGGACCACGCCAGTCTGTCATCCAGGACACGGTAGATGCGTGTCGCTTCCTTGTTCTCAGACCAGCAGGGCTTATTTACGGCGAGGCCACTTCAGTAAACGTCGTTTGGGCGACATGTGCGGTCAACCGGTGCGTTCGCGATCCTCGGCGACAGTTCGGCCTTTCCGAATGGCCCATCGCCTGAGCGCGCATGACAGTCTCTGCGCTGACCGGTAACGACTCCTTCTCACCGTCAACGCGCGCGGCCACAGGCTCATGACCGCCGCCTTGAACTGGGCCAGCAGCTCGTCAGAGCCTGGAGAATCGCCGACGGCAGTTGTGACTCGCCTTGACGTTCCACGGGCTTTCAAACGCATAGGTGACATCAACAGCTCGACATTACGGCGCTTTCCCCGCGCGCAACCGCGTCAGAGCAGGCCTGATGCGCCCCGTCCTCCAGGAGGCGTCGGGCGACGTCTTTGATTTCGCGGCTACTCCATGCTTCCTTTGCGATATTGTTGTCGATATGTCGAGAGCCGTCCCGCGTGTGTCATCGCGATTCTGTGCTGTGTCGCGTCAGGCACCGTTGGCGCTGCGGACCAATCGGTCGCTCGGCTAAACGCGTTCGCCGATGGACGGACGTGTGCGTTGGTTTTCGACTGCCGCGCCGGTTGTGGGTTGGATACGAGTTTATAGAGCCAATCCTGTGGCAGTGATATGGAAGACCTAAGGCCCGCAAATTTCTAATGTTTCCGCTGGTGGGACCGCGTGTCAAGCGGCACCTTGGAGATAGTTTAACCTACGACCGCGCCGGGTAGTCAAGATGCGCCGTCAGCTGAACGGTCGTTGGCTTGAGGAGTCACAGGTCATATCGTGCGCGGCCGCACCACACCATCTCGTCTTTTGACAGCGCGTGTTTACCTTAACCGGATTGTTACCGGCCTCGTTCGACGTTACGATTCGCGCGACCGTAGTCCGTGAGCAACTTGTATGAACGTGAAGACCTTAATTCTCGCGCGCGAGCTCGTTACGCCGAACAGTCCTCAAGATAGCGGCTGCCACTGCTCGGCTCTCATGCCAGGCCGAGTTTGCATCGTCGGCAGGGCCATCGGCTTCTGGCGAGGATCTCGGCGACGAGCCGGCACCAAATTTTAAGGGTAGCCGAAGGCGCGCCAGTGCTCGAGGCCGGTAAGCGGACGGCGGAAGCGTTAATACGAGTTAGTGGAAAACGACCGTCCGTCGGCTCGCGAAGGAGCGGACGCGGCAGGGGCGAGAGCGCCGTCGATAGTTACCTGCTCACGATTTTACAAAATCGGCTTCCGCCCATCTTGTTGTTCGACATTGGTTCCGCACCATCGCTCTTACGCTCACAATTTGCACCCTCGTGCCCTGGGATCCGGCGTCGAAGTGGAGAACCCTATCGCCCTCCCAAGCCGCGCGAGAGCTTACTTGGACCATCCTCCACCCCTCATCTCATTGATCAGGCCATCGAGCCTGAAAGTCAAGGCTTCAGTACCCGACCTTCTGGACGAAGGTGTTGTCATCTTGTGTGATCACAATGACGAACGGTGGGATGACCGCGGGTGGCTTCGGAAGCTAGTGCGACCCTCATCCAGCGTCCATCGGCCGGTTAGTTCGGTCGATCTGTGCCGCTACGCTGGCCGCAACAACGAAATCATCGTGGCGACAACCACCAATGCGCGTGGCATAGGTCGTTCTCGCTTCTAGCACGGCGAGGTGGTTTGTCAAGGCCGAATTACCAAAGAAAAGACCGCCCGTCGACCCGCACCGTCCGCCCCGCCATCGACCGATACGTCAGTTGGTAGAGGCCGAGAATCACGTTTGACCTCGCTGGGCGACATTCCGATTCAGGGCCGCCAGAAAAAACGATCCTCGGTCGTGATTTCAATGACGTTTACCACCTGGTTTTCTGACCTCTGCCTAAAGGAATACCTGACGTTCACACCAAATCTGTCACTTAAAAATATGCAGAATCGTCAAAAACATTGGATTGACAGCGCCTGATAACCTGATCGTGGTGACTCTCAGTGACGGCCATGTGCCCATGCGTCACTATCCATCTCGATGTGGCAGCTGGGCTGCATGTGACCAACGGCGGGACCAACCGACACCATCGCCGCTATGACAAAGGAGGTTCGGTGTGGCTTCCAACGACCGCGCGCACCTTCGTCGCAACCGATTCGACAACCGGAAGGGTGAGGGGTTCAGAAGGCGCACCATCAGAACGAAGGACCAAGATTCCTGATCTGCGCGACAGCTTCTTTCGCTGCGACAGGTGATGCAACAGTCGGTGTGCCTCGTCTGCGTCGATCGGCGCAGGTGGGCGCAGACGTTTCCGCCGCCGGTCCCGCCTATCACCCGCCGTCAATGGAAGGCGCGTCGCCTGGCACGCGGCGGTTATATATCGTGGATCGCCCAACGGCCCAGGACAGACGCGCATCAGTCTGATCGCTGAGCAAAACGTAGCTCTGGTTCGATCTCCGTCGAACGTACTCCTGAGATTCCAGTCGAACTTGTCGGCGCGGATCAATCGTGTTGAACCAGCTCTGATCGTGGAGGCGACGATGAAATTGCCACGAAAGAAAATGTCCCAGGCGATTACGGGGCGAAACCACGGTCAACAGCCAAGCCGTCTCCCACTACACGCCGCCATTGAAGCCCCACGACGGCTCGCAGCCATTCTGGGAAGCTAATGTGACGGTCTGGATGCGTCGTGGAACCAAGAAAGCGGTTACTGGAAGCGTTGATGATTGACAAGAACTCGAACAAGACCACGCGCTATCGTGACTGTTCGTGACGTTTTTGTCGGTGGCTCGGCGACGACGTGGCACGAAGCCAGAGACTTGCCCTTTTGAGGGGTTCCGTTATCCGTTCGATAACGCAGGACCTTCGCCATCAGAGCGGGTAAGCATCTAATAGTGAGGAGGCTCTGGAGTAAGCCGCCACCGCGCGAAGAATCGTTTTGGGCGGATGCGTGAAGCTGAATACTGGGAGCCTGCTCTAGGGCCGAATGCCTGCGGCGGGCTGCATCTGAGTAGATTTTTGAACGAACAGATCTATTGGCTGCAGACTTGGGCACGTCGCTGAAATCGTCCGGGCACAACCGCGCCGTTGACGACCTTGAACCATCATAGGGATTGACCCGCCATTTGCCGTCGTCACGGTCGCGCGCGGCGAAGAGGTAGACATGGTCCCCTTCCGTGAGCGTCACGCGCGCGTGGTTTGTCTGCACGTTAACGACGAGCCTGAGTCCATCGACGATGACCTGCCCGCCGTGACTCTTGAATATCACCGGCACGGCTACGCCCGGCCGCGACGACACCAGCATCTCTCGCTGAAAAAGCACATGGCGAATCGAGAGGTCGTAATCGGTAAAGATGTCCCGTCCGTCGTCTGTCAAATAGCTCGCGCGAGTCCGGACGATTCCTTCGACGATTAGATCCGCACGCTCGACCACGTCAGCCAAGAACGGCGTTGGGCCGCAACTTTCAATGTTCCCCCCCGCGCTGCCGTTCCCAATCGCAATCGCCATCTCACGGAGCGTCGGTCGTTCGGACTGCGCGATCAGGGGCAGGCGCGCCAGTCCAATCAGCGCCGCGTGCGCCATCATTCGATGCGACAGCTTCGGCTGCATTGATTTCAGTCTCGCACAGCGGGGAGCGGTTAGAACTTTCAATTTGGAACTTACGTTTTTGCTGGGGTGGCGCGCTCTTGAGGCCAGCCGAAACCCTTTTGTTTATGGAGTGTGCGAAGCGCGTCTTATAATTCGAGCGATGCTTCGTAGCGCCTACGCCATCGTCGCCGTCGCCCTCACGATCAGCGCGAACCAGAGGCAACCGTCTCCTACGGACGTGCCGACCTCGGCCGACCTTGTGCTGTGGCAGGACACGTTCGGTGATGGAATCACAAAACGGTTCGGGATTGTGCAAGAGACCATACGTCCCGACAGTCTCAAGGCCCGTCTGCTTCCAAGCCTAAATTCTGCAAGTCTGACACGCGACGAGCGGGCGCTCATCGAGAGACTGTTACAGCGGAATGCGACGGTCGTTCCTCTGCCCTCGTCGCTTGCGGAATCACTTGGTGCGCTGCTCGTCGAGCCCACAATCGATCCTCGCAACTACGAAGCGATCTTCCGGAAGTCACATGAGATTGGACGCAAACTCGCGTGGCTTTCTCTTCCGGCGTTTTCCGACGATGGTCAGCGTGCCGCCGTCTATATGGAATGGACAGGCGGCTTCGACGACGCCGGTGGTGAAGGCGCTTTCATGGAGCGTCGAAACGGTCGTTGGGTCCGCACTGGCGGGTTCGCTGTTTGGATCACCTAGACTAACACTCGGCGGCGGGGCGGGAGTCATGACCTTGCCCTGACAGCCGGTCCTTCGCTCGGCCTGCGCCGCCATAGGTTGCACCGCGAAATTCTCAGGGATTGCGGCCTGAGTGTTGGCGTCCCCAACGGGAATCGGCAGTAGTTACCAGCCTGTCTTCCGAGGAATTTGGCGTCCTGATCGGAAGGCGGCGTAGGTAAAATCGTTCGGCGGCGGGTAAAGCTGAGGTTCACCAAGTGAAGATCACGCAGGTGTTTGCGATTCTCGGCCTTGTACTGGCTACGGTGGAAG
>JAALOD010000063.1 GCA_013372845.1 Candidatus Udaeobacter sp.
CGCCGATTGTTATGCGCGGATGACACGCGTGCGGATGTGCTCGGAACATCCCGGGTTGATCGTACGGCACCACGACTTCGAGAACTTCCCGGCGGGGACGACTCCGCATACAACTGCTCCGCTCGATTATCTCATCCTTGCGCTGTCGATTTTCCTGAAACCATTCACGGCGCACGCAATCGATGTGGCTGGCGCGTTCATTTCGCCGTTGCTCGCGCTCCTTGGAGGCTGGTTTCTTTGGTGGTGGTCGAAGCGAATCAAACTTCGTTATCGGTGGATGATGCTAATCCTCTACGCGATCAGTCCTATTCTGGTTCATGGAACGGAGCTCGGCAGACCCGATCATCAATCTGTGCTGATCGTACTCGTGGCGATCGCGATTTGTGCAGAGTGGAGCCTGCAAGTAGAAGCCGGTAGCCACCTGAGGACGCCCACTGGAGTTCGTAGCAAATGGAGCGTCCTCACCGGAGTCGCCTGGAGCTTGGCGATCTGGATCTCTGCTTACGAGTCGCTGGTTTTATTTCTCCTTGTGATGGTTGTAATTGCACTTGAAGACCCAAAGGCGATCTGGGCGAAGTCTCGACGCGCGGGTTGGCTTTGTTTCTTTCTCGTCCTTGCGATCGCGCTTTTGATCGAACGACGCATCCCGTCATTTTCGGTCTTGTATTCGAACCCGTTGTTCCAAAACTGGGCGCGCACGATTGGCGAACTCGCGCATGTTTCACCGGCAAATCCAGTCTGGTTGCGCTGGACCGGTTACCTGCTTCTCGTGACGCCGTTTTTGATTTGGATCAGCACAATCAAGAGCTGGCGTGAGAGTGAGCGTACTACGCCGCTGTTTGTTCTCGTGCTTCTCGTTGCAACGTATGCCCTGACAGTTTGGCAGGCGCGTTGGGGATACTTTTTCATGCTAATCTTTGCTTTAGCGCTTCCGCGTTTACTCGAGCCGATCAAATCGCGCGCTGCAGTTTGGATCGCATTTTTCCTGTCGATCTTTCCGATTTTGCGCGATTGGGACGAAAAACTTTGGCCAAACGAAACGCAACTGGCTGATCGCGTGGGACAGTGCAATGAATCGGCGCAGGTGCGCGACATGGCGCTCGGTTTGCGATCGCCGGAGAACCACCCATTCCTTGCGCCGTGGTGGCTTTCTCAGAGATCGCCTATTGGTCGGGTCAGCGCGGCGTGGCTGGCAGCTCGCCGAAAGCTTGCCAGGAATTGAAGACAGTGCGCTTTTTTGTCAGTCAAGATTGGGGAACGGCCCGCAAACTTCTGGAAAATCACCAGGTCCTTGGGTAATCGCCTACGATTCCGAGCGCGCGGCGCAAAATTCGGCTGAGATCCTGGGCATTGCTGTGCCTGAACAGTCGATCTGCTTCGTGCTGGATAAAACAGCAACCAGAGCGCCACCGTTTCTCGTTCTGTCGGCTCAAAACGGAGTCGCGAAACTTTACCGTGTGGTAACACAATAAAAATTCGTGATTGCGACGAGAATCCGTTGACAGCCACCGCCGACTGTCACAATCTACCGGATGCTCAAAAGATTCGTCCCGCAAAAGCCGATGCCGCCGGTCAGAGAAGAACCGCGGTATTCGGGTATAGATGAAAATAATCATCCTGCGAATGGCGAAGAACCAATAACAACAACAATCATCGATAAACTAAAACCTATGGCAGATCACGGTGGCAAAGACATCCTCTCGAGCGATGTCGAAATCAAAGGCTCGATCAAGTTCCAGAAGGAACTTCTCATCGACGGGAAGGTCGAAGGGGAAATCAATTCCGACGGCGTCTTAACGATTGGTGAAAACGCTGACATTCGCGGCGAGATCAAAACCAAATCGATCACCGTCTACGGCAAAGTGCAGGGCAACATCACGGTGGCCGAGCGCTGCGAGCTAAAATCAAAATGCACATTGCAGGGAGATTTGAAAGCAGCGCGCCTTGTCATTGAAGAGGGAGCGACTTTTATCGGCAAATCGGAAGTCACCAGCGGCTCGATTTCCGCGAAGTCGGCCCCGGCCCGGCCGGAAGTTGTGCGATCCAGCGAGCCAATCAAGGCGGCGTTTGGAGGGCGCGGATAAAAAGGGAATTCAGGGGTTAGCGTCCGGTGGCCAGTCCGTCGCCTGCAAAAGTCAGTGTGGAATGTCCACATTGTGGCTTCAAGCAGATGGAGTATGCGGCGGCGAAGAGCTCGATTTGTCGCCAGTGCGGCCGCTATTTTTCTCCGTTTGCGCCAAAACCAGGCCTGAAGTTGCGGGTCCGTGAGGAAGCGCCTGCGGCGCCAGCCAGCTCCTCCATCCTGGGCAAATTTGAGGATTTTTGGAAAAGGCAGCACAGCTCTGTTATCGAGTGTTTCGAATGTAAGCGGAAGCAGCAGGTCTGTGGCACGGCGACTTCGACAATCTGCCCGGCATGCAGCGCACACATTGATCTGCGCGACTACAAAGTCACCAGCGGTTTCAGCCGCACGATTCGAACGCGGGGAGACGTCCATCTGACAGGTAAAGGCGATCTGGGCAGCAGCAGCGTCGTTTGCCGATCCGCCTTAATCGAGGGCAGATTGCGTGGCAACCTGCATTGCGACGACACCGCGACAATCAACTTCGCAGGCAAAATTCCTGGCCGCATTAGCGCACGGCGCGTCATCGTCGAGCGCAAATCGGATATTCATTGCTTTCGGCGGGTTCGCGCGGAAAGCATCGAAATCAAGGGAAGAATGTCCGGAGAGATTGTTGCCCAAACCGTGACGATTCAAAAAAAAGGCGCGCTCGAAGGCGATGTCACAGCCAGGGCGATTTCGGTTGAAAAAGGCGGTATGTTTTCCGGCCAACTTGTGATTGGCAGGGCCAATCTTACGCAGGGAGAATTGTTGGAAGAACAGAAACCGGACGTCGCGCACGTTCCAGAGAGCGATTTTTCGGGGGTCGACCCGCGGCCTTTGCCTGCGACCTGACCGCAATCTTCTCCATGCAAAGACTGCATCCGCGCAGTCCGTACGAGAAACTTGGCGGCTATGTGCATCTGCCGCGTTTGATCGACAAAGCCAGGCTTCACCGCGAGGGCTTGCTCAACGGCTACAACTATAAAACCGTCGGGTTCGACAAGCATCTGCTGGCTTTTCTAAAAATTGACGGCGACGCCTTTGAAGAAATCGTCACCAGGCTGGATGAGGATAACGCAATTCTCAAGTGGGTGCAGACAAACGGTGCGCGGCATTCTCCCGAAGCAATTGAACAATGGAACCAGGCGATGATTTCACGGCATCCAGACACGGCCGCAAAAAAGGCGCGCTTTCTCCACTTTCTAAAGGAAGCCGGTGGCGATGGGCGCAAAGACATTCGGACTTATTTCGATCTGATCGAGTTTGACGAAGGGCGATTGAAATGACCCGCCCTCGCCAAGGCTACGGCGTGGCAAGCGAAATTCCAACGGCGCCTTAAGTCCTAAGGCCACCAAGAATCTTGTCTGCGTTCTCCAGCGTTTCTTTGCTTCCGATATCGAGCCATTTCCCCTTGATCTGGTACGTCTTTACTGGCTTACGCGTGTAGAGCCATTGCACGAACCGGCCCGGCTGATCGGGGTTATTGCCAGCCGCAAGGTACGTGGTCAGAAGAGAGAGGACCGCAGGCGGGTAATAGTAAAGGGCGATT
Source organism: Candidatus Udaeobacter sp. (assembly GCA_013372845.1). GTDB lineage: Bacteria > Verrucomicrobiota > Verrucomicrobiia > Chthoniobacterales > UBA10450 > Udaeobacter. The sequence continues at coordinate 3,654 of JAALOD010000063.1, forward strand.
GCAGCCAAGGTTCCGCGCGGCGTCTGTGGTTTCTCTTCCAGGTGAGTAATGATTCCATCGTCGTCGATTAAGACGTTGCCATACTTTTTGATCGCTTCGCGATCTCCAACGTCATAGACCCCAACCGTTGCTTCGCTTCCTTTGGCGCAACTCACGAATCCCTCAAGCGATTCAGTAAATAGGTTGTCACCGGCAATGATTAGCATGCTGCTTTGGTTCAGTTTCTCGCGCGTAACAACAAAATTGATATCTCCAATTGCACCAAGTTTATCGTCGTCGTTTTTGGACCCATCGTTGACTATTTTGAATTTGAATTGTGGATGTCGATTTTGATAGCGCTCGCTCCAAGCCTGAAAGTCCGCTGCGAATTTGTCATTTGTCACCACATAGATTGTTTCCAGATCGGGAACACCCTGAAGGTTGTCTACCACCCATTCGATAATCGGCTTACCACCGACGACGAGCAGCGGCTTTGCTTTGTTGAGGGTTAGTGGATAAAGGCGTGTTGCATATCCGGCCGCGAGGATTAGAGCGTTCACATCAAGAAGGCAGAGCTGTGCGCGCTTCTACTTCGATTTTGAAGCGCCTCCACTCAGAATTGCATTTTGAAGACGTTGCTGGATCGCCCCGATGCGATGCGGATCGGTAATCTTGCCACGCGTGGAACGATCCACGACATACAAAGTATCAATGGCTGCGCCAGCTTGCGTGTTGATGCGAGAGAGGGGGACCAAAAGATCTTCGCGGTCAAGGCAGGTCAAGACATCGTAAAGCAAGCCGATCCGGTCCGGTGCCTGAATCTCAATAAGCGCATAAGCCGGATGCGTTTTGTTATCGATTGCAATCCGCGTTGGAAATTCAATTCCTGTCGTGAGACAATGGCTTTGGCGCTTGGCTTTTTCGATTAACGGAAGGAAATCAAAGCTTTCATCTTCGAGCGCTCGCCTCAAAGTTTGCTCTACCAGCGTAAAGTCGCGCTGATGTGTGACAGGTCGTGCTTTCGTGTCACACACACGAAAAACGCCCAGCACAACGCTGTCCCCCCGCTGAAAGATATCAGCGCTCAAAATATTTAAGGGCACAACCGAAAATGAGCCGGCCACCTTTGCCAATAAGCTTTCACGCTCCCACGTACAAAATGACAACGCTGTGCCCTGTTCGGAACAGCTTTCCATTGATTGCCGGGAACCAGCGGTTAATCTCCTCCGGACATTCTCCAGAAAGGACCGGAACAATTGCAGGTGCTCGACAATCTCGGGGACGTCGCTGGCGCGAAAATAATTGTCAGGCATGAACTCAAAGTGCGCTTCAATCTCTGCTGCAAAATCTGCGGAAAGTTTTGCGGTTACCGAGGCTTGCAAGCTTTCGCGCTCGACCTTTGTTTGTTCGTAGTACGACTTTTGGTCTGCGAGGCACCGAGAGGTCTCGTGAAATAATGCCCATACCAGAGATTCTTTCCAATCCGACCACCCCTCCGCGCTTGTGCCCTGGCCATCTGCCAGAGTAAGCAGCATCAGCGAGTTTAGATTTTTCTGGTGCTTCACAATGTGGGCGAAGTCCGTGACCGTGGCGGGATCATCAAGATTTCTTTGCTGCGCGATCATGGAAAGAGTGAGGTGATGATCGACGAGCAGAATGAGCGCCTTTCGCTGCTCGGACGACAACTGCAGACGCGCGGCGACACGCTGGGCGAAGAGCGCACTCGCTTCAGAGTGTGGCCTCGCCCCGACCGCTTTACCGCTATCGTGTAAAAGGAGCGCGAGATAGAGAACGAATGGATCCTCCAGTTGCTCAAAGATCTTGCGATAAGCGATCAGCTTCGGGTCATTCGTCTGCGCCAGGGCATCAAGTTTATCGACGCACACCAATGTGTGCTCGTCAGCCGTGTACCGATGCAGAAACTCATGCTGCACCAGGCATGTAAGCTGTCCGAATTCGGGAATGTAGCGTCCGAGAAAATCGACTCGATGCATCCTTCGGAGGATACGACCCACTCTGCCTTTTTGTGATAAAATCTCTTTAAAGATCGCGCGCGGTCCGCGTGCATACTGATACGTGCGGGTAACCTCTCCGAGGCTTCTGCTCAGGAGATCCTCCAATTCCGGGCTCAGATCCAGGCCGCGCTCCTGAGCAAACTGAAATGCTCGTATCATTTGCTCGGGGTCTTTGCGAAAAAGATCACGCCGCACTGGGTGCAATTGCTTGTTGCGAACAAAGAAAAATTCTCCCACAGGAGTTTTGTCCGCTCGCACCAGGGGAAGAAAACTGAACAGAGAACGGGTCTTGCTTGTGACATATCCGCTGACAAACTGCTCCGTAATGCGTTCCGTGACTCGGAAGATGTCCCGTGTGTGCTCGTAATAGTCCCGCATGAGCGTCTCGCTACGGAGTTGGCCGTTCCCAGAAGAATAATCGAGCCGTTTTGCGATCTCTTCCTGCAAGTTAATATGAAGTATGTCGGTCGCGCGTCCTGTTGCGTAATGCAAGGCGGTGCGCAGGCGCAGGAGAAAATCGTACGCCTTTTCTATTCGGCGTTGGTCGCTTTCACTCAGCCAGTCTTTCCCCACGAGCTGGTTCGTGCTCAGGGAACCCTCTTTGAAATAGGTCATCCAAAGAAGATTTTGATAATCGCGCAGTCCGCCGCATCCGCTTTTCAGGTTCGGCTCCTGCAGATAGACGCTGTCGCCGAATTTCTTGTGCCGGGCGACCTGATCCTGCATGCGCAGTTCCACGTATTCGCGTTCATATCCGTTGACGCACTTCGAACGAAATTGCCGCCGAAATTCTCGTGCCAGCTCGGCATCGCCCGCGAGAAACCGCGATTCCAGCATGGCAGTCTTTGTGCGCATGTCTTGATTGGCCTGAGCGAGCGCTTCTTTAATCGAGCGCGTGGAGTGTCCAACTTTGAAGCCACTGTCCCATAGGAGATAAAGAACTTGCTGCACCATCTCTTCCAGATGCGGCGAAATCCCCTTCTTTCCTTGATGATGCAAAAGCATCACGTCGATGTCACTAAACGGGTTGAGTTCGCCCCGGCCGTATCCACCAAGAGCGATCAAGGCGAGCGGGACTTTGGCGGTCCCGTTTCGGCGAGCGGCAGTCGCCGCAGCGTCGAAAACATATTGCAATAAAACGTCGATTAGCTCAGCGCGCCGGGCACAAATTTCGCGGCCGCCCCCACCCGCCTGGTGCTTCAGACGCAACCGGTGCTCCTCGACCTTGAGAAACGTTTTGTAAAGCGGGAGAACTTCGGTGGGACGTCTGGTACCCGTCGCCGCAAGGCGGCTTGCGGCGTGCGCCAAAACTTGCTCCAGATGACGGGACGTTTTCATCGCAAATTCAGCTTGCTGTTCAATCTAAAATTGGATCGTCGAAATCCCAAATCCCATCTCAGAAGGCGAAGGAGCGATCGGCCTGCCTGGTGGCAGGACTTCATGTCCTGACGAGGTTCAGTATTTCAGAAACGAAATGACTGGCGTCGGCTCAAGTTGCTTGCGGCCATGAAGAAATTCCAACTCAATCAGAAACTGTGCTTCGAGGAGCTGTCCGCCGGCTTTGCGAATGAGGACAGCCGCAGCAGCGGAAGTTCCGCCCGTCGCCAGCAAATCATCTACCAGCACAACTTGTTCGCCTGCGTCAATGGCGTCGATGTGCATCTCCATTTCCGCTTCGCCGTACTCGAGCGAGTAACTGGCGATCTCAGTCTGGAAAGGCAGCTTGCCGCGCTTTCGAATCGGAACGAAACCGACACCGAGCTCATAGGCGACCGCTGATCCAAAGAGGAACCCGCGCGCATCGATCCCGACGATCTTATCGATTTTTCTCCCGCGGCAACGATCCAAAAACAGATCAATGGACGCATGAAACAGGACAGGATCGCTCAAGACCGGCGTAATATCTTTGAATACGATACCTTTCTTTGGAAAGTCGGGCACATCGCGCACGGCCGCGCGGAGTTTTTCGAGTGTATCCAAAGCCATCGGCGCGAACGCTAGCGGGCCCGGAGCAGACGTCAATCGCAGCTCGCTTCTGTAGCCGCGTCTCTGTGAGGCGCGCGACGCATGCATTACCAACACCTGAGGCTTCTGAGAGCAAAGCGATCGAGCACAGATTGCGAAGCGGAGAGCCACCTCTTACAGTATCTTTCGTTCTAGTGGATCGAGATCTTCTAATCATTTCGACAATCTGTTTCCTCGCCGCAGTCGTGCGCACCGGGGTCGCTTTGCGCGCGGGCGTTTTTCGACCGGGAAGGTTTACTTTTCTCGCGATTGGACTGGGCTTTGTTTTTCAAACGGCGTTTTTGTCCATCCGCGGTCATGCGCTGGGACGTTGTCCACTGACGAACCTGTTTGAGGTTTTCATCTTTCTCGCCTGGTCGGTAGCGCTGATCTACATGCTGGTCGGCCCGACCTACCGTCTATCACTTATGGGCGCGTTCACTGCGCCGCTGGTAGTCCTGCTGCAAGGGTTTGCGCTAATTGCGCCGATTGATGTTCGTCATTCCGTGAAGATGCCCGCCAATCCTGCGCTGGAATTTCATGCGTCGGTTTCGCTAGTAGCCTATGGCGCGTTCGCACTCGCTTGTATCGCGGGGGTGATGTACCTCGTACAGGAGCGCCAGCTCAAGACACATCAACTGCGCTCAATTTTTTATCATCTGCCGCCGCTGACCGATCTGTTTGCGGCAATCACACGCCTGCTTTGGTGGGGCTTCATCCTGTATACGATCGGAATTGTTAGTGGCTTTTTTACGGGTCGACCTCTGCCACGCGTGCAAGTGGTGGCTGCCGTTGGCGTTTGGTTGCTCTACGCGGCTATTTTGCAAGGCCGGTATTTTCGTCGAATCGCGCCAAAACGAGTTGCGGCGCTTTGCATTATCGGATTTAGCGTGGCTCTGACTCTTCTCTGGGGAATCACGTTCTCGGCGCAAACACACTCGGTCCAATGAACCTTTTCTGCGTCGGGCTGAGTCATCACACTGCGAACGTCGAAACACGAGAACGTTTCGCCGGTGGCGCCCGCGCTGAATCTACCCTTCGTGAGGCAGGTTGTGCGGAAGCGTTGGTGCTCGCTACGTGTAACCGCGTGGAAGTGTATGGCGCGTCAGAGAAACGTGTGTCGACGGATGAAATTGCTCATTGCCTATTGCAAAACCGCGAGCTCAGTGACCGTGGCCACAGCGAAACGTTGCCGTTTTACCGTTACGAAGCTGAAAAGTGCGTACAACATTTGTTTCGGGTCGCTTCCGGACTCGATTCGATGGTCGTAGGCGAGACGGAGATTCTTGGTCAGACAAAAAAGGCTTATCAATCCGCGCGCACATCTGGTGCGGTTGGACCCTGCCTTCATCGGTTGTTTCAACGGGCCTTTCGTGTGGCGAAACAAGTGCGCACACACACAGAAATCACTCGCGGTTCGGTATCGGTCGGCTCAGTCGCGGTCGATCTGGCTCAGAAAATTTTCGGCGAACTTGGCAATTGCAGTGTTTTGATCTTGGGAGCCGGCGAAACGAGCGAGCGCACGGCGCGCGTGCTGATTTCCCGAGGGGTGACCGATTTGCGCGTGAGCAATCGTTCAACTGATCGCGCCCAGGAGTTGGCACAACGAGTGAGTGGTCAAGCCGTCCGGTTCGATCAGTGGCCACAGCAATGCTGCGAGATCGATATCCTGATTACATCCACTTCTTCGGAAGCTCCGTTACTGACTCCGGCAAATCTGGGACCCGTGTTGGCCCATCGCATTGATCGGCCCCTTTTCATCATCGATATCGCCGTTCCGCGCGACGTCGACCCTGCCGTGAACGAAATGGAGGGTGTGTATCTTTATGATATCGATGCGTTGCGGTCCGTCGCGGAGCAGTCGCTTGCCGTGCGCCGTCAGCAAATAGCCTCTGCCGAAGCGATCATCGCCGAACATGTCGCAGATTTCCTCGAGAAAATTTCGCGGGAACTAAGTCGCGCTTCGCGAATCACAGGGCATCCACCAGTCGCTGACAGTTCGCGCGCAACGCAGCTGTAGGGACGCCGACAGCTTCCCCTGCTCTTTATCGCGGGCTACATTCCTGCGGTGACAAAAAAAATCATCCTGGGTACGCGCGGCAGCGAGCTGGCACGTGCGCAAGCCCGATTGGTTGAAAAAGCAATTCAAGCGGCGCGACCGGACACGGGAATCGAGACGAGAGTCATCGCAACGCAAGGGGATAAAGCCAGACTGCTCGAGCCTCAGGCTGGTCGCAAGGGATTGTTCACGGCGGAGATCGAGCGAGCGCTTGTCGCCCGAGATATCGATCTTGCGGTTCATAGCGCAAAAGATCTTCCGAGTGAAATGAACCCAGACGCAGAAATTGCCGCCGTTCTTCCTCGTGCGCCGGTGGATGATGTGCTGGTTTCGAAACATCCGCGCGGTTTCGCTTCGCTGCCGCACGGCGCCGTCGTCGCCACCGGTAGTGTGAGAAGAAAGCGCCAGTTGCTTTGGAAACGCGCAGATCTCAAAGTTATCGATCTTCGCGGAAATGTTCCGACACGGTTGCGCAAATTGGCAAACAACGATTGGGAGGCAATCCTGCTCGCGTATGCGGGACTTGAGCGCCTCGGCCTGTCGCCCGCTCTTGGCGAAATCAGTTTCAACGGCAGCCAATTTTTCGTTGAAATCCTTCCACGCGAGATTTTTTTGCCTGCGGGCGGCCAGGGAATCATCGCGATTCAAGTTCGCGTCAATGATCAAAGCACGAAGGCGATCACCGACCTTGTGAATGATCGCGAGACATTGCTTTGTTTGCGGGCAGAACGAGAGTTTCTGCGTCTGCTGCAGGGCGACTGCAATTGTCCGGTAGGTGTGCTGGCGACAATCAACAACGAAACGATGAAACTGAGGGGGCAATTATTTGGTGATGGATCAGCAGCACCACAAGAAGCTGAAGTGGAAGGCATGTCCTATGACGGCGAGCCTTTAGCGTTGCGATTGCTGAACGTATTCCCAGCGTGAGCACGAGTAAGAGTGGCAGCGGAACTATTTACCTGGTTGGCGCCGGACCGGGCGACCTCGGTTTGGTAACATTGCGCGCCAAGGAGTGCATCGAGAACGCGGATGTGATCGTTTACGATCATCTGGCGAATCCTGAGACGCTCGGCTGGGCACGAAACGACGCCGAAATTATTTACGTTGGTAAAACGCCTGGCGAATCGGGAATCAGCCAGAATGAAATTAATGCGTTGCTGATCGAGAAAGCGCGCGAAGGAAAGCAGGTCGTTCGGTTGAAGGGCGGGGATCCATTCGTGTTTGGTCGAGGCGCCGAGGAAGCGCAGGTAATCGCCGATGCAGGTATCCCATTCGAAATTGTGCCTGGAATCACCTCGTCCATCGCGGGGCCGGCGTATGCCGGCATTCCCATGACGCATCGAGCGCACAATTCGCACGTCACGATCTTTACGGGACACGAAGATCCGGGGAAGACAGAAAGCGCAATCGATTACGCGGCACTGGCGAAACTTGGCGGGACCCAGGTCATGTTGATGGGCGTGGAACGCCTCGGATCAATCACGAGCGAAATGATGAAGCACGGTGTGCGCGGCGATTTGCCAGTGGCGTTGATTCGCTGGGCGACTACCGGCCTGCAGGAAACGCTTACCGGTACACTCGCAGATATTGCTCAAAAGGCGGTGGCGAATGATTTCGCGGCACCTGCGGTAGCAGTATTTGGAGACGTTGTCGCGTTGCGAGACAAGCTCAATTGGTACGAAACACGGCCCCTGCTTGGGAAAAAAATTGTCGTTACGCGAACAAGAAAACAAGCCAGCGTGTTAAGCAGCAAACTGCGGGCGCTGGGTGCTCACGTTATCGAACTGCCCACTATTCGAATCGAGCCCCCGAGCGATTTGCGCGAATTCGCAGAACTTGTGCAGGACGCGCACATTTACGACTGGATCGTGTTCACCAGCGCAAACGGTGTCGACGCGTTTTTCGATATTTTCTTCAAGCTATACGATGACGCGCGCGAGATCGGCGGCGCCCGGATTGCCGCAATCGGTCCGGCCACCGCACAACGGGTGAAAGACTTTCATCTGCACGTCGATCTCCAGCCCAAAGAATTCGTGGCCGAGGAGGTAGTGCGGGAGTTCAAAAATCAGGGAAGCATTGAAAATTTGAAAATTCTGTTGGTACGCGCGGAAAAAGCGCGGGACGTGCTCCCAAACGAGCTTTTGGGCTTGGGAGCGATCGTGGACGAAGCATTCGCTTATCGGACTGCGCCCGAGACGCGCGACACAAGCGGCGCGCGCGGGCAACTGGCGAAGGACGGAGCCGATTTAATCACGTTCACCAGTTCTTCGACCGTGGAAAATTTTCTCGCCCTTGGGCTACCCTGGCCGAAAGGAATGCAAGTTGCCAGCATTGGTCCAATCACGTCGCAGACGGCGCGCAAAAATGGTTTGAGGATCGACGTCGAAGCCCCGCGACACGACATCGACGGCCTAGTACAGGCAATCGGCACATTCTTTGCCGGAAAGCTTGCCGAGAAGAGTTAAAAAAGGTAAATCGCCACGACGAACACCGCTTCGTCGGGTTACCCTTTTACCTCCGTAACATTTTAACTTTTTACTGTGGCTTACGACGGATTGAATCGGAACTTGGTTCGGCCTCGCTTGGCGTTGGCTTTCGCTTTGCGGCGGTGCTTTTGCGAAGGCGTCTCGAAGGCGCGCAAACGGCGGACCTCCTCGAGAATGCCCTCGGCATCCAGCTTGTTCTTCAACCGCTTCAACGCGCGATCGACGGGCTCACCTTTGCGAACGATCACTTCTGGCATCAATAATCACTCCTGACTTTAGCGATAGATTCCTAATCGGCGAGCGGGAGCCTACTCGGGCCGAACGGCCCCGTCAAATCTGCTCGAAAAAGGCCCAAAAGATCCTCTGCAGTCCTTACAACGGGCAATAGGCGCCAGGGCGGGCTTCAATGGCTCAGCGCTGGGCAAGAGGATTGGCCGCTGTTGCTTTTTCGGTGATCTCCCGCCGCAGGGCCGTCGCGCCACCTCCGCGGGCGCGCGTCCACCACAGCACGATGGGCGAGGCGATAAAGATGGAGGAGTAAGTACCGACAATTACGCCAATGATGATTGCCAGCGAGAAATCCCGCAACACCGCGCCGCCAAAGAAAAACAGGCATAGGATCGGAATGAGCGTCACAGTGCTTGTAAGAATGGTTCGGCTCAGCGTCTGGTTGATGCTCGAGTTCATGATTTCGTCGATGGTCCCGCGCCTCCCGCTGGCCAGACCTTCCCGGATCCGGTCGTAAACGACGATGGTATCGTTAATGGAATAGCCGGCGATGGTCAGCACAGCGCCAATCATCGTGAGCGTAAGTTCGCGGCCGAGAAGCGAGAACATGCCAACCGTCATCAGGACGTCGTGCAACAGCGCAACAATGGCTCCCACAGCAAAAGCAAGTTCGAAGCGAAACGTCACGAAAATCAAAATCCCAAGAATGCCCAGACCGAGCGCGATCAACGAGCTTTTTGCCAGCTCGCCGCCTACGAGCGCACCGACGCGTTCGGAGCCTTGCACCTTAAAACCAGCGTTTGGAAGCGTCTGCATGATTTGCTTTTCTACATTGTCGCTGGTGTTCAATGGCGTGCGGATGGTGATGTAGCCCTTGCCCGCTTGTGTGACTCCTGGATTGACGCATCGGCAAATCCGAGTGGCTGTAGAGCGTGGCGGACCTGCCCGATATCAATCTTGCCAGGCGCGCTCAGTGTGATCAGGTCGCCACCGCGGAAATCCACGCCGAAATTTCGTTCGCCCCGAGATAAGGCGCCGGCACCGGCGATCAGCAGCGCAAGCGAGCACATGCACGCGATAAAGCCTTTGCCGAGAAAATTGATGTTCTGCGCTGAAATCAAATGCAGCATCGAGATGCGTTTCAGCCGGCCTGTATCGACCAGCCAACTGAGCGCGTTGCGGCCCACGATGAGCGCCGTAAAAAGCGATGCGAAAATACCGAACGTAAGCGCAACCGCAAAACCCCTTACAGGTCCTCGCGCCTGCCAGAACAGAATAATTGCAGTGATCAGCGTCGTGACGTTTGCGTCAAAGATCGAACTGAACGCTTTCTCATAAGCAGTGTTGAGCGCTATCTTGAGCGATTTTCCGAGAGCCATCTCCTCACGCAACCGCTCGTAAATGAGGACGTTCGCGTCCACGGAAAGTCCAATCGTCAAAATAATGCCGGCAATGCCTGGCAATGTAAGGACGAAATGAAACATCGATAGCGCGCCAACGAGCAAAATGAGATTGATGATCAGGGCGAGATTTGCGACGAGACCGGGAATTTTGTAGTAGATGCCCACGCACACGAGCGTGATGATCAGGCCGACCAAACCAGCGAGAATGCTGGCCCGAATGGAGTCTGCTCCCAGTGTAGGCGAGATGCTGCGCTCTTCCTCGATGCTCACAGGCGTTTGCAGGGGGTTCTGCAACACGCTCGCCAGACCCCGCGCTTCTTCTTCGGAAAATCTTCCCGTGATTTGGGCGTCGCCGCCATAAATGGCGTCTTGAATCACAGGCGCAGATTGGATGATCCCATCCAGCACAATCGCGAAGCGATGATGAATGTTTGCGGCCGTAATGTTGCCGAACTGCTTGGCGCCCTCGCTATCGAACCGCAAATGAACTACCCAACCGTCTCGCTCATAAGAGGCGCCAGCGTTCGAAACTCGATCGCCGGCCAAGTCGGCTTTCTTTTTTACCAACAACCGTTCTTCGACCGGTTTTTCTCCCTCGGCCTGATGTTTATACGTTTCGATCCTGTACTCTGGTGGAATTACCTGTTTCCCCTGGTCGATTTCGCGTATTCGCTCGCCGTTATCCGGATAAACCATGCGAAACTCGAGCTTGGCTACCCGCGACAGTTGATCGCGTGCTTCCTGAATCTTCGCAGTGTCGAGACCCGGAATCTGGACCAGAATCCGATCGCTCCCGACCGGACTGATTATCGGTTCGCTGACTCCAAAAACGTCAATACGTTTCCGAATCACCTCGACTGCCTGGTCGAGCATGCCCTTGGTCACTTCTTTGTCGCCGCCCTTCAGTCGGATGAGGAAAGATGTGCCGCCTTGGATGTCGAGACCGAGCGCGATGTTCTTCTGGGGCGGCCAGATCGTGGCGATGCTAAAGACCACGAGCACCAGCATGAGCGCGGTGGCAAGTAACCGTTTCCGCAACCCTTGATCGGTGGCGAAATACCACCCGAAAAGGACAAGCATGGCGAGTCCGACAACAAATGTAATCCCAGGGGTCATTCCGATTTAACGATTTTGCGATTTAATAAACTAACTTTCTTTCAGCACCGTCGCGACGGCCGATTTCTCCATCTCGATCTTCACGTTGTCGGCTACTTTCACCAGCACGGTGTTTTCCTTGACATTCGAGATTAGCCCGTGAATGCCGGCATTGGTCACGACCCGGTCCCCGGTTTTCAAACTCGAAATTAACTGCTGTTGCTGTTGCTGCCGCTTCTTCTGCGGCCGGATCATCACAAAGTACATGATGATGAAAATGAAAATTAGCGGCACAAAAAATGAACCAATGCCACCACCCGGCATCGGTTGAGGAGCCGCGCTTTGCGCCTGAGCAAGAAACGTCTGGAACATATTTAGAATTGGAGAGCGCACCTTAAACGCGAAAGCGTTCCCTGCAATCGTTCTTTCGCGTCGCTCGTATTATCGATTGGCTTGCCGAGTCGTAGCTCGGCGCGTTTGCATTCACAAAACCAACAAAGGTCCGCCTTCGCCAAGGCTTCGGCGCGACAGTCTTTCGCTCTTGTCTACGACGGCGAGCGAAGACTGGAGGTAAGGGGATTCGAACCCCTGGCCTTCTCATTGCGAACGAGACGCTCTACCAGCTGAGCTATACCCCCGGAACTTTTTCGCGCGCCAGAGTTTAACGCGTGAATTCAGAATTCGCATCCGAATTGTGGGTCCACCCGTTTTGCCCCCCTAATGATTTTCCGTCAGTCCATTTCTGTCCAGAAAAGTCACAGGTTAACGATCTCACAGGCACTCAGTTGGCAGAGCAGTGTACTGAAAATCTAATGTTTCACCCTCGACACCAATGATTGCCTCTGCACATCAGCGAACGCTTGCGACCAGAAACGACCACTTTAGACGCTCGTAACGTCAACATGGCGGCAATCGTTTTTGAATAGCCCCGTCGCGCGCGCATGGAATGAGTCGGGGGCGAATTGCCAGTAACCCCGCACATCGCAATCGAGGCGGCAAAGAAACACCGCCCGTATTGACGCACTTTTACAGCACCCTAAACTTGCACGCCGTGCATTTGTGGCTGCCGATCAAGAATTTTATATCTGGTAATCCTGGGATCGTCGCAATCGTCGGCGTCGTCGGAACAATTAGCAGCATCGTCCTCGCGGTACTTTTTTACAAATTATCGAGACCTCGTAGATTACTCGCGTACGCTACGCGCACATTTCGGGTAGTACCGCAGGGGCGAATTAAGTTACAGGGGTTGCAGATCACATACTACGGCTATCCGGTGGAGTCTCTCTCCGTAACACGACTAGCTGTGTGGAATGCTGGCAACGAGTCCATCCGGCGAAGTGATCTTTCGGCGAGCGACCGCCCCGTGATATATGGGGGAGGCGAACTCAAGATATTTGAAACCGCCGTCATCGAAACCAGTGCAGCTGCCAACAACGTGGGCCTGACATTGGTTGACCACCCAATCGTCGGTTCTGCAATTGGTTTCGATTTTCTCGACCCCGGCGATGGCGCCGTGTTTTCCGTTGTACATGATGGAAATAAACTAACGGACATTCGATTGAACGGTGAAATAATCGGTGGCAGAATCTGGCGAACTGTCGCTCATGGTGAGAGACCAACCGAAGGCGGCAGTCAACGGTGGTTCGGCGTCAGTGCCTGGCAAAGACCTCAGGAGAGTGGACGCTCTCAGTTGCGCGTAGGTGCCTATGCAGCGTTGGTGATGTTGTTATTCTCCGGATTCGTTTTGGTCCTTGGTTCACAGTGGGGCGTGGGACTGCTGCTGATCGTGATAGGATTGATAGTTCCAAGTGGCGCACTGCTCGTCTCACAGCGCGTGTACCCGCCCCTGCGGCTGAAATCCTTTGATGAGAATTTAGGCGGTTAGACGGGTACCGCAGCGCGGTCATGTCCATTGCTCGCGCGAATTGCCGCTTCGAGTTCGAAAAACGCAGTCAGCTTTTCGTCCGCACGCGCAACAAAACCCTGTCCGTCGTCGCGATGTGCGTCAGCAATCCAGATCGTTTGCCCCCCGGAATCAATGGCTGACACCCAGCCCCAACTCCAACCGGCTTTGCTCAGAGTGTCAGCGATAATCGGTCGCCCCATCCTTCCCCTCGCATTGGACTAAAGTCCTATGTGCGGCTGTTGGCATTGTTGGTAAAATTATCTTTGATTAAGTCACCCGACGTCCCAACGCACCTTCGGCCCAACTGAAAAGCGGACTGGATCTTCGCTGCGACACCGCTTGCGCGATCTCCGAGAATGATCGCAACAAGAACGGAAAATAAATATGACTACACTAATACCCTGGACTCCCTTTCGGGAACTGGACGAGCTGCAGAACCGGCTCGGCAGTTTTTTCCGCGGAATCCCACGCTGGCTCGGCAACGGAGGAACTCTTTTCGTCCGACAAACTTTTTTTGCTGCGATATTCATCCCATTCGTAGTGATCGCCGACGCGCGAGCAGACGTTCCGTTTTCGACGGTTGTGATCGATCCGGGCCACGGCGGTTGGGATCGTGGAGGAATTCGCAGCCAGATCGTGCCGGAGAAAACGGTTGCGCTCGATACGGCGTTGCGCTTGCAAAAGCTTTTGCAACGAGCTGGATTGCGCACCGTCATGACGCGAACGACAGATGTTTTTATTCCACTATCCGTGCGAAGCGCGATTGCCAACGCGAAGCCCGACGCAATTTTCGTTAGTATTCATTATAATGCCGCGCGACGAAGTGGTGCGCACGGCATCGAAACCTATTCCGAAAACAATCGCGGCGCGGTTCTCGCCGCGCGGATTCAGCGGCAGATCGTCACGCGCGTTAGCACTGAGAACCGCGGAATCCGGTCGGCCGAATATTACGTGCTTCGCAATTGCCGGTTGCCGGCTGTTCTGGTTGAATGCGGTTTTCTCACCAACCCGGTCGAAGCCCAGCTGGCATTGACGCCTGAGTATCGGGAGCAGGTCGCGGAACAGATTGCTGCCGGAATCATCGAGCAGCGCCAATTCTCGTTTCCTCCGCTCGTTCCAAATCATCAGGGCCGCCTGGTGCACAAAACTAAGAAACACCGAAAGGTTGTCGATTCGGAACGGCTTGTTTACCCTTGCGCGACCATTCCCCGCGAGCGCGCGGGGAATGGCTGAGAACTGCCAGCTCTAACCGGATTTGCTGAGAGCGTAGGATTCGGCCTTAAAAGCCAACGGTCGCGATCAGTATGTCATGCAGGGATATTGCGCAAGCTTGCGGCTGAGTCGTTTAACAACCCACAACCAAACTAAAGCCGTCCGAACATTTGCGGCTAATTGCCGGGCCGAAATCGCAATGTTGCTCATCACTCGACTCTGTGGCAAAAGCGCGCCCATGTATTCGAGGCATTCCCGCCGGAAATCGAACCACTGCGCGCTTTACCATATCGCGCTCGGGTTAACGATGATTGCCGTATGCGTGTCGGCTGATGCGGAAAACGCCGCGACTCTCGATGACACCGCTCGGCTACTCGCGGGTTTGCCGGTGACCGCGCAGCTCGCGTCTTTCACGCAAACCGGCGGGTGGCAGGCGCACGCTGCCGCGATGGACAAGGCATGGAAGACCAAGGAGTACTTTCAGCTCGGCCCGATCGCTTCGTGGATGGGTTCGCACGCCGGCGAGTATTTTCACAGTTCGGCGACGATGTATTACATGTTCAGCGGACCGGATTTTCTCTACGCCTACGCTTTTTTTCCAAACGCGAGCACTTATATCCTGGCTGGCCTCGAACCAGTCGGCCAGGTGCCAGATCTGACGCGAATGAATCCGGAAACGCTGAATTCCAATCTTGCCGGATTGCGCAACTCGATGAGCACGCTCCTAAAAACGCACTATTTCGTGACCGAGGAAATGAAAACCGAGCTTGGGCGCAGCAATCTCAGTGGAACGGTTCCTATTCTTTATGTTTTTTTGGCGCGACTTGGTTGCACTGTGCTGGATACAACTTTCGTCCATAGTCCGGCTGATGGCGTGAGAATCACATTCAGTCACGGTGGCCATTCGCAAACCTTATATTATTTCAGGACTGATCTCGCGGGAGGCGGCAGCGGCTTTCTCCGATGGTGCGCCGGGCACGGGCCCGGCCTCAGTTTGATCAAAGCTGCGTCTTATCTCATGCACGGCGAAGGTTTTTCCGGCGTTCGCAATTTTTTACTCGATCACAGCAGCTGTATTGTTCAGGACGACTCCGGAATTCCTTTGCGAGCATTCAATAAAAACTGGGCACTTGAGTTTTACGGACGCTTCATTCCTCACGGCGAGAAGTTTGCAAAATACGATCAGCAAGCGCTGGCCGAAATTTACCGACGAAACCCGCCACCTCCCGAGCTGGGCTTCGCCTTCGGCTACTGGTGGCAAGCAGAGCGCGGCATTCTGATTCTTGCGCGGCGAAAATAACTCCGGAGCCTACGGGGCCGGTAATCCGGCAGCCGC
>JAALOD010000064.1 GCA_013372845.1 Candidatus Udaeobacter sp.
AACGTTGAACCGCCGCCCGTTGTGATTGCCGAGGGAGTCGGCCATGTCACGCGCTATTTTCTTCGCGAGGTAGGCAGCGTGTTCTGGTTAATTGCGAACACGTTCGAAGAAACGTTCGAGCGGATCCAGCATGGACGCCTGCCGTTTCGTGCCGTCAGTTTTTTTCGCCACACCGAACGCGTCGGTGTCGATTCGGTGCCGCTCGTGGGACTGGTTTCCTTTTTTCTTGGCCTCACGATGGCGCTGTTGACCGGCTACCAGTTGCAACGTTTTGGAACGGAGCGGCTGATTCCCGGTCTGGTTGCAATTGCTTTTACGCGCGAGCTTGGGCCCTTGCTCACTGGCATCATGATCGCAGCGCGCATCGGCGCGGCGTTTACAGCGGAGCTCGGCACCATGCAGGTTTCCGAAGAAGTCGAGGCGATCGAAGCCATGGGCATCGGGCCGTTGCGCTTCCTGGTCGCGCCACGAATGCTCGCCCTGGTCTTGCTGATGCCGTGTCTCTCCACGGTTTCGAACCTCGCGGCCATATTCGCCAGCAGCCTGGTCTGCAAAGCTTTTTTCAGTATTGCCTTTCCTTATTTTTTCGACCTCGTGAAAGATTCGTTGCTAATCCGCGACATTATCACCGGCATTTTGAAGAGCTTTCTGTTCGGTCTGCTGATCGCCGCGATCGCCTGCTACCGGGGACTGACAGTGAAAGGCGGCGCCGCTGGAGTGGGTACTTCGACGACGTCCAGTGTCGTTACTGCAATCACCGCAGTGATCGGTTTCGATACGCTCTACAACGTCGTTTACACTACGTTCTATCCGACGTGAGCACCCCGCTGCAGATGGTCGAACTGCGCGATGTGCACATGCGGTTCGAGGAAAAGAAAGTGCTCGACGGTGTTTCGCTCAAAATCGAGCCGCGGGAACGTCTGGTGATCATGGGCCAGAGCGGCAGCGGCAAGAGCACGATTTTGCGATTGATTCTCGGCACCCTGCGACCCGATTCCGGTTCGATTTTTTTCAAGCAATTTGAAATCACGCGCCTGTCCAGGCGGAAGCTTCAACGGGCGCGACAGCACATCGGTATGGTGTTTCAGTATTCAGCATTGCTGAGTTCGCGCAACGTGCGCGACAACGTTGCGTTGCCACTGGAAGAGCTGACCGATAAATCGCGCAGTGAAATTGACAAGATTGTCGATGAAAAACTTGAGCTCGTTGGAATGGGCGATTCCAAGGAGCTGTTGCCGGAGGAGCTCAGCGGTGGAATGCGAAAGCGGGTTGCGCTGGCGCGCGCTCTCGTGCTCAATCCCGAATTGCTTCTACTGGACGAGCCCTCGGCCGGTCTCGACCCAGTCATTGCCTCGGTGATCGACGAATTAATTATCAGCCTAAGCGAGAAATCGAAGGTCACATCCATTACCGCGACCCACGAAATGGACAGCGCCTTTCGCATCGCCACGCGAATGGCTATGTTGTATCAGGGAACAATCATTAAAGAAGCCAAACCCGAAGAATTCAAGCACTCCAAAAATCCGGTGGTCGCGCAGTTCGTGAGCGGGAGCACTGAAGGTCCGATTCTGGAAGGCAGCCTCGATGCAATTACAAAAAAATGAAATCCTGACTGGCCTGCTCGTGATCGGCACGATCGCGGTACTCGCTTTCCTTCTGGTTCTGCTCGGCGCGCCAGGGCTGTTCCGACCGCTGGTGACTTACAAGATTTACTACGATAACGCGGCTGGACTTAAACAAGGCGCCCCAGTCATGCTGGCCGGTCGAAAGATTGGACAGGTCCAGAAATTATTTTCGCCGGTGACGCCGCAGGAAGAAAAACAGGCGGAAGCAGCAGAAGCGGCAATGCATCGGTCTGAAGCAAATCCAAGTCCAAGCCCATCCGCAACGCCGGGCAAACCGCGATTCGAGGTGCGCGTTGATGTGCAGGTGGACAAAAGCGCCAAGGTGTATCGCGACGCCAAGGTGCGAATGATGCAGCTCGGGTTGTTGGGAGACCTAGCCATCGATTTCACCCAAGGTACGAGTGATTCCGACCGTGCGAAAGATGGTGAAATATTCGCCGGCGAACGCACACCCGATCTGGGCGAAGCCGCAGCAAAAATGCTCGAAGTTATCAAACCGGTTGCAGCTGAAGCGACCAACACAATGAAAGATCTTCAGCAGACCGCGCAAAACCTTAATCGTCTCACGGACGAAAACTCCGAACTCACACTTGCGCTCGGCCAGTTCAAAACCTTCGGTCAACATCTTGTCGACCTCACCGCGCCAGACAGCGCGCTCTCGCATTCGCTGGCCAACATCGAAAAGATCAGCACCAGTCTTACGGAGAACGACAACATCCAAGTCACCCTGCAAAACCTGCGGAGCTCGTCGGAGAAACTAAAGGTCGCGACTACCGAACTCCAGCCAGCGGGCGAAAACATCAAGCAATTCAGCGAAACAATTAAGACTCAACCGTGGCGCTTGATCTGGCCCACGACAAAGAAGTACGCCGAAGCATCACCCACTCCCGCTCCTGCGGTCGCCGGTCAGAGAACCATCACCGTGCGCAAAACCGCGCGAGCAAAATCACGCCCGCGCTCCACGCCCGCTGAGCAGACGAGCCAGCGCTAGGGTAGCTCGCGTGCTGGCGACTTCGAATGCTTTTGTAGCTGCAGTGATTGGTTAGAAGCCTTGCGGTCTTGGCGACACAACGCGAGGCGCCACGTCAACCTGCGCGGTCATCCTGAACGGAGTGAAGGATCTCACACTGGATTGAGCACGCTAATTGCGTTTGTGTACTGCGCGCTTCGATTGTGAGGTCCCTCGCTGCGCTGGGGATAACAAGAAATCGTCGGTCTAGGGCCCGTAGCTCTTGGTGAATTTCTTTCTCGACTCCGTCTCGGACTCAGTGGAGCTAGCCGGCGCGGATGGCTCGGACTGGGCTGCCGGTGGGTGTTCCGTAGGACTTGCTGACGGCGCGGCTTCCGGCGTCTCGGGTTGTGCAGCATTTTTGGGCTGTTCCCGCGCAACTTCCACATATGCCATCTGCAAATTGGAAAGCGCGTTACTCAATACCTTTGCCTCTTCGCTGGTCAGGTTGCCGCGTGTTTTTTCCTGAATCATCGCCAGTTGATCGATAAACATCCTGGCCAAATCCAAGTTCACTTCGCCCTGGCCGGTTTTTGGATTCGGAATCTGGCCAAGGAACAGCGCGGCGTTTTGCGCGTGCATCACGACAAATTCGATGAAGCGCTGTGTGAGCTCGCCGCTTAGTGTGGTTTTCTGAACTTCAGCCATGGCTCATTTCTGTTTCGCGGCTGCCGACCCTTCTGGCGGTCGCACCGTCGCCAAAACGTACGGTTGATCGCGAAAATATTTCGCAGCCACTTGTTTAATATTCTCGAGCATCACCCCGTTCACGTCGTGCTCAAGTTGTTTGTAATAATCAAAGCCCAGTCCGTAGACCTCGTCGAGCGCACAATGATAGCCAAAAGCGTCGTTGCTTTGATTGGCGATCTCTTGTTGTCCAATCAATTTCTTTTTCGCTCGCGCCAGTTCTTCAGGGGTAAGTCCCTCATTTGCGAGCTTGTGAATCTCATCAAGGAGCGCGGTTTTCACCGGTTCAATCTTCTGCGGATCGGTACCTAGATAGAATGAAAAAAGTCCCGGCACCAAACCCTGCATCTGACTGGCGCCCACGTAATACGCCAGACCCATTTGCTCGCGAATGCGAATAAAGAACCGCGACCCGAGATCACTGCTCGCTTCGTCGATCAATTCCAGCGCGTAACGATCCGGACTCGACAGACTCGCACCTCGGAACCCAACCATGATCACGCCTTGCGCCTTGTCTTTGCGACTTTCAACGGTTTCCGGCTTGCCCAGCGGCATGGACGGTTTTGCATCAGTCAGAGCAAGCGCGCCGGGCTTCATCTTGCCGAGCGTCTGTTCGACAAGCTGCTTTACCTCGGCAGCTTTAACGTCGCCAAAGACGTAGATCACGCCGTTTTTTGCGACCACATAACGATCGCGAAATTCGAGCAAATCCTTTTGCGTTAACCGCTGAACGGACTCGACCGACCCGTTTGAACGCAGCGCATAAGGATGCTGCGGAAAAAGCGCCTGTCGCATGATGTTGCGCGCGACCGCGGTCAGTTGCTCTTCCTCCTGTTGGATCGCTGCAATCTGGATTTCTTTTTCACGCGCGATCGCCTTCTCCGGCATGGTCGCGTTAAGCAACACATCCGAGAGCAAGTCCACGCCGAGCTTTAGGTCGGGTTTCATGACATCGATCGACACGCCAAAGCTGTTGTTGCCTGACTCGCTCGAAATGGAACCGCCTACCGCCTCAATCTCGTTTGCGATTTGCTCAGCGGTGCGCGTTTTGGTTCCTTTCAGCACCACTTTCGCCATCAAATGCGTGATGCCGTTGTCTTGCGGATTCTCCGCGAGAAGACCGCCCCGAAAAACCGCGCCCATCGCCACGAGTGGCAGGCGAGGATCTTCGCGAACCAGAAGACGCAAGCCGTTTGATAATTCGAATTTCTGGATCTCGCCGGCGGCGGCAACCTTCGGCCCCTCCGTTTTGGCAGTCAGCGAACCTTTTGGATTCAACGAGATGACCGTCAGATTGTTTTCCGTCAAGTATTGGGTGGCAACGCGCTTGATATCGTCGAGGGTGACTTGCTGTACTGCGTCGAGATAATGGCGACTGAAATTCAGATCGCGCGTGAGCAACCAGTTTGATCCGACGTCCGAGGCCTGGCCCCGCATTGTCGTCAGCGCCCCGAGATGGTGACTGAGCATGATTTTTTTTGCCTTCGCCAGCTCATCCGCGGTGACGCCACTCTGTTTCACTTCGTCGACAATGTGCAGCGCCATTTGCTCGGCTGCTTCGCGTTTCTTTGGATCGACGGTCGCGTCGATGCCGAACAAACCGGGATCGCCCGGTGTGTAGGAAAATGCCGAAATGCGAAACGCGAGACCAGCCTCCTCGCGAACGCGCCGGTACAGCCGCGAACTACGGCCCTCACCAAGAATCATTGAGAGCAGATCAAGCGCAGGCACGTCCGGATTTGTGACCGCCGGGATGTGCCATGCCAGCGAGAGATGCGCTAGCTCCGTGGCAAATTCCTGATGAACTTCGCGCCGTCCGAGTTGCGGCGGTTCCGCCGGAATGAATACCGGCTGGAGCGATTTCTCCGGGTACGGCTTGAACAAGTCGGTGAGTTGTTGGTGCACTCTCTCCGCATCGACATCGCCGACTATGATGAAGGTGAGGTTATTCGGGACGTAACGCGTTTTGTAATACTGCATCACCTGTTCCTGGGTGAGCTGGTTATAGATTTCGATCTCGCCGATAACCGGGAAGCGATAGGGATGCACCTGATACGCGGTGGAAAAAAGGAGCAACCCAGCCATGCGATCAGGATCATCCATGCCCATGGCGAACTCGCGCCGGATCACTTCCTGTTCTTTCTGGTATTCTTCCGGCGGCAGAGTGGAATTCATCATCGCATCCGCCAGAATATCGAGCGCGGTAGCGACACCATCTTTTGGTGCGTCGATCCAAAAAACTGTGCGGTCGAATGACGTGTAAGCGTTGATGTAACCACCAACGTCCTGGATTTTTTGCGCGATCTCATTTTTCCCGCGGGTCTTTGTCCCCTTGAAGAGCATGTGCTCCAGAATATGGGACAAGCCCGCTCCGAGATGCTGATCCTCGTCGGTGCTTCCCGTGCCGCACCACGCCTGCACGCTGGCTACGGGGGCGCTGCGATCTTCCTGCACAATGATTGTCAGCCCGTTAGGCAGAATCCATTTGTGCGCCGAGCTCGGCGGAAACGTGATGACAGCCGAAGACTCAGTCGGCGCTGCTTTCAGATTTACCATCATAAATAATAGAACTGCTGAGAAAAACTTTGCTAGTGGTATGCGAGCCATTGCAGTGACGGCGGCGTCCTCGGTGATCAGTCGTTGCTGATCACCTTCTCGACGCCGTAGGCTTAGGCGCTGGCAATTCCGCCCGTGCTCTCGCCACCGCTGGTTTTTCCGGCGCGAACGGCTTCACGAAAACCTCTTCGAAATTATAAACGTTCCTGAAATCTTCGATCGAATCCTCCTCGGTTTTTCCGAATATCCCGGCGCCAATCAGGTTAAAAACCATGTTTCCGATGTCCGCGGATGAGTGAATGCCCCAACTATCGAAAACCGTCATGACCATCGGCCCGAACTCCTTGAGGGCGTACTGCCGCAATCCCTCCAGGAGTTCCGGCCCAGTTACGTGCCGGACGCTGGTGCCTTTCGCTTTCTTCCGCCGTTTGGTCGTGAAATCGAGCGCGTCACGCAGAAAAACATATGCATCTCGCTGGTACCGGGGGTCGCTCCTGACAATGGAATCAAGCGCTTCAGCAAATCCAATTTTTTGCATGGGATGAAAAAAGGCGCGTTTTAACGCGCTGTTAAGCATAATCGCCAAACTCGGAACCGGCAACTGCTGCGCAGCGAAGGGAATATTGCAGTGCCGGAGTGCTGCGTCTCCATTACTCCAGTGCTGCATCGCCCCGTCCACACCGTGGCCACTAGTTCTCAAAATGGTCGGCCAGTGCATCCAAATAGACCGATAACGGATCACGCCGCCTTGGCGCGGAGACCTCCGATTGGCTTGCCGCCTTGAGATAATCATTGAAAGCACCGCTCTCTCTTTCCATCTGTGTCGCTTCGAACCAGTTCAGGTAATCATCGATCTCGCCCATTCGAGCGGCGAGTTCCTTGCGGGTACCATCCAGGTGCGACAAGCGGTTCGCGATTCCTCTTCGCTTCCCACGAGCAAGGAGCGCTGCAATCTGCTGATACTCGCGCGCCACTGGACGCAAAACCGGATGCGCCGTCCCAATCAGCAACAGCAACGCCTGGCTCATTTGGTTGACTGCGGCTTTTTCGTCTCGTGACGCTTTGCGGCGCGCAAGCTCGCCAAGATCGGCTGTTTTTTGCGGCTCGCGATTGCGCGAGCCATCCGAAATTTTGATCTGCAACAACTCGTCGAGACGTCGTTCGCTCTCGGCAAAGGTCAGTAACTGGTAAGTTTGATGCCCGCCGAGGCGAGCCACCGCCAACCGCCATTTCTTTTCCAAATCCTCGCGCAATTGTGGAAACCGCGCCTTCAAATCAGCAACTGGATCGTTCGACGCATGCGAAAGATTCGCAATGTACCGCCCCAGACGCGCGCGGCCACCCTCATCAAGGAGCAATTGAACGAGCGCCATGGAATAGGCTCGGTAAAGCATGCGCCCGGCGGAATCGAGCAGATCGAATCGCTGGCCGAGAAATTCCTCCAGCGACTTTCCTTTATCGGTAGCTGAAAGCGCCTCCACCACTACCTCGCGCTCTCGTCCCGGCGTTAGCGCCAGCGCACCTTCCACCAGCCAATCCGGCGGTTCGACAAGCGTCGTGCCGGGTGCAAGGTCGCCCTCGTCTCGATAAATCATCTCGAGCAGAATGCTGCGGAGCAGCTGACGTTCGATCAATGAACCGTCCAGATTTTGGCCAACGGTCAAATCGAGTTGCAGCTTCGCGCCAAAGCCGGTCTGGCTAACTCGTAAGTCGGTCGGCGGAATTTCGGGAAGGTTCGCCTGTTGCGGTTGCAAATTGATTATAACGGCCGTCTTCCATTCGTCGCGCTGGCGCAAAAGCGAGAGGAGATTGCTCTTAGTCTGCTCTGCCAGTTCGGAGATCGTCCCCCGCAGCGCCGCGTCTGCGCCGTAAATGACGAATTGTCGCGATGGACTCACACTGTGTGCCGGTAGCGCGGCGCGACCCGGTTGCCAGGCGAAGACCGATAATATGAGCACCGCAGCAGGCCGCACCATCTTCATCAACCGGAAATGATAACTGCCATGGCTGAGCGCTGGCGAGCATGAATCAGCGCGAAACTCTGTTCCGGTTCAAAAGCGCTCGGATCCATCCGATTTATTCTTGTGCCGCCGTAAAAAAATCGAGACTTTCCTGCGCGTCCGGTGTCTAATGATTAGAAACCCCACTTAACATGAATCATTCAAAACTTATACTTTCCCTGAGTTGCTTTGTTGTCGTAACCCTGGCTTCCCCATTACTCACAGCTGCGCCGCGCGGCGGTGGCGGTGGTGGGCGTGGTGGTGGTGGCCATTTTGCTGGGGGTCGTAGTTTCGCTGGGCGTCCCGGAATGGGCATGGCTGGACGTCCCGGAATGGGCGCTTGGAACGGCCGCAATTGGAGCGGTCGCAATTGGAGCGGTCGCAATTGGAACGGCCGCAACTGGAACGGCCGCAATTGGAACGGCAATTGGAATCATCACCATCACGGTCACAATAATAATGATGTCATCTTTATTGGTAGTTTCGGCTTTCCCGGGTGGTGGGGCTGGGGCTGGGGCGGAGGCTGGGGATATCCATATGGTTATGGCTACGGCTACCCGTACGGTTACTACGGCTACGGATACGGATATTCCGGCTACGGCTACGGCGATTACGGGTATGGGAACGGCTATGGATATGGCTACGGGAATGGTAGCCAATACGGCTACGGGAATAGTAGCCAATACGGCTCCCCTACCCGGTCAAAAGTAGCTGAGCTACAACGCCGACTCGCCCGCGCCGGCTATTATCGCGGGTCAGTCGATGGAGTCCTGGGGCCTCAGACGCGGCGAGCAATCCGGGCCTACGAGGCTGACCACGGTTACGCAGACGCAGGCTGACCCATTCCTTCCACTGATTTGTCACGGGGCAGTTGCTAGACTTTCGGTTGGTTGACCGGCGGAATTCGCAAGGGCGCAAAGGGCGAACCGCCGGTCGCCATTTTTTACTCCTTCACATCCCGCCCCGCCAGCTTTTTAGTCTTACTAAGGGGCTCCGCTAATTTTTTCCTTTCATCCACAGAGTTTTTGGCATACGACACGATCCCGGAGGAAATTATCTGTCCGGTTAGTCATCGAATCCTGCTCGGCATCGCTGTTTTCGCGTGGGTCGTTCCATCAGCAATAGGCGATCTTTTTCCAAACTCTGGACCTGTTGTGTCTGGAAAAACCGCGCGCATACGCGTTGGCAAAGCAGCTGCGCCAAAGAATGCGCCGCTTGCGGTAAAGCGCGCGATCTGGGCAGCCAATCAACTTCGCCACAAGCGATATCGTTACGGTGGCGGTCACAAATCGTTTGATGATCGCGGCTACGATTGTTCCGGAACGATCTCTTATGTGCTGGGCGCGGCTGGCTTGATCAGCTCGCCGATGAGCTCAACGGAGTTTCGCAGCTACGGTGACCGCGGCCCAGGCAAATGGATCACCATCTACGCACGGGAGGGTCACACGTTCGCTGTGATCGCCGGCCTGCGACTGGACACAACGCCGTACGACCGTTACACCGGCAAATGGGCGCCGCGCTGGCAAACGATTTATCGTCCGCCGCGCGGCTTTGATGCCAGGCATCCCATTGGGTTATAGTGAAATTGAAACAATTAAAAGCGATGCGAAGCCGCATCGCACTCCCTAGGCACTTGGTGCGAAAAGTGCAAACGCTGTTTTGTGTGCGTAAACACGGAAGGGACTTTTAAGGGCGCTGAAAATAGCGCCTTTGCACTCCGTCGCTACGTTTGCGTTTCGGCAACTACCAAGATAAACATCACCCTCATGCGCTCGTTCGTTTTCACTAGTCTCTTGATGCTGGCCTTGCTCGTGCCCCAACAGTCCGCTCCTGCGGCGCCGGCAAATGATCCGATCGCAAACCTGGACGCCTTCATTACACGAGCGTTGAAAGAGTATCAGGTGCCGGGTGCGCGTCGCAGTCGTGCAATGGCAAACCGTTGCTCAAGGATATGGCGTCCGCGATGTGACTAAACCGGGGCGTGGATGAAAATACGATCTTCCAGTTGGCATCAGTTACGAAAACATTGACCGCGCGGTCGCGGCGACAGTTGTCGACGAAGGCAAGCTCGATTGGGATACCCGATCTTTAATTATCTGCCGGATTTGTTGGCTATGATCCATACATGACGCGTTCCTGACCGCGCGCGATTTGCTCGCGCACGCGGTTGGCCCGCATACACAGGGACGCGCTTGACAGTTTGGCTATGACCGCGCGGAAATACTGCGACGCCTGCGATTTTCAACCGCGCTACAGCTTGCGCGAGGTGGCGCAGTATTCGAATCCAGGATTTTTCGTCGCCGGTGAAGTTGCAGCAGCCGCGTCGCAGCAGTCATGGAATGATCTTGTCGAAAATCGCTTGTTCAAGCCCTTAGAGATGTCGCGATCGGGGACGCAGACGAAAGATTTGCAAAACGCCAACGCCACCGCCGCGCATGCGCTGGTTGACGGCAAGGAAGTCGTCGTTGAGCCAACAAAACTCGACACCACCGGCGCGGCCAGTTCCGCCACATCCACTGCGGCGGACATGTCGAAATTGATGCTGATGTTCCTGAACAAGGGCGCACACAACGGCAAACAGATATTGAAGCCCGAAACGGTCGAAGAAATTTTCAAACGCAGCATGGTCAGCAAAATCGATTTCTCTGATCTGCCGCCGATCAGCGACAAGACAGGCTTTTATTATGGACTTGGTGTGGGCAGTTATGATTACGCGGGACATCAGATCATTGAAAAAGGCGGCGCTCTCGCAGGCGTGCGGACGATTTTGGTGCTGGTGCCTGATAAAAACGCCGGAATTGTCGTTCTGGCCAACCTCAATCTGACCGCGTTTCCCGAAGCTGTGCGTGCGTATTTTCTGAATCAGCTTTTAGGCCTTGATCCCGAGGCGGGTCAAAAAGAGATTTTCGCAGACAACGAGAAACTGAAAAAATTGCTGGCGCCTCCGCCGCCGCCAAAGAATCCGGGGAAATTCAACGGCACGCTGCAATCGCTGGTCGGTATTTACGAAAATGATTATTACGGCCGTTGCGCGATCCTGCAGGATGGCGACGCGCTGAAAGTCGAGTGTGGTCCCGCGAAATATCCAGCAACCTTGAAACACTGGAACAACGGCGCGTTTCTGATGCAATTTCCCGGCGCAACCCAGGTTCCCTCCATCACAACGTTTATGATCGGTGAGGACGGAAGTGCGGAGGGTTTTGCAAACGAAGCTTTGGGGGTTTTCACACGCGTCCAGGAAAAGAAGTGAAAAGCGGCCCGCGACATTGGAGCTTCGGTCGTGCTAAGCACTGACAGTTTCGGTTTCGCGCAATCGGAGTTGCGCCAGTTGCGCACTCTGAAGACGCCAGCCGGCGTTCAGAGGTTTCTCGACGAACTGCCTTACAACCTCAGTTATACCGCCCGTTCACCAAAGAAAGTCCTGGATGACCGCACCGCGTCTTGTCTGGAAGGAGGAATTTTTGCGGCGGCCGCCTTGCGAATCGTCGGATTCCCGGCGTTGATCTTCGATTTGGAAGCGGAACAGGACACCGATCATGTCGTTGCGATTTTCAAGTTACGCGGACACTGGGGCGCGGTAGCGAAATC
Organism: Candidatus Udaeobacter sp.; assembly: GCA_013372845.1. Lineage (GTDB taxonomy): Bacteria > Verrucomicrobiota > Verrucomicrobiia > Chthoniobacterales > UBA10450 > Udaeobacter. Next base: position 11,466 of record JAALOD010000064.1, read on the forward strand.
TAATTTCACCGGCTGCCGTTATCGTGAGCCCGTTTATCGCAGCCTGCGTGAGTTGGCCATGAGCTATTTTAATATTTATTTCAACCTGCGCGGCGAACGCACGCTGCGGCGCTACTCGCGTCCGGTAAATCTGGCGCGATTCGATCGTCTAAACTGGATGACCACGGAAAAACCAATTTGGTTCATCGCCGAGCATCTCTGTGAAATCCCGCATATTTCACTGCTGACTCCGGCGATGGAAAAGAACCTCACCCGCGTTGATCGCCGCACATTGCGCGGCGAGATGGTCGGCCACAGGAAAAAATAATTGGGATGGGGAGCGCGTGAAATGACAAGCGACGAGTTTCGAAAGATGGCGCTGGAGATTCCGACGACCGTCGAACGGTCGCACATGAATCACCCCGACTTCCGCGTTGCCGGAAAGATTTTTGCATCGCTTGGTGTGCCGGACGAAAGCTGGGGCATGGTAAAGCTCACGCTAGAGCAGCAGCGCACATTGATCGAAAAGGCGCCCGAGGTTTTCAAGCCTTCCAGCGGTGCCTGGGGTCGGCAAGGTGCACGAATGTTTATCTTCCCGCCGCGAAGGCGACCATTGTGCGCACTGCGCTCGATGCTGCGGCGAAGAACGTCGCGAATAAAAGCTAAGGAAAACGCCGAACGCCCAACGTCGAAGATCCAACCCCAATGATCCCAAATAATCGCAGTGGACAGCCGTCACGGAGCGTTCTGGAAAAATGCGTGCTCGAATGTTGGTTGAAACGGGCCGGGTTCGGTTTCGCCAATTCGAAATTGCGAAGTGATTTCGAATTGAGTGGCGCAATGGATTTCCACGTCCATTCTGCGGTGCTTTGCTAGTGACGAGCGCACAGTCTGCAGCGCAAGCTCGGGTCTGTTGCAATCTCGGCTGAGGTGCCCAAGCACAACGCGCTCGATTTTTCCCGGTAACAATTCCTCGATGACGCCTGCCGCCGCCGCGTTTGAGAGATGGCCATGCCGCGATTGGATTCGCTGTTTAACCGGCCACGGCCGATGCGTGTCGTTCTGCAAAAGTTTTTCATCGTGATTGGTCTCGATCACGAGCGTGCGCACCTGGCGCAACCGCTCGACGATCATCTTGGTCACATAACCGAGATCGGTGATAAACCCGAGGCTGCCTGCGCCGGCCTGAAAGACGAACCCCAGCGGATCAACCGCGTCATGCGGGACCGGAAATGTTTGCACTGTGATGTCGCAAATCGAAAACTCGGCGCCGGTCGCAAAAATTCGCCAGTTTCGATGCCGCTCGAATGAGCTATCGCTACGCACAGCTTCTGCAGTTAACGCGTTGCAATAGATCGGGACATCAAATTTCCGGCAGAGAACTTCAAGTCCACAGATGTGGTCGCCGTGTTCATGCGTGAGGAGGATGCCATCGATCTGCTCCGGCATGACGCCGCACTGCTCCAAGCGCAGTACCAATTGCCGCGCGCTCAGCCCGCCATCGACAAGAATCTTGCAATGATCGGTTGCTACCAGCGCGCTGTTTCCCGCGCTCCCGCTGCCAAGCATGGTCAAGCTGAACACGGGACTTAAGTTAGCCGCGTCGCTTCAGCTTGCGCAAACGGAAACGAATAAATTTATCGCTATGGCGAGCACTCCCCTCCGTCATGCGGTGGCTGCACCCAGGATGCCCTGTTCAACAGCGGCGAGGTACCTACCGACACCGGCACTGGTACGGGTCTATTGATCTTTAGTCGTGTGTTCATGTGTTAAGAATTCTACTGCCTTGCTCGACACGACTCGGGCTGCGAACTACATTCGCCTGCTTTGAAAATGCGCATCTTCGTCATCCTCGCAGCAGCGGCAGGCACGTTTTTGGGAAGTATCGGCTATGGCGCATCAGGCGTCCCCGCCGCGAATACCGGCAATCTGGATTTCAAGCAGTGGGGATTGCTCGCGATTCAGGACGGCGGTCGGCGCAAACCAGTGGACACGCTTGCAAAAGAAACGCTGATCCGAATCACCGGAAGATCGACATATACAGACAAGACAGGCCGAACATGGCGGCCGAACGATTTCGTCTTGTCGGCTTTGATCGAAACGCATGATTGGAAAAATGAGCCAATTGTGTTGATCTCGTCTGGCCAGTTGATAGAGCAGCTTGGACTCGATAAGACGCAGCGGCGATTTTCGTTTGCGCAATTAACCGGATCTGCCGAATTGCAGCGGCTTGTCACTGAGGCGCAGGCGCTCAAGCGCGCAGAGAAACCGTTGACCCGGGTCCAGCAGGAAGCGCTGAGTGTGAGCGATCGGCTTACGCTTCTCGCGCGTGTAATGGACGGAAGGGCATTGCTGATCGTCCCTGCGCCGACCAACGAAACAGATCCGTGGGTCGAGCCCGCCTTGGGCGGGTCGAAATATTATGCAGATGCGCAATTCGCGCCCATCCAGACTCAGTTGCAAACGGTTGCCACCGCGTATGTGCAGGGTGACGGATTTAACCTCAATCGCGCCGCGAATCAGCTTCGCGAAGATCTGCGCGCCTTGAGTCCATCGGTTTATCTGCGGGATCAACAATTACGCCTCGAATATTTCTATAATCATTTCGAAGCGTTTTATCGGGCCATCTGGTGTTACGGAATTGCGTTGGTGATTCTGATTATGGCGCATCTTCGCAAACGCGGACGCGCGCTGCAATATATTGGCGTCGCAGTGGCGATAGTCGGTCTCGCGTTTCAAGCGGCTGGGATCGTGATGCGTTGCATGATCGCCGGCCGGCCGCCGGTTACGAACATGTATGAATCGATCATCTGGGTTTCCTTCGCAGTTTCGTTTTTCGGGATGATCTTTTTTGTTCGTTATCGGGCACCCATCTATTTGCTGGCGGCGTTACCGGTCACGCTTATCGCGCTGTTGCTTGTGCATCAAATGCCGATTGCCATGCCTTCGAGCATCGATCCGTTGGTCCCTGTGCTGCGCGATAATTTCTGGCTCACGATTCATGTGTTAACGATTACTCTAAGCTACGCGGCCTTCGCGCTGGCGATGGGTTTCGGGCATATTTTGCTATGGCGATACGCACGGAATCCGGCAGCCGCGCGCGCCGACGCGCCGATGCATTTCTGGCTTTATCGCGTACTGCAGCTCGGTGTCCTTTTGCTCGCGGCCGGAACGATTCTCGGTGGAGTCTGGGCAAATTATTCGTGGGGCAGGTTCTGGGGCTGGGATCCAAAGGAGACATGGGCGCTGATCGCGTTGCTTTGTTACATCCTGGCGTTGCATGGCCGGCTGGCAGGTTGGTGGACGCAATTCGGCCTGGCTGTTGCGAGCGTCGTTTGTTTTCTCGCTGTGTTAATGGCGTGGTACGGCGTGAACTTTGTACTGGGCAAGGGGCTGCATAGCTACGGCTTCGGCATCGGTGGTGAGACTTACGTGGCAATCTTTGTTGCTCTGGATCTTTTGTTCGTGGCGTTCGCCATCTGGCGATACCGCAGGAGCGCGAGCGCCGCCGTTGCGCCGAGCGAAATCAGAGCCGAGCGCGCCGCAGTGTAGCTGTAGCCGGGATCGTCGATCCCGGTGGACGAGATAATCATTCAAAGCGAAGAAAGGAAAAGAAAGTTATGCCCCTAAGCCGCCGCGATTTTCTCATCAGTGGCTCACTGTCTCTCGCTGCTGGAGCGTTTTCGCCGCTTGTTGTCCGGGCTGAAAAAACGAAGCCGAACACGCCGGCCGACTTCAAAGATTGGGAATCCGTGCGCCGGGAGTTTGAACTGGCTCCCGATTACGTGCATCTCGCCTTGTTCTTTCTGGCGTCTCACCCCACACCGGTGCGGCAGGCGATTGAACAGTACAGGAAAAAAATAGATGCAAATCCGTTCATTGCCGTTGATAGCGCGATCTTTGAATCGGGTGACGAAAATATTCCGTTACAAGTCTGCCGGGCCATCGCCAGCTACATCGGTGGCGACCCGCAGGACATCGCACTGACCCAGAACACCACGACCGGTCTCGCTCTTCTCTACCACGGACTGCCGTTGCGCGAAGGCGATGAGATTCTAACGACTACGCACGATCACTACGTGCATCACGAGTCCATTCGACTGGCCACCGGGCGTTGCGGAGCGACCTGGCGCAAGATTCCGCTTTTCGATTCCTACGACTCGATTTCGCCGGACGAAATCGCGCAACGCGTTCGCAAGGCAATCGGACCAAAAACGCGCGCTGTGGGCGTGACATGGGTGCACTCCAGCAGCGGTGTGCGCCTTCCGATCGCGCGTATTGCAGAAAGCATTGCAGACGCGAATCGCGGCCGGGAAGAGAACGATCGTGTGCTGCTGATTGTTGATGGCGTGCATGGGTTGGGAGTGGAAGATCCGAAGATCACCGCCCTGGGGTGCGACGCGTTTGCGGCCGGCACCCACAAATGGATATTTGGGCCCCGCGGCACAGGGTTCGTTTGGGCAAAGCCCGCAGTTTGGCAGAAAATGCGCCCGGTGATTCCGAGTTTCTTTTCGCTCGAACCGTTCGAAGCGTGGGAACAGGAACATGAACCGCAGACTCCGGCCCGTGCGGCATGGTTTTCACCAGGCGGCTTCCAGGCTTTCGAACATTATTTTGCGTTGCCAGCGGCCATCCGTTTTCACCAGAACATCGGGCCCGCACGAATCACGGCGCGCACGCACGAATTGAACGGTCACATGAAGGAGGAACTTACGCGGATGCCGAATATTCAGCTCTACACGCCGCGTGACGAGAATCTTTCGGCCGGAATCGTTTGCTTTGATGTAAAGGGAATGAAGCCCGAGCAAGTTGTGAAGCGCCTTCTCGATCAGCGTATTGTCGCTTCAACGACTCCCTATCGCGTGTCGTATGCGCGCTTGGCGTGCAGCGTCGTCAATACTCCGCAGGAGGTCGACGCGGCGCTTCGCGCAATCCGGGACATGGCTTAGTACGGCCGAGTCACCGACCCGCCTACAGGGTTGCCGTTAGCGCGTCGACAAAGTCGCGCGGAGTTTGAGCATGCAGCAGCACCGATCGTATCGCGTCATCTCTCACCAGCCGGACGAGCGTCCCAACGCAGATCAGATAATCGTTCACTAACCGTTCTGGAACGCCGATTACAAAAATCAAACGGGCGCGCACTCCGTTGTGTCCGAATGGAATCCCGGCACGGCTGCGACCTATGCCAACGACAATTTCATCAACCAAATCCGTTCGCGCATGGGGGAATGCGACGCCGTTCTCGACTACACTGGCGTGAGCCTCCTCGCGTGCCAGCACCTTTTCAAAGAACGCTTGCGGGTTCTGGATCTTCCCGTTTTGCGCCAGCAACTCGATAATCTCGCGCAGCGCGTTTGGCACTTTCCTGGAGCGCAACCCCAGGATCACCTGTTTTTCGTCAAGCAGATCGGTCAGCGCGATAGCCATTGGGTGTCGAGAGATTTATTGGATTATCAGGCAAAGCCAGTTATCCAGTTAAATACGCAGCCGTGGCAACTGAAAACACAGCACTAGCAGAAAACGAAGAGAGGACCGTCTCTTTGCAACGGAGCATTTACGATCCGGGCTATGTCAACGCGATGTCGCATTTTTACCGCGGCGAAATGGGCCGGATCATGGTTTGGCGGCAACGGCTCGATATGACAACAAATTGGGCGATCACCAGTAGCACCGCCATTATCACCATCGCGTTTTCCACTCGCCAAGTGCCACATATCATATTCTTCTTCAACCTCGCCATCGTCTGGGTACTGCTGTGGATCGAGGCGCGTCGTTATCGGTTTTACGATGCCTTTCGGGCGCGCGTCCGAATGCTCGAAGCGCATTTTCTTGTGCCGATGGTGATGGAAAATCGCGAGATGCTGCAGGGCGAATGGAAAAAACTCGTTTGCGAAGATTTGATTCTGCCTTGCTTCAAGATCAGCAAACTGGAAGCGGTCGGGCGCCGATTGAAACGCAATTATGTTTTCATTTTCATTCTCATCCTGATGGCGTGGGTGACGAAGGTATTTTTGCATGCCAGCGAACCGATTAACGATGTGGTGTCGTTTTACCAGGCGCTGCGCATCGGACACATTCCGTCCTGGCTGGTGGCGCTGATTTTTGCGGGCACGTTTGTGAGTGTGATTTCCATCACGATTTACGTCAGCAAGAAATCTTCCGGCGAAATTTCAGAGTTCGGCACGCACCGTTCGCTCTGGCGGATTTGAACCTCATTCCGAGCGAGGTCGAGGAATCCGGTGATGAAACCAAAAATTAACGCCGCGGGATTCTGCGACTCCGCTATCGGTGCCTGTCCTGAGCGAAGTCGAAGAGCTCCGAATGACTGCGTTTGAAAAACTCCGCGAAATTGTCGCAAAGCTTCGCGCTCCCGGCGGCTGTCCCTGGGATCGCGAGCAAACCCATGAATCACTGTTGCCCGCGCTGATCGAAGAGGCATACGAAGTAGCCGGGGCGGTACGCGCCAACGATACCGCAAATTTTCGCGAAGAACTCGGCGATCTGCTGCTGTTGATCGTGATGCATGCCCAAATCGCGAGCGAATCCGGCCGGTTCGATATCAACGCCGTACTCAAGGATGTAACGGAGAAACTGATCCGGCGCCATCCACACGTATTCGGCAACAGCGATGCGCGCGACAGCGGCGCAGTGCTAAAACAGTGGGAATCGATCAAGCGCGCTGAAAAAAAACATAAACCTGGCCGTGATGCCGGTGATGCAGCCGGACATTATCTCGATGATTTGCCGCTCGCATTTCCCGCCCTCATGCGCGCGCAAAAAACGCAGTCGAAGGTTGCCCGTGTCAATTTCGACTGGACTGAACTGGGCGACGTGATCGCAAAAGTTGAAGAAGAGATTCAGGAATTAAAACTGGCCATTGCGAAGTGGCATCGGCATCCTGCCGATGCTTCACGGGCTGGAAGCCCCTGCCACGAGGTCGAAGACGAAACAGGTGATTTGCTTTTCGCAGTCGTCAATCTCGCACGGAAATGCAAGCTCGACGCGGAAAGCGCGTTGCAAGGTGCGACTGACAAATTCGTCGCCCGTTTCAATCGATTAGAGGACGAACTGCAATTGCGCGGCAAAAAACTGGGGGAGGTCGACCTCGCGGAGATGGACAAGATTTGGAATCAGATCAAAGAAACGCCCAACGCCGAACCTCCAACGCCCAGCGCTGAAGCCTTCTGAATTGGATGTTCGATGTTGGGGGTTGAGCGTTGGGTGTTTGCTTCTCTCGTCTCTTTGGCGATATTTCCCGCCCCGATGAATCTTCTGATCAACCTGTCGTTGGTGTTTTTTGTTCTGGTGGCCCTGGTCATGGTGCTCGTGATCTTGATGCAACGTCCAAAGAGCGAAGGCCTGGGCGCAGCATTTGGCGGGGGGGTCACGGAAAACATTTTCGGCGCGCAAACGACGAACGTTCTTGTGAAGTTCACGACCTGGTTGGCTGGCATTTTCTTCGCACTCACATTTGGGTTGTCGGTTTTGTATGCGCATCGGGGTACGGGCGGGGAGAGCGCGTTCCGGCGTGAGCTGATGAAACAGCAAGCTGCTCCGGCAACTTCTCCCGCACCAGCCACGGCTCAATCTTCACCCGTTTCTTCTCCAGCGAGTTCGCCCATTCAGGCGTCTCCCGCTTCTTCTCCGGCGCCCGCGGCGCAACCAACAGCAACGCCGTAACGCTGGCGTTTCGCTGAAGCGAACAAAAAAG
>JAALOD010000065.1 GCA_013372845.1 Candidatus Udaeobacter sp.
GACGAAATCCATCGAACGCTTTCCGGTAGTTGTCTCGTTTGTTCAAAATCGTTGTCCAGCTCAGTCCCGCCTGCGCTCCTTCAAGGATCAGAAATTCAAAGAGCAATCGGTCATCGTGCACGGGGACTCCCCATTTCTCGTCGTGATACGTGATGTTCGGCTCGGCTGTAGCCCAGGGACAACGCGGCATAACGTTCGCAGACTAACACAGGTCAGCTAGCGCCGCTTACACCGGGGCCACACCTGCGAAACGCTCCGCGAAACAAGCGTCGAACATCATTTTGTGCGAACATTTTTGTTGATATGGAAACTAAATATACTAGGATAGTTTTCTTAGTTGCAGGGACAGCAGTCAGAGGCTAACTTGAAAGGCGGGGAAGAAACGGATCATGAAATCGCGAGCAGGACTTCATCAGGAATTACGGCACAGGATTCTCAGCTTGTCCGATGTGACGGAGCGGCAAAATGCGGGGATCCACGAAGACGCTTTTTTTGTCGGAGGGAAAATGTTCATGCACATCCATGGCCACGGCCATTGCGACATTCAGTTGGCGAAAGATGATCAGGAACGGGTTCTTGCAGAAGGCAAAGCACGTCCGCACCGCTGGGCGCCAGAAACGGGATACGTCACGCTGATCGTGCGCGAAGAAGAGGATCTGGAGCCGGCGATGGATCTGATCCGGATGTCACACCGTTATTTTGCCGACAAACTGAATCTTTCGCGAATGCAGCACCAATAGAACCAAAGAGGCTCTCAATACAAGGAAACGATTATGAAGCTATTTGTGATAGGAGCGACCGGCCGAACCGGACAAGAGATCGTTCAGCAAGCCCTGGCCAGAGGTCATCATGTAACCGCATTCGTGCGTTCACCTAAAAGCATCACGTTAAAAAATGAGCGACTCAGTGTCGTGAAGGGGAATGCCACGGACGAAAACCAACTGTTTGAAGCCATGCAAAATCATGACGCGGTCATTTCGACTCTGGGACCGCGAGAAGTTTTCAAGCCGAGCTCTCTTCTCAATGACAGTGCGCTTGCGGCCAGCAGCGCCATGCAGCGTTCAGGAGTGAAACGGCTCGTCGTTCTCTCGGCGGCCGCCCATTTTCCCGGGATTCCAAATCGCATCGCCAGTTTCGTTCTTAGAAATCACATGCGCGATTCCCTTGCTATGGAGAAAATTGTCCAAGCCAACGGTCTCGACTGGACGATCGCGCGGCCTCCGCGTCTCACTCAGGAAGATTCCTTAAACTATCGAAGCCGCGAGGGCGCTGCACCCAGGATGGGTTTCACACTGTCCCGCAAAGCGGTGGCTGCATTCATGCTCGACGCGATCGAGCAAAAGAAGCACCTTCGCAAAATCGTCGGAATTGCGAAGTAGCCATCGGAATTAGCCGCTACACCTCGCCGTTACTCTCCTGGTCGCGACGCCGCAGTTGCCGTCAGTGTCGGCGCCGGCTCGACGCAGGATTGTCCGGATCGTATTCGTACAGCCTGGACGGGTCGCCGAACACCGCACCGAGCGCGCGCTCGGGCCAGATCTCAAAATAGCTGAGCAGCAGCGCCATCAGCGGCACCTGAATGAAGGCCAGGCCGTGCGCGGCCATGATGAACATCGCCATTGCGCGCAATACCAGGAGATACACATCCCAGCGAACGCGCTGCTTCAGCTCTTTGTCGGGCATCGCGTCATAGCCCGATTGAAACGCCTTCCAGAAATGTCCGGCCGCAAGCGAGCCAAAGGTGAACCAGAGTGCGGGAGAATGCGCGAGCTGGCGGCGCAGCTCGTCGCCGAGCAGCAGATCGTGGAGGGAATCAGTACGATCCATTACGGCAGACCGACGATGCCGACGAGGAAAATCCATGTTACCAGGCCGCGCACAATGTTCGCCGCCACGGACATCACGCCAGCCGACTTCGGTTGGGTCTCGCGCAGCGCGCGCGGAATCAACGCCGCAACAATCGCCGCCAGCGCGCTCAGCCCGTCGAACCAGTAGTTGAACACAGCGAGCGCAGCGGACCAACCGAAGCCGTAGATGCCGACAACGGGAATCAAATTGCGTGCGAGCACGGCCCACGCGTCGGGGCGCGACGCCAGTTCACGCAAATGCTGTGAGAGCGGTGGCGGCGCGATCGGTCGCACCGCGGTCGAGCCAGTTTTTTCCTGACGCTTCGCCATCTCAACAGATTAGGTCGACAGGTTATAACCCATGTGGCTGTGCGTTGAAAAGGTAAGCCAAACGGCTGCAGCCACGGTGCTGTGGACCGCCTTTTGGATGGGATGTCCTTTAGATTTCGGTGTCGGGCTGTAGGGCAGGCGCTTCGCTTGCCAACTGGGAACGGCAGGCGATGCGCTTGCCCTACAATCCAGAGGCAGTTATCGCGTTCAATTCTCGACAAGAACAGATTGGGCCGATCAGACTGGAAGCATGATCAGTGGCAACCACATTATACGAATCACGTTCTGGTTTGTTCTCAGCGCGTTTCTATTTCCGTCTCTGCGTTCTTCAGCTGCGACTCTGGATGATCTCAAGAAATTGGAGATCATTTGTTTTGTTCCTTCGTATCTACCTCAAGGGTTCCGATTAAAAACTGTGGAGATCACGTACGACGAACCCGGGCCCGATGAGCCGAAACGTCCGTTTCCACTTTACTCCGTGGAATATGAAAACGACCAGAAGGCCACGTTCTCGATCGAATCGGCACGCGAAGGAATTGGCGACCGAAACATCATGGAGGAGGAGAACACGGAAGAGACGGAAATCCAAACGCCTCTCGGTCCGATGTATCTCATCTATCGGCCCAAAGGAAAGAACGGCCGCAAGGATGAGATCAAGGCGAACTGGGTGAGCGACGCGAACATGAATGCGGAAACATCCAAAAACGCGGAGGGCCATCCAATCCTCGGCAGATATCACGGATTTTCCGCGACCGGTATTACACTCGCCGAGTTCTCAAAGATTGTTCAATCACTTCATCCAATCCGAGATGAGAAGGCCGCCACGCCCGCGGCAACACAAACTTCTGCGCTTAAGATTCACCCGAAAGTTTTCAGCATGATTAGTTGCTGGATCTCGGACTCGGAAAGTCCGGTGGTAACAGAAATGAATCTCGATGCGGTGGAGAAAGATGGGAACGAATTTAATCAGGATCGGCTGAAGCAAGACGGTGACTGGCTACAATGCCCCGTGCCCGATAGGAACGGATTCATGCGATACCGGCCGCTCGAGTCGAAGGGCAATCAGTACAAAGTTGAGTATCAGGAAAACGGCGGCGGCACGCTGACGACATCGTCCATCGTCGAGTTCGAGATTGAAAAACGAAACATTCACCGCGACGGCAAGCCGGTGACGATTCGCGTGCTTCGCGTGTTGTCTTACAATCAGAAATAAACAGCCGCCTTCGCAAATGGCGACGAAGAAACTTTGATGCGAGGGAAAATAGTCTGGCTGGGTGTGCTCCTGGTGACGGCCGTTTGTGTCTCGCGCGCGCAAACTCAGGCTCCAACGAAGAAAAAGGAAATCCAAATCACCTGGCTGGGACATGCGGCCTTTGAATTAGTCTCATCCGGCGGCACAGATATCCTCATCGACCCGTTCCTGACGAAGAATCCGGCGACGCCAGCCGAGCTCAAGGACCTGTCTCGTTATCACCCTAATTTTATCCTGGTCACCCATTCGCATGGAGATCATTTGGGCGACGCGGTCGAGCTGGCGAAGATGACCAAGGCTAAAATCGTGAGCGTTTACATGCCGGAGCCGTTCAAGAAAGGGGAACTGTCGCCTGAACTGATCGAGCCGGTGAATGTAGGCGACCATGTCACTTTGGGTGATGTGAAGGTGCATGTTGTTCCAGCGATGCACAGTAGCGAACCGAGCGGCCGGCCGGTTGGCTTTGTGGTGGAATTTGCCGACGGCCGATCGGTTTACCATCAAGGCGATACCTGGATCTTTGGCGACATGGCTTTGATCCAGGAATTTTATCACCCCAACATCATCCTGATGCCTGTCGGGGCGGTGGCAGACGGCCAAAGCCCTCGGATGGCGTGGATCGCGGTCACTCGCTACTTTAAGCCGCAAGTTGTCATTCCCATGCACTACGGGGCTTTGCCCGGTTCGTCGACCGAAGCGGATTTGCGTGCGGTCTTCGGAAAAGATCCGCGCGTCGTGTTTATGAAGCCGGGCGAGACGAAGAAATTCTGAGCTCCTGGAGATAAATATGGTCCTCGGATCGCTTCACGCGCCGCGTTGACGATTGCTGCCGACTCACAGCGGTGATTGCAGAGGGTCTGGGAGAAAGCATCTCCGAAACGTTCGAATTTTCACCAGCGCGAGACAACAAAACACGCCAGAGCGATCGCGACTACGTCTTCGCAAATAGCCACAAATATATCCTTGATGTGCAGATTGTTCACGACGCGTCTCCGGATTTCGTAACCAACGAATGCTCCGATCACGCCGCCTGTTCCACCCAATAGCGCCCCGGCGACTAATGATTTTCCTGTTGCCGCGCAAAGGCTCGCGCCGCTAAGGCCGCCCAGGAGGATCCGCGCCAATAACGGTGCCAAGGCGGTCCGTTTTGGAGTCGTGGGCAGCTTGTCCGCGATTAACTCGCCGATGGCAAAGGTGGAAAATATCGCGACGGCTGCTGTTGATCCCATAAACGCAAGGGGCGAACCGTGCAGATTCAACCAGCCAAAATGCGCGGCCCAAGCGACCACCGCTGGCGGAAGTAATGAACGCAAGCCGGCGACAATTCCGATTCCAATTGCGAAGAGGAAGACGTAGTTCATGTGCGATTCTTTTCAAAAACAAGGACGATTGCGAGTCTTGTTCCGGGCAACGGGATTGTGGCTATCTAATTTCGGCCTAACGAAACCGCGAACAGACGTCAGTCCGAGCCGAACTTCGGTTTCCTGGCGGAAACTTTTTTGTAAGTGCCGGCTGCGCTCACGTTGTGGCCGAATCCGCAAATGCCGGTTTGGGTAACCACAAGTTTGCCGCCGGTAAATCTTAGAGTGATTTGGCATTCCTCTTCTGCGCCCTCGGGTTTGAAGATAGCGGTATCGCCCTCAATCGTCGCGACGCCGCTGCCTTCGCCCTCGTTCGCGGTTGGACCCTGCGGCGTTTTGTATTCGTAGGCGCCCGAAAATTCGATCTGAAGACGCTGTTTACCCAGTGCCCAGATTTTGAATTCGGCGCCTTTCGTCTTCCAGGTGCCGTTCACCTGGGCGGCTGTGACGCTCTTGTCACTGTCCGCCTGCGTCGTAACAAATGAGGCTGCGGCCAGGCACAGCACCCAGATTTGCCATGTTCTTTGCATAATGCTGTTACGCAGCATCGAAATACAAGGACATCGTTTGGTAAAGCAGGAAAACTACAGCCCGAAACGGAAGACCGATTTGCTCGTCGAAACTTTTTGTACGTGCCGTCGGCGTTGGCGTATTCGCCGACGTCGCACCTTTGTGTTCGGCGGCGACGGAGAATTCGACGCGGAGGTGGTGATGATCAAGCGCCCAAATCTTGAACTCGCCGGCTGGCGTTGCCCAGGTGGCGTTGACGTGGGCGGCCGTGACACTCGCGTCATTGGCGGCCCGGATCGTGGGAACTGAGGCAGCTGTTAAAAACAGCGCCCAGACCATCCTCAAGCGTATTTCTCGTTTGGTCCTGGCGATGGAAATCGCGGCGGCGGTCGAAGTCATGGACTGCGCAAACGTCCTTAGGAAAGAGAAGGTCCAGTGTCCAGTCAAATGCCACACGAACCTTTTTGTCTAAACCGGGCAACTTGCTGAGGTAAACTGTCCGCCACATCCACCATGCGAAGAACCCCGAGAAATTGAAACCGAAAATGCGCGCCACGCCTATCCGACGACCGATGGATGCCAACAGCCCGATAGTCTTGAATGAGAATGATTTCAAAGGACGCCGCAAGAGCACAGCCGCGATATTCTGCGCCACAATGTTTCCCTCGCGTATGGCATGTTGCGCGGTTCGTGGATGCGATTTCCCCGGATTTCTGATGTCTGGAACAAACGCACAGTCACCCACTGCCCAAACATTGGGCCAATCGGGAACTTGCAAGAATTGGTTTACGAGTAGTCGGCCTTGTTCTTTTGGGCACGGAAGCGAAAAGATGAGCCGACTAGGCACGGCTCCGGCTGTCCACACCAAATTGCGGGTTGGAATTGAGAGACCATCAACTAAAGACACGCTCCCTTCCGTCATGCTCTTGACCCGAGTGTTAAATCGAATTTCCACGCCGCGCTGCGCGAGCACCTTCTGCGCGTATCGTCCTAGACTTTGACCCAGCTCCGGCAAGATCACCGGACCAGAATGAACAAGCATAACTCGCAACATTTCTTCACACAGATTAGGATAGAATGGCAGCGCTTGTCGCACGAAGTCATTCAAGGCCGCCACTGTTTCCACGCCGGCGAAGCCTCCGCCTGCGACTACGAAGGTAAGTAACGACCGGCGATCAGTCGGATCACATTCTGAATTTGCCTCTTCCAGGTGGCGGAGGATTTGGGCGCGCAATCGAATCGCATCCGAAAGCGATTTCATCGGTACGGCTAACTCGGCAATACCTGGGAGATTATAAAAATTGGTGACCGATCCCAGCGCAATGACCAAATGATCATACCCGATTTGTTGTGAGTGATTGCGAAAGCTGCGCGAAATCGAGACTCGCTTGGCAGATAGATCAATCTGGTGCACATCCCCGACTAACACCTCAACCTTGTGAAGTAATTTCCGAAGGGGATTTACGATATTTGTGATCTCGAGATCACTCGCCGCGACCTCGTGAAGCATCGGCGTGAACAGAAAAAAATTGTCGTGGCTAACCAGACAAATCTCAACCGCGCTTTGCCTCGCCAGCAATTTCTCAAGATGGATAGCAGCATAAACTCCGCCGAAACCACCGCCGAGAATGACGATTCGTTTTTGGCGCAACCTACGAGTTACCCGAGCGATCATCGAATTCTTTCTGTAGCTGAGTTGCCGGAGAGAAAGCCGTCGAGAACCTTTAGATGCCGCTAGGATTACCGGCAGACGGTAGCTCGCTTTTTGTGTCCAGTAATTTGGACGGAGCTACGCCACTGGGACCGGACTGACTTAACCCCTTCTCAATCTCATCTCGCGCTACGCTGAACTCTTTTACCGCGCGACCCATCCCTCGGGCGAGCTCAGGCAGTTTTTTTGCTCCAAACAGGAGCAGCACGATAAGGAGGATTACCATCATGTCCGGCCCCATAAGATTCATGATACTGGCGATCGTTATAGGCATAAAAATCTCGGTATGTTTGTTTCGTAAAAAGTTCTGCAGCGTTCAATCCATTCATACCGAATTGGCAAAGTTATATTCCCAGAAAGCGATCTACTGCTTAGCTAATCTCGCAGCGCTCTTCGACATCGGCCACGCTCCCAAAGATCAATCAAACCAGAGAATTCACCTTCCGTGCTATGCAGCATCGGAGATTCACCCGGTGATGGCGTTGCACGTCCTTCAGTAAATCGCCGAAATAGTCACGGTCTTGTGGCTGAGGAGGTACAAACGGTCAATCCCGATCTGGTCGCACGCGATCGCGACGGGAAGCCTTTCACCGCGCGCTATGACGCGGTGAACGCGATGTTGCTCAACGAGTTCCTCAAAGAGCACTGCAAAGTAGAGCAGCTAACGAAGGACTTTGAGTCGCAGCTTGTGGAGCAGCAAAAGCAAATTGAAGCGCTTACTGCGGGCCTTCAAAAAGTGAGTGACCAGCTTGAACTGAGCAAACCCGCGCCGCAAATCGGTTAACAAGCAGTGAAGCGGATTACCGCTGCGCACGTCACAGCCTTCGATCCACCTCGCTGTCGGCTTATCGGGCGCCGCCTATGGTCTGAGCCGTGAACTGTGGCAACTGTGGCGACTGCTGTGGCGACTGTGGCACGGGTGTAGC
Source organism: Candidatus Udaeobacter sp. (assembly GCA_013372845.1). Classification (GTDB taxonomy): domain Bacteria; phylum Verrucomicrobiota; class Verrucomicrobiia; order Chthoniobacterales; family UBA10450; genus Udaeobacter. Next base: position 7,938 of record JAALOD010000065.1, read on the forward strand.
CGCCGTACTTATCGTAGTCTGACGCGTCGTCGTTTCGGTTGTCGCGGGCTGGCTCGCGCACGAGACCAGCATCATGGCGAGCGCCGAAAATACAGAAGTAAGAATTATCAGTCTTTTCATAGTGTGAGTTGTTGGGTTTCGTAAGAAAGTTGCGCTGCGTTCAATCTATTCATACCGAATTAGCAAAGTTATATTCCAAGAAAGTGATCTCGCGCGTCGTATGCCCGGCGGATCTCTGGGGAGGGAAGCTCGATCCACCAGGCCTTTCTAGTTAGGAGGAGCGGAATAAAAACAGGCCTGTCCGGTTGTACTTAACAAATGGAAAGATGTATATGAATTACAAAAAACTTATTGCAGTGACAATTGCTCTTACAGTTTGTGCTTTTGCGGGCTCGAACGTGACGGCGCATGGCGCCGGTGGTGGTGGTGGTCACGGCGGCGGCTTCGGCGGAGGCGGTGGCTTTCGTGGCGGCGGCTTTAACGGTGGCTTTCGCGGTGGTGGCTTTCGCGGTGGCGGGTTTCACGGTGCCTTTAACGGCGGTGGCTTTCGTGGCCGCGGCTTTCATGATGGTGGCTTTCGCGGCGGTCGGTTCAACAATCGCGGCTTCGACAATCGGTTCTTCTTCGTTGGTGATTTTGGGGACCCGTTCTTTTACTATCCCGATCCATACTACGGGTACTATCCCTATAGCTATTATCCTGGCTATTATCCTTATGGTTACGGATACGGCGGCTTTACCAACGGCGGCTTCCGTGGCGGCCGCTTTCGCGGCGGTGGCTTTCGCGGCAGTCGGTGATTCGTACAATGAACCTGTTTACCAAGGCAGTGCCGGATACACCGACCAGTTGGTTGGGCAAATTCAGCTCTGTCTGGCTCGTGCAGGCTATTATAATGGTTTGATCGATGGCGTGAGTGGTAACGCAACGAGGAGGGCGATCGTGAATATGAGCTATGAGCGCGCACACAGCTTGCCAGCGGACGGTCAGATCCGGGGCAGATTGCTCACAACCATGGGGTTGGGGTAGGGGACCCATCGAAACATTTGGATCCGCAGGCTTGTGCCATTAAGGTCCGGCCCTCTTGCCCTTTTGAAACAACATTTTTCCGTTAATCCCGAGAGCTAGGGGCCAAAAAGCTAGTGCCGGGTCCAGTCGGTTCTTAATGATTGAGAAATACCAGTGATGAACCAGCAGTTACCACTAGCGGTTTATTACGAGCATCCAGAGTGGTTCCGCCCGCTCTTTGCGGAATTGGATCGCCGCTCGATTCAGTACCTTCGCATCGATGCCGGATGCCACGTGTATGACGCGACCGCGACCGATAGAAAATACGCTTTGTTTTTCAACCGGATGAGCGCCTCGGCCTACCTACGCGGTAACGCACAAGGCATCTTCTTCACGCGCGACTATCTCGCGCACCTCGAGCGTATTGGGACGCGTGTCATCAACGGCTGCAAAGCCTTTTCTTTCGAGATTTCGAAGGCAGCGCAACTCGCGCTCCTACACTCTCTGGGACTGGCTACGCCGCGCTCGCGTATCGTGAATTGCGCGATCCAAGCTGTTTCCGCAGCACAGGAGATTGGATTTCCAGTCATCATCAAACCAAATATCGGCGGCAGAGGCGCTGGAATTATGCGTTTTGATTCTGCGCCGGCGCTGGAGCGTGCGGCCGCGGCCGGCGAAATCGATTTTGGGATCGATAGCACCGCTCTCGTTCAGGAGTTTCTTCCAGTCCGCGGCGGACACATTACGCGCGTCGAGACCCTAGGTGGAAAATTTCTGTATGCGATCAAAGTCTATACGTCGGGAGAGAATTTTAATCTGTGTCCGGCTGAGATATGCAGGACCGAAGACGGCGGTTCCGCCGCGAACACGACGGGCCTCGTTGATGCACCGAAGGCCGGATTGAAAGTGGAGGGTTACACACCCCCGCAGGAACTAATCGATGCCGTTGAAAAAATCGTCAGTGCCGCACAAATCGAAGCGGGCAGCGTTGAATACATCGTCGACGATCGCGATGGCGTCGTCGTTTATTACGACATTAATGCCCTTTCCAATTTTGTTGCGAACGCGCCTCAGATTCTCGGCTTTGATCCGCACGTGCGGCTGGTCGACTACCTTGAGGACGAAAAGGAGGGGGTCTAATGCGTTATGGGTATTGGCTCCCAGTCTTCGGCGGCTGGCTGCGAAACGTGGAAGACGAACAGATGGAGGCGACGTGGGAATACGTGAGCCGTCTGGCGCGACGAAGCGACGAGATCGGGTTCGATCTCACGCTGATCGCTGAACTAAACCTCAACGACATCAAGGGCGCCGATGCGCCGGCGTTGGACGCTTGGTCTACAGCCGCAGCCTTGGCAGCGGTGACGAAACGCCTCGAGTTGATGGTTGCGGTCCGTCCCACTTTTCACTCGCCCGCCCTCCTCGCCAAACAAGCCGCGAACATCGACCATATCGCTGGCCCGGGCCGCCTTTCTCTCAATGTTGTTTCATCCTGGTGGGCGGATGAGGCGAAGAAGTACGGTGTCCATTTCGAGCAGCACGATGATCGTTACGCCCGCACGGCGGAGTGGCTCGAAGTCGTCGATCAGATGTGGAAACGGGATCATTTTTCTTTCTCCGGAAGTTACTATCAGGTGGAGGATACGGTCCTGCAGCCAAAGCCAATCTCACAGCCACGACCAGTGATTTACGCGGGTGGCGAATCGGAAGCGGCGAAGGAATTGATTAGTGAACGCTGCGATGCCTTTGTCATGCATGGAGATCCTCCCGATCGTATCCACTCCAAAATCGCTGACATGTCCGAGCGAAGAGAGAAGAAAGGTCTTGGTCCTATGACCTTCGGAGTCGCCGCCTATTCGATTGTTCGTGATACCGAAAAAGAAGCGCAGAGAGAACTGGCACGCATTACCGACGTGAAGCAGTCCGCCGCCGGTTACGACAATTATCGGCAATGGCTGGCCGGCACAAAGCTTGACCAACATGTTTCACTCGAAGATTACTCCGTCAGTAATCGAGGATTGCGGTCTGGCCTGGTCGGCACACCCAGCCAAATTGCGGAACGCATTGCCGAGTTTGAAGCGGTTGGCATTGACCTCCTCCTACTGCAATGCAGTCCGCAATTTGAAGAGATGGAGCGTTTTGCCGAAAACATAATACCAACGATCGCTGCTGCAGAAGGAACGTAACTACAGCGACCAGCCCCGACGAGGAGAAATCGATCCACCAGTCCGTTTTTCAAAGACTGGGGAATAAAAGGGGGACTGCGCCGGTTGTATTAAATGAATGCAACCGTCCATAACCGAAGCAGGAGCCTTGTACCCCATAGCGGTCGCTGAAGCGTCAAATAACACCACGGCGAAAGGACAGGATCGGTATGTGTTGCATAAAGGCGTGATGTGGAGGCATCCACGCCTGGTGCGGTCCCAGTGGCAACGAACTTTCCGCGATTTGAGACGCGTGGAGACTGGCCGATGCTGCGGCGGTGGCCCGATGCAAACGCTTTGGTTCTAAAAGCACTTTCTAGCCGAGCTGACTGATCACGAAACAATATGGCGGCACCACTGAAAATCGACTATGCTTTTAACGCTCAAGATTTCGAGTCGAGTGCCAAGATTGTGAAGTTTACCATACTTAAAAAGCACCAAGAACCAGATGCCGCTCAGGAACACGAATTGGCGTCTTTTGAGGAAACGATGTTGCCTCACATGGATGCGGCCCACAACCTCGCCAAATGGCTGCTTCGCAACGAAGAGGATGCGCAGGATGTCGTCCAAGAGGCGTACCTACGTGCGTTTAAGTCTTTCAGTGGATTCCATGGCTCCAATGGCCGAGCCTGGTTGCTGACGATTGTCCGGAACACCTCTTACACGTTGCTGAAAAAGAATCGGGCGGTTGATCTCACCACAACTTTTGATGAGGAAATACATACGGCCGGCCACGAGTCCGTCAGTCCGGCAACCATTCTGGAGCACAGTGAAAACGCGGAACTAATCAAAGAGGCAATGGATGAATTGCCTGTGCAATTCCGGGAAATCCTGGCGCTGCGACACCAGGAAGGTCTTTCCTACAAGGAAATAGCCGACATCGCGCAAATTCCGCCGGGTACGGTTATGTCGCGGCTCTCCCGCGCACGCGCCGAACTAAAGGAATATTTGGCGGCTCGGATCAGTAAGGATAAATAGATGAACTGCGAAGAAGCTACAAAACTGATGGATGGTTATTTGGATGGCGAACTGGATCCAATGACCAGCCAGAAAATCGAACAACACTTGCGGGACTGCCGTAAATGTGAGCAGGCGTATGAGGCGCACACAGCGCTCGCTCATGCGATTAGCCGGGGCGCGCCGTACTATAAGGCTCAGGCTGAACTGCGTCAGCGTGTTCAATCCTCTTTACGAGATGCAGTTGGTGTAAGGGCTTCGCGGAGTGCCGCACGAGAAAATCACGCGTCGCTTACATCGCGGTGGGCAAAGCGCCGTCCCGTTCTGCCTGAGATACCATGGAACTGGCTGGCTCTCGCAGCAGCTATCATCTTGGCCGCGATCATCGCTTCCAGTTTCCTGCCTCGACTACGACCGCCTACTTCCGACCAGTTCCTCGCGACACAACTTATAGCTAGTCACGTCCGCTCGCTTATGGCGGATCACCTCACGGACGTCGCTTCCTCTGATCAGCATACTGTAAAACCCTGGCTGGATACGAAACTCGATTTTGCCCCTCCAGTTGTCGATCTTTCCAGTGAGGGATTTCCGCTGATTGGGGGCCGCCTGGATTACCTCGATAGCCGCTCGGTAGCAGCTCTGGTTTACCAAAAACGCAAACATTTTATTAATCTCTTTATTTGGCCAACAACGCCCAAGGACAGCACAGCGCAGACAATGGTTGAGCGGGAGGGCTATCACCTGGTCCATTGGAGCGACGGCGATTTCACCTACTGGGCGGTATCCGACGTCAACATTAACGACTTGCAAAGTTTCAAGCAGCTGTTTGAACAACAAATAGCGCGTCATTAACAAAGCGACGAGTCAGTCGCGCGGTCGTAGATTGCAGTGATCTAATCAGCTCCGGCTGACTGTGCCTGGCGCGTACGTAAATTCTGCAGGTACCGCGCGGCAGGCATGGCCATAATCGGGCTTTCCAGGCGAGTGCGCCCGCCGCCGCTCGTCGTTTGGGAACTAGTGCTCCGCCTCCAACAACGTAGCACAAGCTACCCCGGAACCGCTGTGCCCTGCTAATGCGGTTTCAAGGGGAATATTTGTTCGGAAAAATGGTAGGGATAAGTGAAAGCAAACTTACAAACACAAATGAACTCAACCGATACAAGCACTCACAGGCCGCCAACGTCCTCTGGCGCCGATAACAACCAGCCTGGAACATGGCTAGCGGCAGCCTTGCCGCTCCTAAGATATCTTAACACGCGAACATTGGCCTTTTTACTGTTCGTTGGTTTTGCATTCCTGAATACTACCCACGGAAAAGACGCCCAAACCGACAAGCCAGCTGTTGGAGTTACAAACACGGAGCCGCGCGATAATGGCTACCAGGGCGCCTCGGCTGCGGCACCGTTGATCCTGTGGCAGTTCACGACCCGAATTGTTCACGCTTTCACAGCCGCACTAAACGACCCGGCGCTTATCGAATACGCGAAACAGCAAGGAAAAGACATACCCGATTTGCAGACAACGCCCTGCCAGGGCGCGGAGAGAAAAACATCAACCTACTAACGTTATATCACAGCATATGAAATCATTACTAAAATCAACCTATTCGAAAACCAAACTTCTGGTTGTTCTGTTTGTTTTCTCTTGTGGCAGTCTAACGATGGCCCAAGCGGAAGATACCCATTCGTTATTCATGGGTCTGGTGCGTTCCGGCGCACCGGATCATGGCACCCGGTTAGCCGAAGGCTATCTAATGGTGTATTCGGCAACTGATGAAGTTAGCGATGGCGAACTCCCATTTAACCCCCACAGCTCCTATTTGATATACGCACCGGATGGGAAGCTGTTCAAAAGCGTGGAGAATCACATGTCGCGAAGCGACGAAATTCCGGACATCGTTAGGTTGCCAGCTGGGTCCTACATCGTCGAAGCCCGCTCCGCAAATAACGGATACGTCCGTGTTCGCGTGGTGATCAAGCCGAGGCGCCAAACGGTCCTCGACTTGGATTCCACAGGCAAGGAATCGCCCAGCGGGATAGCAAGCAACTAAGTGTCGGAATCTCCGCAAGGTTTTCACAAAAAATCGTATGAATGCATTTGATCTAAAAGCCGCCCTGCTCACGAAACACGTACACACCGGTAATCAACCCCGCACACACACAGGGTTGTGCACAGGTCAAGTGTCTGGATGGTTAATTCCAAGCTGCCCCCATCTCGCGTGTACGCGAGAAGTGGCGTCATCACCTTCACTTGCCACCGATTTGTTATTTTTTTGATGACAATAAGGAATATCTCACACGGTTTTCAGTCTAGAGATATGCACGCCGGAGTACTGGCGTTCTTAGAAACAACAAACTAATCAACAACTTGAGGTAAACATATGTTCAGAATTGTCACCATTTTTGCGTTAATTTGCTCTTTCTTACAGGTCGCTTCGCTTGCGAATGCAGCGACGGACGAACAACAGAATTCGGCCCAGCCTGTCAACGCCGTCATCGAGTGGAATAGAACTCTTTTGGCAATCGTTCGCACGCCCGGCGCTCAGCCAGCTACCATTCACTCAACTCGTAATTTCGCGATTTTGCACGCCGCCATCTACGACGCTGTCAATAATATCGAGCCAAGGTTCAGTCCGTACCTTGTGCGCCTTCCCGACGTTCCGAGGAGCGCGTCCAAGATAGCTGCGGCCGATCAAGCAGCTCATGATGTCCTCGTGTTCCTATATCCTGCGTTTCAGGCGTCGTTGGATACGGAACTGCAGCAGGACTTGGCCCTGCTTCCCGATAATGAGCGAAAAGCTCAGGGAGTAGCCGTGGGGCAGGCAGTTGCCAGCCAGCTGTTCGCTGCGCGCAGCGCCGATGGAGCGAATGTAATTCCACCGCCATACGTCCCCGGTAACCAGCCCGGAGACTACCAGTTGACGCCGCCTAATTTCGCGCCAGCAGATTTTACCCAGTGGCCCCAGGTCACGCCGTTTGCGTTGGAGCGGGCCGACGAGTTCCGTCCCGGTCCTCCTCCGGCACTTACAAGCGACCTTTATACTGAGGTCTTCAATGAAGTCAAAAGTCTCGGGTTCATTAACAGCACAACCCGCACTGCGGAACAAACCGAGATCGGCCAGTTCTGGAACGGCAACATCCAGGACTTCTGGAACGAGATCGCACAGACTGCCGCGCTACAACGCCATCTCAATCTTGAGCGTAGCGCGCGTCTCTTTGCGCTGCTGAATATCAGCCTTGCCGACACTACGATCGCGTTCTTCGAAGCCAAGTATACGTACAACTTTTGGCGTCCGGTAACTGCGGTTCGACTCGCAGACACTGATGGAAATCCGCAGACTGAGCCTGATCCAACTTGGCTTCCACTAACCACGAAAACCGCTCCAGATCCTTCCTACCCCGGAGCACACAGCGCAATCAGTAAAGCGGGCGCGACAGTGTTGAGCTTTTACTTTGGCGACCAATTCACTTTCGATGTCACCTCCGAGTCGCTGGCGGGAGTGACGCGACACTTCACAAGCTTCTCCGCAGCGGCGGAGGAAGCGGGACTGAGCCGTATTTACGCAGGGCAACACTTCCGCACTGACCACATCGCTGGCAAGGGTTTGGGCGGGCAGGTGGCAGAGTCTATCGATAACACCATTCTGCTTCGCGAGGAATAAAACATTAGAAAGCCCGTTACCCTAGTGAGACTTAGCGCAGTTCGGTGGTCAATCGATCTTCGATCCTGAGTGCGTGACCATGCTGGAATCAGTCACGCTATTTCTCACCGACAGAGTAATCGCAGCGTAAGCGGTGGAGGAAATAATTCTGGCTCTCTGGCATCTGCCGGCTCCTGTCGTCGGCTGCGCGATAAGTTCGCTCATCGGCTTGCTGATCGGGCTGCTGGTGTCCCTCTACATTAAGACGAAAGGATAAACAGCGCGACCGACCATGTTAGCAAAGTTCAGGTCGAGCCTGATGGCGTTTTTTACAACAGTGTTGCTGGTGTCGCTCGGCAGTGCGTCGGCCGGAGGTAAGGATCCGTTGTCTCCCCGGCCCAGTAAGACCGGGGAAGTTGGATTATCGAATTGACTTACCACAAGGCTATCTAAAGGTCTATTCGGTGAGTGATGAATTCAACGATGGCGCTTACTACGCACACAGTTCCTACGCCATCTATTCCATTGACGGGAGGCTCTTCAAGAGGGTTGAAAATAATATTTCCCGCACTGATGACCTAATTCCCTCGCGGGTAGCGCTTCCCATCGGGTCCTACACGGTCGTTGCTCGGTCGCAGAGAGGTGAAGAAGTCCGCGTTCACTTTGTCATCAAGGCTGGCCAGCGGACGATTGTTCAAGCTATTCGTAACTTTTCCATTTTACCAAGACTCGCATGAGCTCCGAAGCGAGGAATGAGTTTTTGACGTAAAGTACGACGATCGTTCCAGAAAATCCGCGAAGCGGCCGCAGCGGCTATAAGACAATTAGACCAATTGCGTTCAAGCGGACCCGCGCCGCAAGAAACGCTCGACGCAGAGGTCGCGCGCATTGCGCAGGAGAAGCTGCAGCCTTACCGATGCGATCTCGTTGTTCATCGGATGGACGATGGCGTAACGCGATTGAGTAAGAGCCCCGTTCAGAAGTCTTGCGTTGCTATACCCGATGCTCTTCAAGCAGCCCAGTTTTCCGAAACACCTTCTCACACGGTGGGAATATTAGTTCAGCAAAACGGTATGAATAACTGAAGACAATGTTACCGATGAAAACATCACTAAAACCGAATCTCGAAAAACTGATCTTTTGTTCGCTTCTCCTGTTCATCATCAGAAACACACCGCTAGGCGCGTATCCGTCTCTCCGATTCTGAAACATGTAAATACAGGCACTCTGACGTTTGCGATGTTCGTTGGTCTAGCGCTTTTGAGTAGTCCCGTTGTTGCGCGTCAATTTACTTTTACGCAAAGCAGGGACTCCCAAACAAGAGAGTCAGCTCCTGTCAAAGCGACAAAGACTGAGGTTGCTATCGACAACTTCCGTTTCTCTCCAAACACATTGACGCTATCAGTCGGCGGAACAGTGACCTGGACTAACCACGACAACGTGCCACACGTTGTGTCCAGTGCTGACAATCAATTCAAAAAGTCGCCTCTATTGAAGACTGGTCAGAGCTTTTCCCATACCTTCGCCACAACGGGAACCTACTCTTACTTCTGTTCTATCCACCCCCGGATGACAGGGAAAATCATTGTCAAGTAAACATCAACCCCACCGACTATATGAAATCACTACACTGCTCGTCCCTTTTGAAAGGCGCGCTCCTAATTGTTCTGCTGGCCTTGTGCTTTGGCGGTTCAACGGTCGCGCAAGCCGGAGGTAAGGATGATCCGTTGTCTCCCGGCCCAATAAGACCAGGGAATTTGGATTATCGAACTGAGTTACCACAAGGATATCTCGAGGTCTATTCCGCCACCGATGAATTCAACGATGGCGACGCGTTGTACTTTCCACACAGCTCCTATGCCATCTACACGATCGACGGAAAGCCCTTTAAAAACGTCAAGAACCAACGTTTCCCGGCCGATGAAATTCCCGAGGTTGTGGCGTTGCCCGTTGGAACTTACGCCGTCGTAGCTCGGTCGGAGAGAGACGGATACGGCCGCGTCCTCGTTGTTATCAAGGAAGGTCAGCAGACGATCGTTGACTTGGATCTCTGGGAGAAGAAGACAAGGCGCTTAGCACACAACTGACCAATGAACTCCGAGACGGGAAATGAGTTTGAGGCAGAGTACCACGATCGCTTCCGGAAAATCCGCAAAGCGGCCGCCATCGCGTTAAAGGAATTAGACCAATTGCGTTCAGGCGGACCCATGACGCAAGAAGCCCTCGATGCAGAGGTCGCGCGTATCGCACGAGAGAAGCTCCAGCCGTACGGATGCGATCTCGTTGTTCATCGGAATGGTGATGGCGTCACGCGATTCTTAATCAAGGTCCAGAGTACTGGGAGAGGATACGATCTAATCAAAAGTTTTTTCCATCGTGACTATGGATTAATTCCAGAATTGGAGGCCTGACTTATGACCCTTGACCTTACAGGAAAGAAGGTGGTTGTGACCAGTGGGAGACATTCCGTCGGGCGAGCTATTGCTGAAGCAGTGGCGCGTGAAGGAGCCGACGTAGTGATCTGGCTGCGGAAGTGCAATGATGAGCTGAACGAAGGCAAAGTATTGCCAATAACGCTACTGGAAATTCCATCGCAACTACCCAATGGGGGAGCGCCAACCTCGCTCTGGCGCCAAACAATGGCGCAGAAATCTTACTGGTGATCCGGCTGGGTAAGGCCAGAATCTCACGTCTTACTCTCAAAGATTTTTGGAAGATTTTTGGAATAAAAATGCACCGGATTGGTAAAGACAGGTGTGAGGCAATCTGCCAAGCACCTAAACAAAACCAAAAACAAAATAAAACCCATATTGTTATGCAACCTGAAATCCATCACCTTCTAATGATTGCCGACATGGTGGGGCCAAAAGAATAAAGAAAATTCCAAACAAAGGAGAACATGAAATGAAAGAGAGAGTTAAACCTTCAAAAAGTTCCATCAGTCGCCGTTCCTTTTTAGGCAAATCGCTCGCCGTGGGAGCGGGAACCATCGGCGCGGGACTGTTGGCCAATGCCCCCACCGCACGAGCGAGTGGCGGTCTTACAGCGGGAGACGAGGCTATTCTTCGGTTGCTGGCGGCAGCGGAACTCATCGAAGCCGACTTGTGGCAGCAATACAACGAACTCGGCGGAATCCAAGACGCCGAAGTCCCAGGG
>JAALOD010000066.1 GCA_013372845.1 Candidatus Udaeobacter sp.
AATCAAAAGAAGGAAACGAAGCTAACGAAGGTTTCTTTCTCGGTAGCGCACGCACCTCGCATGTTGTTTGCCGCGCCGTCGCGGCAAAGCCTCTTTGTTCCCTTCGTTATCTTCTGTAATTGCTTCTTGTTCGTTTGCGCGTCGAGCTTTGCCCAAACCCCGGACAACGTTGCCGAGCGCGAAGTGCAGCGGCGTCAGGCCGGCATAACGCAAGGGGAAGCGGCCCTGGCGCGAGGCAAGGCTGCGATGAAAGCAAAAGACTATGGCGCGGCTCACGAAGAATTCAGAACCGCAGTGATGTATCTGCCCGACGCAGTTGTGTCCGGAAAAGCGCACGACGAAGCTGTCGAAGGCTTTTGCAAGAGCGGCGTCGTGTTGGCGCAGGCGCGCATCGCCGAGGGAAGATATGCCGATGCCGAGGCAATCCTTAGCGAACTTTTGAGTGACCGCTACGATCCCAAGTGTCGTGCGGCCCAGGAACTCTACGCGCATTTGCGGCAGCCGGGTTACTTCAACAAAACGATGAGTCCGACCTTCATCGAAAAGGTCGAGCAAGTGAAACAACTGCTGACAGAGGCCGACGGTTTTTACCAGTCTGGCCGGTACGACCTGGCAATGAAACGCTACGATCAGGTCCTCGCGCTCGATCCGTACAACACTGCGGCACGCAAAGGCCAGGAAAAAATCGACAACACTAAATATCGTTACGGCGAAGAAGCGTATAACGAAACACGATCGCGTCAGTTGTGGCAGGTGGAAAAAGGCTGGGAACAACCAGTCCGACGCTATGGTACGACGGGCGAGCCGGCCAAGTTTGGCATTCAGAAAAATTTGACCGACACAGCCAGAATAAACAATAAGCTAAACACGATAATTATTCCACGTGTTGAATTTCGCGACGCTACTCTTCGCGAGGCAGTCAATTTTCTCCGGGAACAAGCAGTGGATAACGATCCTGCCACTGAAGGAGAGAGAGGCATCAATATCGTGTTACCTCCTTCGGTTCAACGCCCACCACCGCCGCCCGCCGCCGTTTCTCCAGTACCTGCAGGCGCTGCTGCTGCGCCTGGCACAGCACCGGCTGGCACGCCTCCCGTTGGCGCTGGTCAGGCAGTCGCTCAACCCCCGGCACCTCCGGCGGAAAGGGGGAGCATCACGATTGAGTTGAATCACATTCCGCTCGGGGAAGCGCTGCGCTACATCGCCAATCAAGCTGGGTTGAAGGTAAAAGTCGAACCCTATGCCGTTTCCCTCGTCCCCAGAACTGAACAGAGCGGTGATCTACTCGTTAAGAGGTATCGCGTCCCGCCGGAGTTCTTCGGTGGTCCACTTGATGTGGGCTACTATATCGAAGGCGGCTTGGGAGCAGGCCAGACGGGCGCGGGTGGGTCGGCACAGCCTGCACCCGTCGCCGAGAACATCATACAGAAGGAGGCGGTGAGTTACCAGACCGCCTCCGGAGTGGGCACCGGTGCGGGAGCTACGAGCCAGTCAAATCTCGTGCAGGGGACCAGCACTACAAGGCAGCATTTATTGAACGACCGTCAACTCGTTGGTCGAGCCGACGCCAAAACGATGTTACAGAGCATGGGAGTTCAGTTCCCCACCATTACTTTGCCAGATGGTCGCGGCGACGCCGCCAGCGCGACCTTCTGGCCGCACAGCGGTGTGCTGATCGTTCGCAACACGCAAGACAATTTGGACATGGTCGATGCATTAGTTGACCAAGCCAATCTTTCACAGCCAAAGCAGGTCGAGATCGAGTCGAAGTTTGTCGAGATCAACCAGAACAATCTCAAGGAACTCGGGTTCGACTGGCTATTGGGTCCGTTTAGCCTAAACGGGAAGGTGTTTGGTTCCGGTGGAACCGCGGGAAACGGTGTGCCCGTCAACCCGGCGAATTTTCCATTCGTTGATCCTGTCACGAACCAACCCATCGGTCAGAACCCGGTTACGTCCGGAAACCGCAACGGCGATTTCGCAATTAGCGCGAATGCGCTCGATGCGCTTTTGGTTCCGGGTCTTGGGCAAGCCGCCGGTGCCGCGCCGGGGATCTTTGGATTGGCCGGGGTCTTCACCAATCCACAATTTCAGGTTGTGATCCGCGCGCTGAACCAGAAAAAGGGCATCGATTTGCTTTCTGCGCCGAAGGTCACAACGAAAAGCGGCCAGCGCGCGATCATCGAAGTGGTAAGGGAATTTCGTTATCCGAAAACTTATACACCGCCGCAGGTACCGCAGATTGGAACCACGACAACGGCTGGTTCGCAGGTTGTCCCCGTAGTGGTCACGCCGACGACGCCTCAGGATTGGGAAACGCGTAACACAGGGGTCACTTTAGAAGTCGAGCCAGTAGTAGGAGGGGATGCGACGACGATAGACTTGAACTTGGTTCCCCAAGTTGTGGAATTCGAGGGCTTCATCAATTATGGCAGCCCTATTAATGCAGTAGGCGTCAACACGATTGGCGGCGCGATTACAACATCTGTGCCCGTTATTCTCACCCAGAACGTGATCAACCAGCCGGTGTTTAGCACGCGCAAAGTTACGACGAGCGTCAGCGTTTACGATGGGCAAACAGTAGTTTTGGGCGGGTTGATGCGTGAAGATGTGCAAAAGGTGGAAGATAAAACTCCCATCATCGGCGACATTCCGCTCATCGGCAGAGCCTTTCGCACAAATGTCGATCAGCACATTAAAAAGAACCTGGTCATTTTCGTCACCGCGCGTGTGATCACCCCGTCCGGCCTGGCATTCAACAACGAGGAAGAAGAAGAGGAGGGGCTTTTGCCTCCAGCGTTACCGGAAGCTCCGGCGTATAAGAAGTAGGGCCAAGCCCACGTGATTCGTTAAATGGGTTACACGGTTACATCGTTCTCGACTTAGCCCGCGAATCACGCGAATACGATTCAACGATTTTAACGCGGCGAAGCCATTAGTGTTTATTGATGCCTGCCGAGCCGTAACTACGTGAAGGCTGGTCCATTCGCGCTGCCACGCCGTAGCCTCTCGACGCGCCGTAGCTTTCAGCGTAGGAGGTAGCGAAGGCCGGTTGGCGAAGGCGGGTGGTTAAAAAGGGCCAAAAAAAGTTAAAAAATAAGTATTGACTTGATCTGCGAAGAATGAGATAACCCGCGCCACTCTTAACAAACCCCTATGAAACTAAATAAAATAAATAAAACCTCCTCAGTAATTACCTTCCCGAAACAACGTGAGCGCATCAGCGCTTTTACGTTGATTGAATTGCTGGTCGTAATTGCCATTATCGCCATTCTGGCGGCGCTGGCAGTGCCCGCGTTAACGTCGGCGCTGGCCAAGGCTCAAATGACCGGCACAATGAACAATGAGCGCCAACTTTATTTGGCTCAATTCCAAATGGCCAATGACGGCGCGGCGACCGGCGACGCGGACTCGGCATACCCTGGCGATTACCCGGTGGGGACATTCGCGGGCTTGCAGGACTACGTCAACAAACTGGTCGGAAAAGGCTATCTGAAAGGCGGCGATGTTGCCAAGCTTTTCAGCGCGCCTAGTTGCAACTTGACTGTCACAGTAGCTGCTGGTCCTCCCGAGGCTGTAACTTTTACCAGCCCCGCCGGGACAGCCGCCCTTAAGGTTCATCCGGTTAAAGACGCAGATCCTGCCAATACGATTTTCTGCACTAGCAGAAACTACATCTATGATACCGCCCCTATTGTGCCGACAGCCGTGCCGTACGGTCAAAAGGGGTTTATTGTGATGCATAAAGGCGGCGATGGAGTCGTTTTTAAGGCTGGCCAAGCGGATACCGGTGGCTGGACAAGCCCCCAAACGTTTGAGAGCAACGTCGGCTACAAGACTGGGGGCACCCCAGGAACCCCCGGGCCGGGCGATCCTGCCAACACGTTAATATACTAACCTTCGGAAACACTTCGTTTAATTCAAAGCGCCCTGACGGAAAATCCCGACAGGGCGTTTTTGTTTGCGGGAAAAGGTGGGGGCCCGAGCGTCCCGATAATAATCGCGGTACTGAGGACCGCTCCCTCATTAAGTGTGCTCAGGCCGCTCCTGCTATTGATCTACAACCGCTCGCTACGAACCTTTACGTTAGAGGGTGGTACGATAACTCGCTTTTGACTTGGAGTATCCGGGATCGGTTCAACTGTCCACGCCCAGCTGATGTGCCCATTTTTGTCGAAGGTCCAAGCTCCGCCGCCGCGTCTCCAGATTTCCATTCGCCAGTGATCGCTATTAGCCGGAATTGCGAACACAAACGTGACCGCAGCCGTAATCATCACCCCAAACAGAACTCCAATTAGAAATGTCCGTCTCATTTTGCTTTTAATGTCGCGGCGATTGGTCTTCTATTGCCACTGCGCGTCCGGCAGATTTTGCTGTGCCACTCAGGAGCTGTACTTTGCTCCCTCTTTTGCACGAGTGTTTTTCCTACATTGCCCTTTTACAAAGGCTCGCCACCAAGCCGGTTCCTTGCTCCAGCTACTGATGGACGCAGTTTCGATGTGCAAGCGCTAAACGCGCAGCTTTGGTTGAACTTCCGACCGCTTGAAAAAAGTTTAGTCTGGTTCAATCGCGCCAGCAGTCCTGGCGCCCCGCAGTCGCTTGTTTACCCCTCGCAGCTCACACCCGTTCGGCTTCGCTCAAGCAGGCCCTGCCTCTACAAACACTCCGCCAATGAGTTCACCTGTCGCAAAGCGTCTACCCGTACCTGAGTGTGCCCGACGATGGCGGCATTAAGGAGATTCCCGCGTTCATCGCGGTCACTATCACCTGATGGTGTTGGGCTAAGCTACAGGCGCTCGATACGAGGGTTCAGCTGAGAGGACGGCGCAATGATTTTCTTCTTAGGGGGAGCATTAGAGAGCGGTTCAACCGTCCACGTCCAGCTGAGACGGCCATTCTTGTCGAAGGTCCAAGCTGCCCCACCGCGTTTCCAGATTTCCATTTGCCAGTGATAGGTGTTAGCCGGAATTGCGAACACAAATGTGACGGCGGCCGTAATGACCACTCCGGACAGCGCCCCAATCAGAAATATTCTTCTCGGTTTGTTTCCGGAGCCTTTTACTTCGCTTGCCATTTCCGCTGCTCCCTTAAGTCTTTCTCCGTTAATTGCAGCGCGGAGTTCTCGGAAATGTGCGGGAAAGCGCGATGCGTAGTTCAGGCGCAATTAGTAATTCGAGATTCGAGATTCGTGAATCGTGATCCGAGATTCGTGATTCGGTTCGACGATTCAACGATTTAACGAATCACGCCCGGCTGTCCGCGAAGACACGCGAGCCTATTCCGGAATCCGAATCATAGAGTGAATAAATTACGAGGGAGTTCAGTCGAATCTCTCATTAACAATTTCTGATTCTTATGAGAAAATTTTTGTTTGCATTAGCCATGCTTATTTGTGGTGCGTCTGCTCTTCAGCAGGCCAGAGCCGACGTATCGGTTGATTACTTTTACGATAATCTTTCCGGCGGAAACTGGATTGAAGTCGAAGGTTACGGATACGGCTGGCAGCCCGACCTGGCGGTAAACGATTCCAATTGGCGACCGTACGCCGACGGTTACTGGGCTTACACCGATGACGGATGGACATGGATCTCGTACGAGGATTTCGGCTGGGCCACGTATCATTATGGCCGCTGGGCGAATCTTGCGGATTACGGCTGGACCTGGTTTCCCGGTACAGATCTAGACTGGGGACCGGCATGGGTCTCCTGGCGAAGCGGTGGTGATTACGTTGGCTGGGCGCCTTTGCCTCCACGCGGCCCAGGCGTCGTTTATGAGGGACGGCCGATTGGCCCTCAGGTGGACATCGAGTTCGATATCGGTCCGGAATATTACAACTTTTGCGAGGTTCGTTACATCGGCGAACCGGTCCTGCGCAATTACATCGCTCCGCGAGTGCAGAACGTCACCTACATTAATAACACGGTGAACGTCACGAACATCACTGTTCAAAATAATGTGGTCTACAATTATGGCCCGAATTACGAAACGCTAAGCGCGCACTCGAACCGGCCGATTCAGCGGCTCAACATTGAACGACAGTCGGCAACCAATCTTTCTGCGGCCGCCAAATCCGGCGCACTCACCAAAGTGCAGGGAAACAAACTGCTGGTGGCTGCTCCGGCCAAGCTCGCTAAGGCGCCTCCCACGGCTAAGCCTCCAGCTGTGAAAACAAAAGTTGCGCAACCAAAACTCAACCGCGGCTGGGCCGGCGTGCCTAACGAGGCACAGCTAAAACAGAAAATTAAGACTGAGAATCCCAAGAACGTTCCTCCGCCTACTGGCGCCGCCGCTCGTGGAGCGGGGAGCCCGCCACCAGCAGTTGGCGCGGGCCCAACGGCTCCGGCCGCAGGAGGGGCGCCGCCGATTTCGCCTGGCCCAAGAGGTAAACCGGGCCGTGGTCCTGGCGGCGCCGCCGCTACACCAGCTGGACGGCCAGCAGGCGGCGCATCGCCTTCACCATTTGAACGAGGCAAACGGCCAGGAGGACCAGGCGGACGCCCTCAGCCCGGAGCGACCACCAGCCCTGCAGGCGCACCTGTCAGAACACCAATGCAATCTTTCCGTCCGTCGCCGCCACCGCCTGAACAAGGTCGGCAGCAAAGAGGCAGGTTCAGCCCGGCTCCCAAACCTGGACAGACCGGTGGCGCCGCGAACACTCCAGAGCAAGGGCGCGGTAAAGCTTTCGGAACTGAGCGTGGCGAAACACCGCCGCCAGCCGGCCCGGGTGCGCGTGAGCGTCGCGGCGGCACAGAACAAGGACAACCGGGCTACGGTCAACCTGGCACGCCACCTGGCGGTGCAGGCCCCGGCGAGGCGCGAGGCGGAAAAGAGCGTGGGCAACCTGGCGCCCATAAACCTCCAACCACGCCGCCTGCCGGTCCGGGTCCGGGCGAAGCGCGAGGCGGACGAGAGAGAGGGCAAGGGGCCTATGGTCAACCTGCCGGCCAGCCAAAAGGCGGAGCGCCAGCTGCGGCTGAGCAAGGGCAGGGGCAGGGGAAGCCGGAGCGCGGAAAGAAAAAGGGCGAGGGGACTCCACCGCCGAGGCCATAATTATCTTGTTAATTTTCGTGGCGGCTCCGGGGTGAAAAAATTCCGGAGCCGCTTTGTTTGAACGCAGGCTTGTAGGGCGTCTGTGTCAGACGCCAGGCAAATTCGCGATTAAACCCCGTGGCGTTTCACAGAAACGCCCTACAAATTTACAGCAATTCTGCGATCTGCACCGCGTTTAGTGCCGCGCCTTTGAGCAGTTGATCGCCCGACACCCAGAATGAGAGTCCGTTTTCAAATGCGCAATCAAGCCGCACCCGGCCTACCTGACAATTATCCTTTCCCGCTACGCTAAGCGGCATCGGATAACGATTGCTCTGCGGCTCGTCCACCAGCTCCAAGCCCGGCGCTTTGGCCAAAACTTCGCGGGCCTGCTCGACTGACACCGAACGCTCGAACTCGGCGCTGACGGCTACCGAATGTGCGCGGTAAACCGGTACGCGGACGCAAGTCGTGGAGACGCGAAGTTCCGGCAAATGCATAATTTTTCGCGTTTCATCCTGCATTTTAGCTTCTTCCTTCGTGTAACCGTTTTCAAGAAATGAATCGATATGGGGCAGAAGATTGAACGCGATCGGATGCGGATAGACCGTCGGCGCTGTAGCCGGGGGCGCTGACCCCGGCTCGGACACCAGGTCTTGATCGAGCGCCGCAGCTCTTATTTGCCGGCTCAATGCTTCGACTCCCCGGGCACCACTGCCGGAGACAGCCTGGAAGCTGGTCGCGAACACGCGACGCACATCAAAGACGCGGTGAAGCGGATAAAGCGCCATTAACATAACCGTCGTCGTGCAATTCGGGTTCGCGATGACTCCGCGATTTTGCCTGACGTCTTCGGCGTTAATCTCCGGAATCACCAGCGGCACGTGCGGATCCATCCGAAAGGCTGACGATTTATCGATCGCGATTGCGTCCGACTGGCAGGCAATCGGAACATAATTTCGGGAAACGTCGCCGCCCGCGCTGAAAAAGGCGATATCGATTTTGTCGAACGATTGATCGCCAAGTTTTTCGATCGGGATCGGTTCTTCGCGAAATCGAACTGATTTTCCAACAGAGCGCGCCGAACCGATCGCACGCAGGCTCGCCACAGGAAAATTTCGCCGTTCCAGCACGCGTAACAGTTCCGTGCCCGCGGCGCCAGTCGCCCCGACGACAGCTATGTGGTAACCTTTCATCTAACAGGCGGATTTTATCGTTTAGGCTGACTGATGCAAACTTCGCGAACAAGCATACATATCTCGATTCGAGATCAGCAACTCACAGTGAAGGAAGATGAGACGCCGATCCGCACTTATCCAGTGTCCACTTCGCGATTCGGCATTGGGACGGAACAGGGGAGTCTGAAAACACCAACCGGTCGCTTTCGCGTGGCGGAGAAGATCGGGGGCGACACGCCAGCCGGAACAATTTTTCAAAGTCGCGTGCCGCTCAAGCCCGACGATCCGCGTCCTCCGACCGAGGACCTGGTGATGTCACGTATTTTATGGCTGGACGGATTGGACGAGCACAACGCCAACACGCGCGAGCGGTTCATTTACATCCATGGCACAAAACACGAGGGCAAGATTGGCAGCCCTGCCAGCTGTGGTTGCATTCGGATGCGCAACGCGGACGTCGTTGAGTTATTTGATCTCGTGGGTCACGACACACCGGTAATCATTGAAGAATAGACCAGGGGCGTCGCTGCACGACTGGTATCTGCCGACCGTCCCGCGATTTGCGTGACTGACACATCCAAAAAAGTCGAGAAAAACGTTGCTTCCCTGTAGTTCCCCGCCTAAACAGACCGGAGCAACCTGCTGCGAAAGGAGGCGAGATAGATTGAAATTTTTAAAAGTGATCATGATTGTGGCTGTTTTGGCCACTGCTTTGAGTTTTGGTGCTTGCGCTCAACATAAGGAGACAGTGACCACGGGCGCGGGCACGACCGGCTACTCAAAATAAGTCTGGTGCCCGGTTGTGACGCGTTCAAATAAATTGAGAAAAGCATTGCCTCCAGAGAGTTCCCTGTCTAAACAGACCGGAGCAACCTGCTGCGAAAGGAGGCGATATAGATTGAAATTTTTGAAAGTGATCATGATCGCGGTCGTAATGGCCAGCGCTTTGGGACTCGGGGCTTGTGCGCAAACGAGGGAAGCGCCGCCACCTCCGACGGCCAAAAAATAATTAACAGCGGCTGGTTGTTTATTGTGGGCGGATTCGCCCAAGAGGCCAGGTCGTGTTTCGACCTGGCCTTTTCCTTTTTCCGAATCCTCCTATGCCCCAGGCACCCCCGGGACACATGCGACCAATGGGCAACTCCTTCCCATCTCATCGTTTTCCAACTAAGCTGCATGAATGGAACTCAAGGGTGAGAGCATTTCTCTTTCTCAACTCGCTGCGGTGGCGGTCGGTGGCGAAGCAGTCCAGATTTCCCCTGTCGCGCAGCCGCGCATTCTGGCGTCGCGCAAAGTTGTCGAAGAAATCATAGCCCGTGATGCCGTCGTTTATGGCGTTACGACGGGGTTTGGTAAACTCTCTGACGTTCGCATTCCGCGCGACGCCTTGAATGAGCTCCAGCTCAATCTTGTTCGCAGCCACGCCTGTGGAATTGGTCAGCCGCTGTCGGAGCCAGAGGTTCGCGCGATGATGTTGCTGCGCGCAAACGTGCTGACGCTCGGCTTCAGCGGCATCAGGCTTGAGATCGTTCAGATGCTTGGCGAGATGCTTAATCGCCGCGTACATCCGGTCGTTCCCGAAAAAGGATCAGTCGGCGCCAGCGGCGATCTCGCGCCGCTCGCGCATCTCGCACTCACGATTATCGGAGAAGGCGAAGCGTTTCTCGATGGCGAACGAATGGAAAGCAGTGAAGCGTTGCGCCGCGCAAAATTAAGGCCCGCACACCTGGGAGCAAAAGAGGGGCTTGCGTTATTAAACGGCACTCAGGCCATGCACGCAGTAGGTGGGCTTGCACTTCTTCGCGCGAAACGGCTTTCGCGTCTCGCGGATATTTCAGGTGCCATGAGCCTTGAGGCGCTCACAGGCACGCCCGCTGCGTTTGATGCTCGTTTGCAGGACGCCCGGCCGCACGCTGGACAAAAAGCCGCGGCAAAACATTTGCTGACCCTTCTCGAAGGAAGTGAAATTCGTCAGTCGCACCTAAAGGACGATCCGCGTGTCCAGGACGCTTACAGTTTGCGTTGCATGCCGCAGGTACACGGCGCTGTGCGCGGCGCGTTGTCGCACTGCGAAGATGTGCTGCTGGTTGAATCTGCGTCGGCGACTGATAATCCACTCGTCTTCTCTGAAAGCGGAGATGTGATTTCGGGCGGGAATTTCCACGGTGCGCCGCTCGCCTTTGCGTTCGATTACGCTGCGATTGCAATTGTCGATCTGATGAGCATGAGCGAACGGCGAATTGACCGGCTGGTTAATCCGGACAAGAACGAAGGACTGCCCGCATTCCTGGCGCGACAACCGGGCGTGCAGTCCGGCTTCATGACTGTGCATGTCGCAGCGGCGGCCCTGGTCAACGAAGCGCGCGTGCTCGCGCATCCTGCCAGCGTTGACAACATCACAACCTCGGGCGGAAAAGAAGACCACGTTTCCATGGGAATGACGAGCGCGTTGAAACTGCGATCAATTGTTGATCTTGCCGAAAACCTATTGGCCATCGAATTGCTCGCTGCCGCCGAAGGCCTGGAACATCGTCGCCCGTTGAAAAGCGGCGCCGGTGTCGAGTGCGCTTTTGCCACCGTTCGCAAATTCGCAAGGCCACTAACGCAGGACCGGCCACTCGCGAACGACATCGCGCGTGTTGCGGAAGCAGTTCGCCGCGGTGATTTTGATAGCGCAGGCGAAGCGTTATGAGCGGAAAAAGAATTGTCCACGCACCGCAGGGCAGCGAGCGGAGCTGCAAAGGCTGGCATCAGGAAGGCGCGATGCGGATGTTGATGAACAACCTCGATCCGAACGTCGCGGAGGATCCCGACCGGCTCGTTGTTTATGGCGGAACTGGGCGCGCCGCCAGGAGCTGGGAAGCTTTCGATGCAATTGTTCGGTCGCTGCGCGAGCTCGAAAACGACGAGACGCTCCTGGTCCAATCCGGGAAACCAGTGGGCAAGTTCACGACACACGACGAAGCGCCGCGCGTTCTCATCGCCAATTCAAATCTCGTCGGTCAATGGAACAATTATACAGAGTTCAATCGTCTCGAACGTCTTGGCCTGACGATGTACGGACAAATGACGGCGGGTTCCTGGATTTACATAGGCAGCCAGGGAATCGTGCAGGGAACATTCGAAACTTTCGCGGCAGCTGCACGCAAGCATTTTGGTGGGTCGCTTGATGGAAAATTCGTCCTGACCGGCGGGCTCGGCGGGATGGGCGGCGCGCAACCTCTGGCTGCGAGCATGAACGGCGCGGTGTTTCTCGGAGTAGAAGTGGATCCGGCCCGGATCGAGAAAAGATTGAAGAGCGGATACTGCGATAAGATAGCACACTCGCTCGATGAGGCGCTTAAGCTGATCGACCAGGCACGGAAAGATCGACAGCCACTCTCGGTGGGACTTGTTGGCAATTGCGCGGATGTTTTGCCGGAATTCGTTAGGCGCGGAGTTGTTCCCGATGTTCTAACCGATCAAACCAGTGCGCACGACGCGTTGAACGGTTATGTCCCCAACGGGATGTCGCTCGAAGACGCTCTCGCACTGCGTAAAAAGAATCCAGACGAATACATCGAGCGCGCAATGCAGTCGATGGCTTTGCATGTCGAAGCCATGCTCGCCCTCCAAAAGAAAGGCGCGGTGACGTTTGATTACGGAAATAATATTCGCGCCCAAGCAAAAAAAGCAGGAGCCAAAAACGCGTTCGACATTCCCGGATTTGTTCTCGAATACATTCGCCCGCTATTTTGCGAAGGACGCGGTCCGTTTCGCTGGGTCGCGTTGAGCGGCGATGCCAACGATATTGCCCGCACCGACAAACTCGCCCTCGAATTATTTCCGAAAAATCAAACGCTCGCTCGCTGGATGAAGCTCGCACGTGAGCGAATTCAGTTTCAAGGGTTACCGTCACGGATCTGCTGGCTCGGATACGGCGAACGCGCTGAGTTCGGCGTAGCCATGAACGAACTGGTAAAGCGCGGTGAAATCAAAGCGCCGATTGTCATCGGTCGCGATCATCTCGACGCGGGCTCGGTTGCATCACCCAATCGCGAAACCGAAGGAATGCTCGACGGCAGCGACGCGATCGCAGATTGGCCGCTGCTTAATGCACTGATTAACACCGCCGCGGGCGCATCCTGGGTCTCGATCCACAACGGCGGAGGCGTTGGCATCGGTTTCTCGCAGCACGCTGGAATGGTTGTCGTCGCCGACGGGACTGATAATTCCAAACGCCGCCTTGAGCGCGTCCTCACCAGCGACCCGGGCATGGGTGTTCTTCGTCATGCCGACGCTGGTTACTCCAAAGCCATCGAATTCGCTGCCGCGCATGATATCGAGATCCCGATGCAGCCTCAACGGCTTGACTAGGGCTGCGGTTTAAGACTCCATGCCAGAAAGCGACATCAAATTGCGCGACGGCAGGATCGTTCGAAGCGAAGAACCGCTTAACCTGGAGATGCCGTTTGAAACGGCTGAGAGCTTCATCACGCCGACGGAATCATTCTATGTCCGAACGCATTTTCCGATCCCGAAAATCGACCGCGATGCGTGGTGGCTGCATGTAGAGGGCGAAGTGGAAAAACCATTCGCGATTAATTATGAGGAGCTTGTCGAATTAGAGTCGGTCACGATTCCAGTGACACTGGAGTGCGCCGGGAACAATCGGAATTTTCTCGAACCGAAGGTAAAAGGAGTTCAATGGGGATTGGGTGCTGTCGGCACTGCCGAGTGGACTGGGGTCCCATTATCGGTCTTGCTCGATCGGACGGTTGTCAGGTCAAACGCGCGTGAGGTCATTCTCGCAGGAGCGGACCACGGCATGCTCGATGATCCGAAAAGCCCTCCTGGTGAACTGACGTTTTCCCGCAGTGTTCCGCTTGAAAAGGCGAAGCGTGACGTGTTGCTCGCATACAGAATGAATGGCGAGGACCTCCGCCAGAACATGGATTTCCAGTGCGCGCGATTGTGCCAGGCTGGTACGATGGCGTCGATCAAATGGTTGCAGCGCATTATCGTCAGCAGCGAGCCATTCACCGGTTACTATCAAACGTTGGATTATGCGTACTGGAAAAGGCGAGGGACATTGGCGAACTTGTCGCTCTCCGAGATGCAAATCAAAGCGGAAATCGCAAGACCGGCTCAGGGCGAGGCCGTTCCGACAAATTCTAATGTTCGCGTTCGCGGCGCTGCCTGGACAGGGGTAACGAGATCGCGAGTGGAAGTGATACCGATGGAGGATCAACTTGGAAAGAGGCGACTTACTTGGTGAAGCGAAACCAAACGCCTGGCGATTTTGGGAATTCGATTGAAAACGCCCAGGGCGCCGGAAAGCAAACGCTCGTTGCTCGCGCAACTGACTCACTTGGCCAGACCCAACCGGTGCACCACGACCCCGACCGAGGCACCTACATGATTAATCATCTGTTGCCCATTACGGTTGAAGTGCGGTGAAGTTTCTCTGGGGGCAGCGTCGCAGCGACTTTCTGGTCAGCCGCGTCGCTTAAGGCGTTCCTCAAAGGCTGCGTCGTCGCGTGCCAGCATGCGTGCGCTATCCACTTGCCGATGTTGTTGAAGTTCGCGGCCCCTTCGCGTTAAATCATCCCGATGTCGCTCATTTTTAAAACCATTCAAACCGAGGGAATCGCCGAGCTTTCTCCGCTTGGTGACGACGAGGAGTCGGAGCGATTTTCGATCCGAGAGCTGACGTTGAGATTTATGTTGAGATGGCACGCGAAGCCGGGCTCGCTATCACGCATATCTTCGAGACGCATATCCATGCCGATTTGGTCAGCGGTTCGCGCGAGCTTTGCGCGCGTCTTGAATCGGCGAAGATTTATTCCAGTGGAGAAGGCGGCGCCGAGTACGGCTTTGGGCCCGAGAAAATAAAGACGGCGATCGTTTCACGTTTGGCGAAGTGCTGGTCACTGCGCGGCATACTCGGGCATACGCCGGAGCCATATCCTATTTGCTGGCCGAAACAGACCATCCGGACGAGCCCTGGGCGGTGCTCACCGGCGATTCGCTTTCGTTTCATCGGCTGGTCGCCCTGACTTGTTAGGCGAGAAACACACGAAGGAGCTCGCGGAACAACAATTCCATACTTTGCACGACTTTTATTTGAAGCTGCCCGATCACATAATGATCTATCCCAATCACGGCGCGGGTTCGCCGTGCGGGGCTGACATCGGAGCGAGATTGAGCAGCACGATCGGTTACGAGCGAAAATTTAATAAATTTTTGCAATTCACCGACGCAAAAGTTTCACTGATTACGCGATCCAAGTGCGCCACCGGTCCCGCATTATTATCCGCTCATGAAAAGAGTGAACGCGGAGGGACCAAAAGTGCTTGAAACCTCCCACACGTTCCGTCTTCCACCCAAGGCATTCAAGGAAGCAATCGATAAGAAGACTGGTGTCCTCGTAGACGTGCACGATGCTTGCGTTTGGTGGCGGTCACATCTCCGGTGCGCTCAACATCGGCGGCACGCCAATTCTCTCCATATGGGCGGGCTGGATGCTCTGATCCGGAAAAACCAATTCTTCTCGTCATGGAGAACGATGATGATCTTGAACGAATCGTGCGGCTGTTTTGCGCACCGGTTATACAAAATTCGCCGGATACCTGATCGGTGGAATGAAAGCATGGGACGCAGCGGGATTTCCACTGGAAAGAATCGGACAGATGAGCGTGCACGAGCTGAATGCGCGGAAGGCGTCGCTGCAAATTATCGATGTGCGTTCACCCGGCGAATGGAAGAAGGGACATGTTCCCGGCGCGCAGCACATTTTTGTGCCGGAACTTGCCAAACGAATGGCTGAACTCGACCGCAACAAACCGACGGCCGTTTACTGCGGCAGTGGCTATCGCGCGAGCATCGCCACCAGCATTTTGAAGCCGCAAGGGTTCACCGATCTTTGGAATGTTCCTGGTAGCTGGGAAGCATGGAAAAAGGCGAAGCTGCCCGTAGAAGGAGTAGACAGCAAATGAATGGGACAACAACGCTGGAACGAAGGTCATTCGGCGAGACCATGCGCGCTGATGTCTGGTGGACCCAGCCGCTGCTTGTGTTTATCGGCTTGTCGATTTTCATCGTCTATTCCACGTGGGCTGCCTTTCAGGGACAGAATTATTTTTTTGGCAATTACATCTCGCCCTTTTACTCGCCTGAAATTCTTGGTGATTCGCCTCACAGCTGGTTCGGGCCGAAACCAGATTGGTGGCCGGCCTGGTTAATCTTTTCTCCTGCGCTACTCGTTCTTTGGGCCCCGGGCGGATTCCGGCTCACATGTTACTATTATCGCGGCGCCTACTACAAAGCATTCTGGGCTGATCCGCCTGCATGCACCGTAGGCGAGCCACGCAAAAGCTATTGGGGCGAGCGTTCGTTTCCGCTCATCATGCAAAACGTTCATCGCTACTTTCTTTACCTCGCGGTCCTGTTCCTTCTGGTTCTTGCCTACGATGTTTGGAAGGCGCTCTGGTTTCCAGATGGGTTTGGGATCGGCATCGGCACAATCGTGTTGGCAATCAACGTCGTGCTGCTCGGCGGCTATACTTTTGGTTGTCATTCGCTCCGGCACCTGGCCGGTGGTCTTTTAGATCAATTTTCCAAAGCCCCTGCATGCTATCGAGCTTACACATGCGTGAGCTGTTTTAATCGCCGTCACATGCTCTGGGCGTGGCTCAGTCTGTTCTGGGTGGGCTTTGCCGATCTTTACGTGCGCCTGTGCGCGATGGGTGTCTGGCATGATTTCAGAATCGTTTAAGCGATGAAGCGAGAAGCGTTGAAGCGAAGCGAGTTTTCCAGGCCATACGCTTCAACTCTTTAACTGTTTAACGCTTCAACCGATCCCATGCCCGATTACGAAACGTTCGAACATGATGTCCTGGTGATCGGAGCTGGAGGCGCGGGTCTGCGCGCGGCGATTGAAGCTTCCGCTGCCGCAGTGCGCGTGGGACTGGTTTGCAAATCTTTGTTAGGTAAAGCGCACACCGTTATGGCGGAAGGCGGGATTGCCGCTGCGCTCGCGAACGTCGATGAGCGGGACAACTGGAAAGTGCATTTCGCCGACACCATGCGCGGCGGGCAATACGTGAATCAGTGGCGAATGGCGGAGTTGCACGCAAAAGAAGCGCCCGATCGCGTACGAGAGCTTGAAGCGTGGGGCGCCGTATTTGATCGCACCAAAGACGGACGCATTCTACAGAGACACTTTGGCGGGCATAAATATCCACGCCTCGCACATGTGGGCGATCGCACAGGCTTGGAAATGATTCGCACCCTGCAGGATCACGGCGTGCATCGGGGCATCGATGTTTACATGGAGCACACGATTCTTTCGCTTCTTAAAGACGGCGACCGCGTTGTCGGGGCGTTTGGTTACGAACGCGAACGTGGACGCTTCAAAATTTTCCGCGCCAAAGCAGTGGTGCTGGCCACTGGCGGAATTGGGCGAGCCTATAAAATAACCAGCAACAGTTGGGAATACACTGGCGACGGTCACACACTCGCTTATGACGCGGGCGCAGATCTGATCGACATGGAGTTTGTGCAATTTCATCCCACCGGGATGGTCTGGCCGCCGAGTGTGATGGGAATTTTGGTGACCGAAGGTGTGCGTGGCGAAGGCGGGATCCTGAAGAATAAAGAAGGTCGCCGTTTTATGTTCGACGCCATCCCGGAAAATTATCGCACGCAAACCGCGGACAACGAAGAAGAAGGCTGGCGTTATTGTCAGGGCGCCAAAGACGCGCGACGTCCGCCGGAGCTCTTAACCCGCGATCATGTCTCGCGTTGCATCGTGCGGGAGATCAAGGAGGGCAGGGGAAGCCCACATGGCGGCGTTTATCTCGACATTTCCTGGATCAAACAAAAGCTGCCGAACGCGGCCGAACACATTAAACGCAAACTGCCGAGCATGTATCACCAGTTTAAGCAACTGGCAGACATTGATATTACAGAGCAACCCATGGAGGTAGGCCCAACAACACATTACATCATGGGCGGTGTGCACGTTGATCCCGATACGCAAATGTCGCGCGTGCCCGGCTTGTTCGCCGCAGGCGAATGCGCCGCTGGAATTAACGGCGCAAACCGTCTGGGTGGCAATTCGCTCTCCGATCTTTTGGTTTTCGGGAAACGCGCCGGCGAATTCGCTGCAAAATTCGCAAAAGAGAATTCGTTAGGCAAAATCGGTCCGCCCCAGGCGGAACAAATCGAAAGCGCCGCGCGTGAGGCGCTCGCTCCATTCGAGCGAAGCAGCAGCGAAAGTCCTTATCAGGTGCAAAAGGACTTGCAGGACACCATGCAAGATTTGGTTGGCATCGTGCGTAACGAAAGCGAAATGCGCGAGGCCCTGGGGAAGATCGATGATTTCAAAAGGCGGGCTGAAAACGCGGCGGCCAGCGGTAATCGGGAATACAATCCGGGCTGGCACACCGCGCTTGATTTGAAGAATCTGCTCGCAGTTTCGGAAGCGATCACGCGCGCGGCGCTGGAAAGAAAGGAAAGTCGCGGCGCACAGTTCCGGGATGATTATCCCGACAAGGACGAGCAGTTTGCCAAAGTGAACACAATGATTTCGAAAACCGAGGACGGCTCAATGCAGATTCGTTTGGAGCCCCTGCCGGAAATGCCGGATTATTTGAAGCAAATCATTGAGGAAATGAAATGACCACGGATTACACGGATAGAACGGATCGTTTTTGTATCAGTGTAATCCGCGTTATCCGTGGTTTAAGATCATGAAAGCCGTCTTCAAAATCTGGCGAGGTGACGCGAAAGGGGGCGAATTTCGTGATTACACGACGGAAGTTGCCGAGGGCATGGTCGTGCTCGACGCGATTCATGATATTCAGCGCACACAGGCGCCGGACCTGGCGTGCCGCTGGAATTGCAAGGCCGGCAAGTGCGGCTCCTGCTCTGCGGAAGTCAATGGAATGCCAAAACTGATGTGTATGACGCGACTCAGCGAGCTTCCACTGGAGAAACCGGTGACAGTCGAGCCGATGAAAGCTTTTCCAGTCTTGAAAGACCTGGTCACAGACGTCTCCTGGAACTTTCGCGTAAAGAAAAAAATCAAACCGTTTAAGCCGCGACATCCCGATGCGCCCGACGGCACATGGCGGATGCAGCAGGAGGACATCGATCGTGTTCAGGAATTCCGTAAATGCATCGAATGCTTTCTTTGCCAGGATGTCTGCCACGTGCTGCGCGATCACCAGATGCACGAGAGATTCATTGGGCCGCGGTTTTTGATCCACGTCGCTGCGCTGGAGATGCATCCGCTCGATACCGAGGATCGTACCGAGGAATTGCGGAACAAGCAGGGGATCGGCTATTGCAACATCACCAAATGCTGCACAAACGTTTGCCCTGAAAGCATTCAAATCACCGATAACGGGATCATCCCGCTAAAGGAGCGCGTCGTGGACGACTTTTATGACCCGTTCGGTTGGGTCTGGAAAGGATTTAAGAAATTGTTAAATCGTTAGATAAGTTAAAAGTTGAGAAGTTAAAACGTTAAAAAAGTGAGTTAATCGGCGACAGGTCTTTTTAACCATTTAACCTTTTTACTTTTTAACTGCTTCGCCATGGCCGAGCTGAAATCTCTTCACAAAGACGCAATTCCCGCTGCGCTCGAAAAAGCCGAACGCTACCGTTTACTAAAC
>JAALOD010000067.1 GCA_013372845.1 Candidatus Udaeobacter sp.
ATCCCTGGGACCAGTGGTTTTACGCCGAGGTCGCCGGAGGCAACTGGCGGTCGCCGGCATGATGCCGGCTGCGCAACTGCGTCCGCGCCACCCGTGACCCCATGACCTGTCGCCGGGTCGAACAGTTTTCACAGCGTGCCTCGCGCGCGCGCGCGTGCGATCCGTCTCATTTTAAAGGCGAGAATCCGTTAGGCAGCGAAGCAAATCTCGTTACGGCTCGCGAAAATCGCCCGCGTGCTCGTGCGTCTCGATCACGTTGCCAGTTGAGTCATAAACGCGAATGGCAGCACATCGGAAATGAGATCGACGCCGCGTTTGTCTTTGCGGGGGCGGACTTCGCGTAGCATGTCGAAAATGCCCTGCCACTCTTGTTCGGTGGGCGCTGTGATGCCTTTTGCGCCGCCGTTGGAGTGATAGCACTTTTCCAGAAACGCCGTGGTAATGCGGAGTTGGCGATGCAGTTTGAGGTTTTCGCGAATAAGCCAGTCGGTATCAGCGCTGTGTTCCATGTTTTAAGATTTCTTCTGTTGTATTACTTACCTTCTCATACATCTCATCGCGGTTCCGATGAGACTTAATCTCCCGCTAATCGTCTCAGAACAAACGTCTGGATGCACGGCCTTATCCGACACCGGCACCGCGCCCAAGTCCGAGGCTTCGCACCTAGGCGAGCGTGACAACAGCTTCGCCAACAATCAATCCTCGCACATCACGATAACGGGGGCATAATCACGACTTTGAGCTAACCCGGCTGACAACGCACAAATCATTGCTGACCGTTCGCTTATCAAAAATGTCGCATCACGTGCTCAAACAAAACCAAACCATCAGCACCATGACCGACCAAGTCAACGTGCAACCAAACACTTTGCCGAACCTCGGAACCTGCCGTTTCTGCGGGGCAGGGCTGCGGCATACGTTTGTGGACCTCGGCATGTCTCCACCTTGCGAGGCCATTCTCGAGCGCGCACAACTGAACCAGATGGAAGCCTTCTATCCGCTGCACGTGTTTGTCTGTGAGCAATGCTTCCTGGTGCAGCTACAGGAATACGTGGCGCCGAAAGACATATTCACCGAGTACGCGTACTTTTCTTCCTACTCAGACAGCTGGTTGGCACACGCAAAAGCGTACACGAAGCTGATGATTGAGCGTTTCAAGCTGAACGCCCAAAGCCAAATCGTGGAATTGGGCAGCAATGACGGTTATCTGCTTCAGTATTTCGTAGAAGCTGGTATCCCGGTCTTAGGCATTGAGCCAGCCGCGAATGTCGCCAAGGTCGCAATTGCCAAGCGCGTTCCCACGCTGGTGAAATTTTTTAGCGCTGAACTGGCTGAGGAACTGGTGCGCGACGGCGTGCAAGCCGATCTCTTGGTCGGCAACAATGTGCTGGCACAAGTGCCTGATCTTCGCGGTTTCGTAAAGGGCATGAAAACCCTGTTGAGGCCAAGTGGAATAACCACGCTCGAGTTCCCGCATCTGATGCGGTTAATTGAGGAGAATCAGTTCGACACTATTTACCACGAACACTTCTCCTATTTTTCCTTTATAACTGTGGAGCAGATTCTTGCCGCATTTGGCTTGACTGTCTTCGACGTTGAAGAACTGCCGGCACATGGAGGCTCCTTGCGAATTTATGCGCGACATGAGCAGGATTATTCACGCCCGGTGACGCAGCGCGCCCAGGAACTGGCCGAACGGGAAGAGAAAGCTGGCTTTACCCGGCTGGAAACGTACTTTTCATTTGCAGAAAAGGTAAAAGAAACCAAGCGCAAGATTTTGGATTTTCTGATCCGGGTGAAGAGGGAAGGGAAATCGGTCGCCGGTTATGGTGCGCCCGGCAAAGGGAATACACTTCTCAATTACTGCGGTATTCGCAGCGACTTTCTCGATTACACGGTCGATCGAAACCCGTACAAGCACGGAAAATTCCTGGCCGGAACGCACATTCCGGTATTCGATACGGGCAAGATTCGTGAAACCAAGCCCGATTACGTGCTGATCCTGCCTTGGAATTTGAAAAAGGAAATCAGCGAGCAGTTGTCCTATGTTCGCGAGTGGGGCGGCAAGCTGGTGGTGCCGATTCCGGACCTGGAGATCTATTAGTGCTTTTTCGGGAGACAAAGTTGCCAGGAGCTTTCGTTATCGAGCTGCAAAAGTACGAAGATGAACGAGGCTTCTTTGCGCGCTCCTGGTGCCGAAAGGAGTTCGAGGCGCACGGTCTGGATCCGCGAACGGTGCAGTGCAACGTTTCGTTCAATAAGGTGAAGGGCACGCTTCGCGGCATGCATTACCAGGTTGCTCCCTGCGCCGAAGCAAAGCTTGTGCGCTGCACGCGAGGGGCAATTTGCGACGTGATCATCGACCTGCGTCGTGAATCGGTAACCTACAAGCAGCATGTCTCGGAAGTGTTAAGCAGCAACAATTACAAGGCGCTGTTCATCCCCGAAGGATTTGCGCACGGTTTTCAGACACTCGAGGACAACTGCGAAGTGTTCTATCAAATGTCGGCATTTTATTCGCCTGAGCATCAGCGGGGCCTACGCTACAACGATCCCGCATTCAGAATCAGTTGGCCCACTGATGTGATGGTGATTTCCGACCGCGACCGCAACTACGAGGACTTCAAAGAGTAGCGATGCGCCCTCAAACCAAGGATCTCGCCGGCCTTCGCTCGATGCTCGAGAGCTTTTTGCTCGGGGACGAGATCTATTCACTGATCCGTGAGCTTTATCCCATCTGCCGCAGTATTACGGGCGCGGGATTCCGGGAGACGCTTGCCCGCATACGGAAAGAAATCCCGCTGGACGTGCATGAAGTTCCCAGCGGGACCCAGGTGTTTGATTGGATTGTGCCAAAGGAGTGGAACATCCGCGACGCCTACGTCAAGAACACTCGAGGGGAACGGATCATCGACTTCAGAAGGCACAACCTGCACGTTGTCCACTACAGCGTTCCAGTCCACCGCAAGATGTCACTTGCGGAATTGCGCACGCATCTCCATACACTGCCTGACCAGCCGGACTGGATCCCGTACCGGACGTCCTACTACAACGATAACTGGGGGTTCTGTTTATCTCATAACCAATTGCAAACCATGCGCGAGGATGAGTACGAAGTATGCATCGATTCCGCACTCGAAAACGGATCTTTGACTTACGGGGAGTGCTATATTCCGGGCGAAAGCCCGGCCGAGGTTTTGATCTCGTGTCATGCCTGTCACCCTTCGCTCTGCAATGACAACCTCTCAAGCGTTGCGGTGGCGACTTTTCTCGCGAAGTATCTAGGCGAAGCCCGGCTGCGGTACTCGTACCGCTTTCTATTCATTCCTGGGACGATCGGGGCAATTACGTGGCTGAGCCAAAATGAAGACCATCTACAGGCAATAGAACATGGCTTGGTTCTGACGTGCCTCGGAGACCGCGGACATATTACCTATAAGAAGAGCCGCCGAGGAGATGCGGAGATCGATCGCGCGGTGGCGCACGTACTCAAACATTCGGGCCGCAGGTACGACATTGAAAACTTCTCGCCGTATGGCTACGACGAGCGCCAGTATTGCTCGCCAGCATTTAACCTGCCGATCGGATGCCTTATGCGCACGCCGCATGGAAAATTTCCGGAGTATCACAGCTCTGCCGACAATCTGGAGTTAATGGATGCGGCCAGCCTCGCACATTCGCTGATGACGTGTTTGTCCGTCTTTTACGTCTTGGAAAATAATCGGTGTTACCGCAATCAAAACCCTAGATGCGAGCCTCAGTTGGGCCGCCGAGGGTTATACCGCACAATGGGCGGAAATCGCGACGAGAAGCTGCAAGAAACTGCGATGTTATGGGTGCTGAACCAGTCGGATCACGAGCATAGTCTGCTGGATATTGCCGAACGGTCTGGATTAGCTTTTGACACCGTTCACGACGCTGCCGGTTTGCTGCTGCGCCATGGATTATTGAAAGAAGTTCCGGCACAATAGTGATCTCCGGCCTATGACGCTTCTCGCCAATCAGGTCGCCGTGGTTACGGGCGCAAATAGCGGAATCGGCAAGGCGATCGCTTTGGCCCTGGCTGCGGACGGCGTGAAAGTTTGCCTTGTCGGCCGAAGAATGGAGGCCTTGCAACCAGTCGCCAAACAAGCCTCGAATGGCTCCGTTTGCTATCAGACGGATCTCGGGCTCGATTCGAACATTTCGGCGCTGGTCGCGAACCTCAAGCGGGATGTTAAGGGCATAGACATCCTGGTTCACAGCGCCGGCGTGATTCGGTTGTGTTCCTTTGAGTGCGCGACGCCGGACCTGCTGGATTGGCATTACAAAGTGAATGTGCGCGCGCCGTATCTTCTCACTCAGGGTCTGCTGCCGATGATCAAAGCACGACAAGGTCAGATCGTGTTCGTGAACTCAACCGCGGGCCTTCGCGCCGGGGCGAATGCCAGCCAGTATGCGTCAACCAAACATGCCTTGAAGGCGGTAGCGGACAGCTTGCGCGAAGAAGTAAACGCCGACGGCGTTCGCGTGCTGAGCCTGTTCCTGGGGCGGACCGCCAGTCCAATGCAAGCCAGTGTCCATGAAATGGAGCACAGGAAATATAGTCCGGAATTACTAATGCAGCCGGAAGACGTAGCAGCAGTTGTTATTAATGCCGTGACGCTGTCCCGAACTGCCGAAGTTACAGAAGTCAGTATGAGGCCCTGCGTGAAGTCGTACTAATCGCAGCGAGAAGTAAAAGAAACAAACGTGATTCAGGAGAACTAATTATGAAAGTGGTTTTGTTTTGCGGTGGTTTGGGAATGCGCATGCGCGAGTACTCCGAGGCACTGCCCAAGCCAATGGTGCCGATCGGCTACCGACCGATCCTGTGGCATGTCATGAAGTACTATGCCCACTACGGGCACAAGGACTTCATTCTTTGCCTCGGCTATAAGGCGGACGCCATCAAGCAGTACTTTCTTGATTACAACGAATGCCTGTCCAATGACTTCGTTTTGTCCCAGGGCGGCAAAAATCTTGAGTTGCTAAGCAGCGATATTCATGACTGGAACATCACGTTCGTAGACACTGGACTCAACTCGAACATTGGCCAACGTCTCAGGGCCGTCCAAAGGCACCTTGAAGGAGAGGCGATGTTTCTCGCCAACTACACCGATGGACTCTCGGATGTGCCCCTCCCTGCGGTCATTGGATCCTTCAAAAACAGCGGGAATATCGCCTGTTTTGTGAGTGTGAAGCCGCGAGCAAGCTTCCACCTTATCAGTGCCGGCCCGGACGGAGTGGTGAAAAGCATCGCGCACGTCGCCAAGTCCGGTGCCAGAATCAATGGCGGGTACATGGTCCTGCGGCAGGAAGTTTTTAAGTACCTGCATGATGGGGAGGAGCTGGTTGACGAGCCATTTCAACGCCTCATCGCCGAAGGCAAGCTGATGGCCTACTCCCACGAGGGTTTCTGGGCATGCATGGACACCTTCAAGGAGAAACAGGATCTAGAAGACTTGCTCGGCCGCGGGAATGCGCCCTGGGCGGTGTGGAATCATCAACACTAGACGAACGTGATCGCCTGCAACCTGCGTGGCGTAAAACGGGTCCTGTGCGTTGGGGCGCACGGCGACGACATTGAAATCGGATGCGGGGGAACAGTTCTTAGCCTCATCGAGAAGTCGAACCGAATCGAGTTCTATTGGCTCGTTCTCAGTGCCAACCCGGAACGGACCATGGAAGCCAGACGCAGCGCCAACGCGTTCCTCGGGCGAGCGCGGAAGAAGACTGTTGTGGTGAAATCTTTTCGAGACGGATTCCTGCCCTATCTCGGTCCACCGGTCAAAGAATGCTTCGAGGAACTCAAGAAAGTCTTCACGCCGGATGTCATCTTCACCCATTGCCGGCATGATCTTCACCAAGACCACCGTCTGGTGTGCGAGTTGACGTGGAACACCTTCCGGAACCATCTCATCCTCGAGTACGAGATCCCGAAATACGACGCGGATCTGCGTTCACCGAATTTTTTCGTGCCGTTGAGCGAGGCCCACGCGCGCAAGAAAGTGAAGAGCCTGATCCGCTACTTTACCACGCAAAAGAAAAAGCAGTGGTTCTCCGAGGAATTGTTTTACGGTCTGATGCGGCTGCGAGCCGCCGAGGCCGCCTCACCCGCCCGTTACGCGGAGGCTTTTTGCTGCCGGAAAATGCTTCTCGGAACGGTGAATTGAGCCGTGTAATAGCTCTGCGATAAATTTGCCCACCCGAATTCTATCCATGCATGACTATGTAATCATCGGAGGTGGAATCATAGGATTAGCGACGGCTATGGCTGTGGGCAAAAAATATCCCAGGGCGAGGATCCTCGTCTTGGAAAAGGAGCAGGATCTTGCGCAACACCAGACTGGGCGAAACAGCGGTATCATACATTCAGGTATTTATTACAAGCCCGGAAGCCTGAAAGCGAGGTTCGCCCGGGAAGGCAACCGCTCAATGATCGAGTTTTGCCGCGAGCACGGCATCAAACATGAAGTGTGCGGAAAGGTAATCGTTGCCACCAAAGCGTCGGAACTTCCGCTTCTCGACAGCTTGTTTCAACGCGGCCTCGATCACCGGCTCGCCGTTGCGCGCCTCGCGCCCGAACAAGTGCAGGAAATTGAGCCACATGTGCGCTGCCTCGCCGGCGTCAGAGTTCCATCAACGGGAATCGTCAACTACCGGGAGGTTTCTGCGAAATATGTTGAGCTGATTAAATCACAGGGTGGAACGGTGCAAACCGGCACGCGCGTTGACCGCTTGCGCGAGGTGAATGGGATTCAAGTTATCGAAACACCCCACGGAGAGTTTGAGGCCGGATTCGTTATCAATTGCGCCGGCCTGTTTAGCGATCGCGTGGCCCGCTTCGGTGGCCTCGATCCGGGTGCGAAAATCATCCCGTTCCGTGGCGAGTACTACGAGTTGGTACCCGAAAAGCGGTACCTTGTAAGGACGTTAGTTTACCCAGTGCCCAATCCCGATTTTCCATTCCTGGGTGTTCATTTTACGCGCATGATTGATGGATCAGTCCACGCCGGGCCCAACGCCGTGCTGGCCTTCAAACGGGAGGGCTATCACAAGACGGACATCAACTGTGCGGATTTGTTTGAGACGCTCACATTCCCGGGTTTCTGGAAGCTGGCGCGGAAGCATTACCGAGATGGGATGATGGAGATGGTGCGCTCCCTGAGCAAACGGGCGTTCGTGAAGAGTCTTCAACAACTCATCCCTGAAGTAACTGAAGATGACCTGGTCCCGACGCATGCTGGAGTCCGGGCGCAAGCTTTGATGCCCGATGGGAGACTGGTGGACGACTTCCTGATAGTGAATGGGAAAAATTCAATTCACGTGTGCAACGCGCCCTCCCCGGCAGCGACGGCCTCACTTGAAATCGGACGCTTTATTGCGAATCAACTTCCCGAAGTGACGTTGGCTCGCCGGCCTCGTCGCATTTATCTTGCCAATCAACAGATTTGTAGGGTAAACGACCTTGCATGACACGGGACAGCAGACAGATGCCGAACCATCGACAATTGCCGGGCACTGCCACAGTTTATCGCAGACGTGAGCCGAGCGGGTCCTCTTGCCTGTTCGCTTTTCTGGTTTTTGCCGCGCTTGCATGCGGTGGCTGCCAGAGCCCGCTACCACCTTTGCCAAATCCGCCAGGTCCTCATACACCCGTGAGGCTCTCTCCCGGAGATGTGCTCAAGCTTTCCTTTGCCGAGGAAAGCGATTTGGATGAAACACAGAAAATTCGCAGGGACGGAAAGATAACTCTGCCGTTCCTTGGGGACGTGACCGCGGCCGGCAAGCGGGTTATCGATCTCCAAGGTGAGCTTACCAGCCGCTATAAAGAGTATCTTGAAAACCCCGAGGTGCTGGTGACATTGGAGAGTGGTTCGGCAAACGTGATCATCTCCGGATTTGCAAGTAAACCGGCTAAACTTGTTTTTGATCGCCCCACGACCGTGTATCAGGCGATCATGGAAGCGGGCGGAGTAAGTGACTATGGAAGCGCAAGCAATATTCGTCTGACTCGCATAATCAACGGAGTACAGGTGACTGAGACCATTAATCTTAAGCCGAGTATTCGCGGCCAGCCTACACACCCAAAATATGTCCAGGACGGGGACGTGATTTACATCGGGCGCAGCTTGTTTTGAGTTGACGTGCCGAGAGGGGCGCGACTTGCAAACATGATTTGGCCATGTCGAATTCGCGGATGCCGAAATCACGTTCTTGTTCTGCGTTTCGTCCTACTATTCGCTGCTTGCTTGCTTGCTCCGATCGGTGAAGCAATGGCTCAATATGGGGCGGGTTCGATATCAGGAGCGGGTGGCGGTGGTGTGGGTGGTGGAGGAGGCGGTGCTGGCTGGTGGTGGTGGTGGTGGTGGTGGTGAAGGAGCTACGTTCCGCTTGAAATCACAGCCGTGTGGACCTCGGTTATGATAACAACGTTATCGGGAGCAATGCTACAACGGGCGCAAGCAGCCAAGGCTCATTGTCTGAGAGAAAATCTTGTCCTGACTTATGATCGGGCCCGTGAAGCCACGGAGGTTCGTCTAATAGGCGTGGGGCGTTTTACTCAGTTTCTCGATGCGGGAACAGATGACAAGGATCTCACCCTTACCTTAGCGGTTACGCATAATTTCTCGCACCGCCTTTCCTTCCGTGCCGACCTTTATGCCGCTTACCAGACGGAGCCGAATTTCCAATCCAATGTTGGTCCGCAAAACGTGCGCGCTCCTCACTTCGACACGCACGATATTTTCTCGCTTAGCTATCACTGGCTACCGCGACTTTCTTCGGTAACAACCTATACCTTCGAGCGTATAAAGTATGAGCAGACGACACCGACGACGACGGCAGTTGGAATAGCGCAGGACCGGTTCCAGTATACGCTTGGGGAGGAGCTCCAATTTAGCCTCACCAAACGCACGAAGCTAGTTTTAGAGTATCGTTATCTAATCGTAGATTACGACACCGCGCCGAGCGATTCCACGACTCATTTTGCTCTGGCTGGTTTCGATCATAATTTGACCGAGCACCTAGGGATTAACGTGCGTGGTGGTGAATCATTTCGTTCTTTCCAAAACGACGGCAACTCGATCAACCCGAACGCGCAAGTGAGCGTTACGTATCAAGGCAGCAACCATTCGCTAAGCTGGACAACACGTTATGGAGTCGAACAATCCACCGGGACTGTCGCAATGGGGAACACGACGCTCCGAACCGGGCTGATCGCGACGTACAATCTGACTTCGCGGATCCGCTCGACGGCTGCTGTTTACTATAATGACAGCAGTAATAATCAAGGGTCATCTGGAACGACATCGGCAGGCTCACAGAATGCCTTGCAATTTACTCTCGGTCTCAACTATACAATCAATAGACATTTCGCGGCGCACGTTAATTACGTGTACAGCTCTCAGAACGGGCAAGGGGGCTACTCGCGAAATCAATATTTCGCCGGCCTGACGTATACTTATTGAGAATCCCGCTGAGATCGCACTCGTGCAACAAGCCCTCCGGGCAAAATCGTAAACTGCCTTCTGACGTCAACCTGACAGAGACCTTACATATGCGCTCTTCACCAAACGGAGCTGCTGCTCGCGAGCCCACCATTCCTGTGCAAACAGGGAACATCTCCAGATCTGCTCTACTGAAACAGCGGCAGAAGCCGTCGGTTGTGGGACTCGCGTGTTTTGCGATTGTGCTGGCTGCGGTTTTCGGGCCCTCTCTGCTGACGCTGATCAATTACGCGGCGGCCAGCAACCTGTATTCATACATTTTGTTAATTCCGTTCGTTTCTGCATACCTGCTTTACATCCGGCGGGATCAACTGCCGAAAAAATGCTCTATCGATCTTCCGCTCGCGATCGTGTCCCTCGCTATCGGTCTCGGCAGCTTGACCTTCACTTACTGGTTAGATTTTGCGGGGCGAGCGCCGGCCATCGGTGATCGCCTCACGTTGCTGACCACTTCGTTCCTTTGCTGCCTGGCGGCTGGAGGTTTTTTCTTTTTCGGGCGCGACTGGATGCGAGCAGCAGCTTTTCCGCTAGCCTATCTCATTTTCATGGTTCCGATGCCGGACGCAATGGCAGACGCGCTCGAGAGTGCTTCGAAATATGCCTCGGCGGAGGTGGCAAATGTTCTTTTTCACCTCAGCGGCACGCCTATTCTCCGCGCAGGTCGCGTTTTCCAACTGCCGAACATTACCATCGAAGTTGCACAAGAATGCAGCGGCATTCGGTCGAGTTGGGTGCTTTTCATGACCAGCATTCTGGCCGCCAATTTATTCCTGAAGACATCGTGGCGGCGCATTGTGCTTGTCGCCTTCGTCATTCCGCTCGCAATGTTACGAAATGGCTTCCGGATCCTTGTGATCGGCCTCCTCTGCGTGAACCTGGGCCCGCAGATGATTCATAGCGTAATCCATCGCCGGGGCGGACCTGTCTTTTTCGTGCTTTCGCTGATTCCTCTTTTGCTGCTGTTGTGGTGGCTGCGCAAGGGTGAGATCCGGGTTCGGCCAGCAGAATCACGCTCAGCTTCATAGCGGGTTCGAACCTTCTCGTTTTCCTGCTGCATCGCTCGTCGTTTCGCAGCTCTCTCTTTCTCATTTTACGCAATTTTTAAGGGAACTTAGCCCTGCCGTTTCCGGAGAAAGGCTTGAGAGACCCTACTCTCCTGCGGTTGATACGTAAGCTGGACTGGAATTTCGCTACGGCTCGCGCGCCAAGGGAGCGTTTCGCTTAACGAATGAGATTTCGAATTAGTTATCGGCCGGAAACCCGTATTGTAGCCGGGACTGCAGTGCTATTCGTAATATCTGCTCGGAGCGAATCGTGAGTCCCAATACAGTGTTAGCCCTGTCCGCCGGCATGTTCAGCGCCGCTTTAGCGGCAGCTGCGGCCTGTCGAAAGCAGCGGTCGCTTGCAACCTGGTGTTTCTCGGCTGGAATGCTGACTTTTGCATTGGAAAGCCTGTTTGGGGCAATAGCAAACGATGCGCTCCTCCCTGGGAGGGCGGCCTTTTGGGAAACGCTTTCTTTAGTGGCAAAATCATTTCTCCCTGGCGTTTGGCTAACGTTTAGCCTCACATATTCCAGGGCAAACTACCGCGATTTCCTCGTCCAATCGCGGTGGCTTGTTATTGGGGCTTTCTTGATTCCGCTGTTGTCGTTGGCGGCCCTCTACAGTCCTTTTTTCTACGTTGTCACTTACAAGCCACCCGTTCACGGATGGGGACTCAGGTTTAATGAACCGGCAAAGATTCTAAATGTTCTGATCCTCATTTCGACGGTGTTAATTCTCACGAACATCGAGCGGACGTTCCGCGCCGCCGTTGGAACGATGCGTTGGCGAATCAAGTTCCTGGTTCTGGGGCTTGCGGTGATCTTTGGCGCCTGCATTTACACTCGAAGTCAGGCGCTGCTTTTCTCGGATTACAGCCCGAGTCAACTCAGCGTCGAAGCGACTGCTCTTCTAATCGGATGCGCGCTGATCACCGCTGCTTACGTTCGAAGTGGATTTGGCGAAATTGATGTCTATCCGTCACGCGCCGTTTTACACACCTCGATCACGGTGTTGCTGACCGGGGCATATCTTTTTGTTGTTGGCGTATTGGCTCAAATCGTCGCCCGCTTTGGTGGCGCGACCAGTTTTCCACTCGCGGCGTTTGTCGTCCTCCTTGGGGTGGCTATCCTAGCCGTTCTGCTTCTTTCTGATCGAGCTCGGCAAAGTCTGCAGCTCTTCGTCAGCCGCCACTTTAAAAGGCCGCAGCATGATTTCCGTCAGATTTGGGCGCAATTCACTCGAAGTCTCTCGGTTGCCCTCGATGAGACCGCGCTTGCCACGATCGCGTCGCGGTTGATTTCAGAGACTTTTAGTGCCCTGTCCGTTTCGACCTGGCTTTTCGATGAACAAGGAGAACGCCTGATCCGAGTGAGCTCAACCTCCGATGCGGAGCAGGCTCAGGGCGACGATTCGACCAGCTCGATAGCGGGAAAAGAGCTCGACCCAGCAGAGTTAATCAAGTTATCACGGCCCTTCGATCTCGGTAGAGCAAAAGAAAAGTGGGCACGAGACCTCATGCAGAGAAGCAGTGGGCAATTCCGCACTGGGGGCAGCCCCATTTGTGTTCCGCTGGTCGGTGGAGAGAGCTGGCTCGGAGTGATAATCCTCGCAGACCGCGTTAGGGGGCTCGGCTACTCGGCGGAAGAGATGGACTTGCTAAAATGCATCGGCGAGCAAGTGGCGGCGAGCCTCCTGAAGCTGCGACTTACAGAAGAGATCATGGAAAGAAAAGAGCTCGAGGCGTTTCAAACCATGTCCGCATTCTTGATTCATGACCTAAAGAATGCAGCCTCAACCCTGGGCCTCATGTTGGAGAATCTGCCGGCCCACTTCGACAATCCCGCTTTCCGGCAGGACGCATTCCGCGGAATCGGGAGCGCGGCCAGCCGGATCAATGATCTTATCAACCGCATGAACGCCCTGCGCCATGAATTACGCCTCAAGCCGGCTGAGTTGGATCTCAATCTCGCCGTCACCGAAGCTCTCGCGACCTTGAATGGGATACTGGAAAACAAACTGGTAACCAAATTTGATCAGATCCCAAAGATACTGGCCGATGGACAACAACTTCAAAGCGTGTGTACCAACCTTTTTCTCAACGCGTGCGATGCGGTCGGCACGAACGGCCGGATTACGGTGGAGACGACCCGGCAGGGAGAGTGGGTAGCCTTATCCGTGAGTGACAACGGATGCGGAATGAGTGAGCAGTTTATCAAGAACTCCCTTTTCCGGCCATTCCGCTCGACAAAGAAAAAAGGATTGGGCATTGGGATGTTTCAATCCAAGACGATTGTCGAAGCCCATCAGGGGAAGATCAACGTAGAAAGCGAACTCGGCGTCGGCACAACTTTCCGGGTCATGCTGCCTCTGAAATGCCAAACAGCATGAAACCGAAATTACTCATTGTGGATGACGACGAAGCCATCCGGACCCAGATGAAATGGGCCCTGAGCGAGCATTACGAAGTCCATTTCGCCGAAGACCGCAACGCAGCGGTTGAAAGCTTTGAGGCTAACTCGCCGGCGGTAACGTTACTTGATCTGGGTCTACCACCTCGCCCCAATGAGTGCGACGAAGGCTTGGCCGTGCTATCCGACATACTTGCATTCGATAACACGGCCAAGGTCATCATTATTTCCGGACAGAGCGAAAAGCAGAATGCCATCGAGGCGGTCGGTGCGGGTGCTTATGACTTCTTGTGCAAGCCCGTGGAGATGGAAGAACTGAGGCTGCTCATTCGTCGTTGCATCCACGTGGTGGAACTCGAGAAGGAATACCACAAGTTACAACAAAGCCAGCGCTCTGATGTCTTTGAAGAAATGCTCGGCACCAGTCCACAAATGCAGGCAGTCTTTGCGTTCATTCGCAAAGTGGCCGGGACGAATGCTCCAGTGCTTTTGCTCGGAGAAAGCGGTACTGGGAAAGAAATGGCGGCAGCGGCCATTCATCGTCGCAGCGCGCGTAAGGACGGCCCTTTTGTCGCCATCAACTGCAATGCTATCCCTGAAAACCTTTTGGAGAGTGAGCTTTTCGGCCACGAAAAAGGCGCCTTTACCGGTGCTCACGTTCAACGCAAAGGCCTATTGGAAACAGCCAGTGGCGGCACCCTGTTTCTTGATGAGATTGGGGAACTTCCGCCTGCCATTCAGGTGAAGCTCCTCCGGTTCCTTCAGGAGCAGCGTTTACAGCGAGTGGGCGGGAGACAAGAGCTTCAAGTCGATACCAGGTTGGTGGCCGCGACCAACGCCAATCTAAAAGAACTAATCGATAACGGCAAATTTCGCGAAGATCTCTATTTTCGTCTTGCCGTTGTCACCATCCGCCTGCTGCCGCTTCGTGAGCGTGGGGAAGACATTGTGTTTCTGGCCCGCGAGTTCCTACAAAACTATGCCAAGCAAAGCGGTCAGACCAAGATGGTCTTC
Source organism: Candidatus Udaeobacter sp. (assembly GCA_013372845.1). Classification (GTDB taxonomy): domain Bacteria; phylum Verrucomicrobiota; class Verrucomicrobiia; order Chthoniobacterales; family UBA10450; genus Udaeobacter. The sequence continues at coordinate 13,997 of JAALOD010000067.1, forward strand.
GCGCCCGATGCACTGCGTGCAATGAGCCGTTATTCATGGCCTGGAAATGTGCGCGAAGTCCAAAACCGTGTGAAACGGGCGGTCATTATGGCCAGCGGATCGCGAGTAACCGCAAAGGATCTCGAGTTGGAACGGGATCGGAGCGTAGTGTCACCTGCTGGAACAACTCTCAGACAAGCGCGAGAGCACGTTGAACGCGAAGTGATTGAACAAGCGCTTAAGAGGCACTCTGGTAAAATTACCTCTGCCGCTGCTGACCTCGGAATCAGCCGGCCGACTCTTTATGAGCTAATGGAAAAACTTGGCATTGCCAAAGAGCGCGCAAATGCAAATTTTAACTAGAGGGAAACGATCGAACAAATGCAAAGATCAAAAATCGTATTCAGGATTGTAACGCTTGTTTTAGCAGCCATGCTCGTTACCGCCTGCTCCAAGGAAGGCAGAAAAGCGCGCTTTCTGAGCGAGGCCGACAATTATTTTAAAGCGGGTAACTATGATAAAGCCAAGTTGGCCTATCTTAACGTGCTCCGGCTTGATCCACAAAACGCGCTCGCATTCGAAAGAATCGGCGCAATGTGGCAGGACGACGGAGCACTCCTGCGCGCCGGTGAGTTTCTGAAAAGGGCAAGCGAGCTGGACCCGAAAAATGTCCAAAACCGAATACGGCTCGCCCGCTGTTATGTGGCCACCGGACGCTTTGCCGACGGGACAAAAGAAGCGCTCAAAGTTCTCGAACAAGCCCCGGACAATGGTGATGCTATTATCGCTTTGACTGAAGCAGCCCGAACCAAGGAAGACATTGAGGCCGCCGAGAAACAGCTCCAAAAATTCCCAAAAAAGAACGACGTTTCCTTTTACCTCGCTTCGGCGAATCTGTCATTCAGCGGAGGCAACCTGTCCGCAGCAGGCAACGCACTCCAGCAGGCGCTCGCTGCCGATCCTAAATCGTCTGCTGCCCATATGGCGATGGGAAATTTGCATCTGGTGCAGAAAGATCTCAAACAAGCCGGCGATGAATTCAAGAAAGCAGCTGACCTTGTGCCTGTTCGATCGATTGAGCGTTTGAAATATGCCGCTTTCAAATCTGGCACCGGTGGGGCCGAGGAAACAAGAAGGGTTGCCACAGACATGACCAGCCAGGCGCCGGATTATCTCCCCGGCTGGATCTTACTGGCCGAGCTCGCCTCCAATGACAAAAAATACGACGAGGCTCTCTCGCTTCTTGAAAATGTTTTTAGCCGCGACGCGGAAAACATCGATGGCCGCAGACTGCAAGGCAATGTGCTGCTGGCAAAGGGCGACACCAAAAAAGCGGTCGATGTTTTGGAGCGACTTGACCAGACCTATCCGGACGCCGCCCTCATTAAATACCAGTTGGCCCGGGCATATGTCCAAAGCAATAACATGAACCAGGCGATGCTCGCGCTCGATCAGGCGGTCTCAATCAACCCGAATTATGACGATGCCGTTCTCCTGCTCGCACAGATCAATCTTGGCACCGGTCATGGTGACAAGGTGATCGAACCTATGACCCGTTTGCTGAAGCGGCGTCCCGATCTGAGGAACGCCGCGTTGCTGTTAGCCGGTGCTTACGGCTCACTAGATCGATTCGACGATGCTGCCATAGTCCTTCAGGAGGCGGCCAAGCTCGCGCCGAACGATCCGCAACCCCAGATAGCACTCGGCTTGACCTGTCGCCAGGCGAAAAGAAATGATGAAGCGCGCCAGGCGTTTGAAAAAGCGGCCCAACTCGCTCCTGACAATCTGTTTCCGATCGATCAACTCATCGAGCTGGATCTGCTGGATAAGCATTTCGACGCCGCACGGCAGAGGATAAGAAGTCAATTCCAAAAGACGCCCAATTTACCGGCTGGCCACTATTGGGAAGGCAAAATTCTCGCGGCGGAAGGAAAATGGGATTTAGCCGAGGCAGAGCTTCAGAGGACGCTTCAGCTCGATCCCAATTTTTCCGGCGCCTATGATTTGCTGGTTCAGACTTATCTTGCAACAAACAGACTTCCGCAGGCGGTCAATGAACTGCAAGCGATGCTCGCGAAAAATCCGAATAACACGCCGTCGCTCATGACTCTGGCGCTCGTGTACGAAAAGATGAAGGATTATCCAAAGGCCCGTGATGCTTACGAAAAACTTCTCGCGACGACACCGAACTTCGTTCCCGCGTTAAATAACCTCGCTTATCTTTACAGCGAGTATCTGAATAACCTCGACAAGGCTTACGATTTGGCCGGTAAGGCGCGCGCACTGCTTGGGCAGGATGCTTCGGTCGGCGATACCTTTGGCTGGGTCCTTTACAAGCGCGGCGACTATCAGCAAGCCCTGCCGGTTCTGCAGGAGAGCGCTCAGAAAGCTGGCGATAATCCGGAGATTCAATTTCACCTGGGTATGACCGCCTACATGATGGGCCAGACAGACCTGGCGAAGGCTGCCCTAAAAAAAGCCGCAAGCGCAACGAAAGATTTCCCAGGCAAGGATGAGACCAAACGGCGGCTCGCTTTGCTTGAGAGCGGCGCGACTGCCTCGCCGCAGTTATCGGTCTCACAACTGGAGGCGATGGCCAAGGAGCAACCCAACGATGTGATCGTCCAGATGCGTTTGGGAGAAGCTTACGAGAAACAAGGCGCAGTGGACAAGGCGGCCGGGGCTTTTGAGCAAGCGTTGAAATTGAATCCCAAGCTGGTTGCCGCCCCAACCAGGCTTGCCCAACTGAATGCTGGGCCGCTCCAGAACAAGGAGAAAGCGCTCGCTTACGCAAAGAAAGCGCGCGAGCTGGCACCAACCGATCCTCAAGTCGCCGGCATCCTCGGAAAGGTTGCGTACGACAGTGGCAACTTTACCTGGTCCTACAGCGTCCTCCAAGAAGCCGTGCGCCAGCGCGCAAACGATCCCTCAATCCTGCATGATCTGGCCTGGGCGGCTTATAGCCTGGGAAAAGTGAATGAGGCTCGAGATGCGATGCAGAAGGTGCTGACCGACAATCTCAACTCTTCTCAGGCTGCCGATGCCAAGAAATTTCTGGCCTTAGCCGCGCTCGACGAAAATCCTAAGGGACTCATAGCCGCCGAGAGCGAGCTGCAAAAGGAATTAAAATCCAATCCTGAATATGTGCCTGCGCTCATGGCCCAAGCGGCGCTTGACGCGCAGCACGGCCAGACAAAACCGGCAACCGAAATTTACAGCGATATCTTACGCCGGTTACCGGACTTTGCACCGGCACAGAAACGCTTGGCCGCGATCTACGCCGACAATCCAGACGACCTGATAAAGGCCTATGACCTGGCAATGAAAGCCCGGAAAACACTTTCAGACGATCCCGAGCTGGCGCGAACGCTGGCCGAACTAAATTTCAAGCGGAAGGAATTTACCTACGCGATTCAGTTGTTTCAACAAAGCGCCGCCAATCAGCCTCTGCCTCCAAAAGACCTTTACTATCTTGGGATGGCGCAGCTGCAAACTAAGCAAGATGCAAAAGGCCGTGAAACCCTGGAGCACGCATTGGCTGCTGGTCTGCAAGATCCGTTGGCGCAAGAGGCAAGGCAGCGGCTCGCGGAATCGCGGCCCGAGTGATCAACGACCTTCATTTCGGCCGAGCCGCGATCCCCACGAGCCTAATCCCAAGTAATTGGTGATTGGGCTTCGCGCGATTAACAAATGCCGGGCAGCGAATAAAGCGTCACCAGGTTCTCTGCCAAACGACGAATCGAACACAGGGCGTCGTCTCAGCAGCCGCTTTCCAGCTCGGTCGGTCCTGCGAGCGAGCCAACATCATGTCGGAAAGCCTTACTTTTTCGGTCTACAGGAGTAACTGCCTGGACAATAGCGACTTATACGAGTAATATGCTCCACCACCGTCTCGATTGTCGGATTCCTTCACAGCTAGTACGCCTTTGCGAGCGGACCTGACCACAAAAATGCTAGATTGTAACATACCAGTAATCAGATAGTTACCGCCATTTAATTGAAGCACTCTTGTTCCTGGCACGGCTATTGCTCAAACATTCTCCGTCAGGGAAATTAAGTAAACCCAATTAAGAAAGAAAAACCAACCATATGAACAAAATAAAATACATCGCATCAATTGTAATTGCCATCGCCGGTCTCGGCCTTCAACAAGCCAAAGCAGACACGTTTGCCTTTGACCTTGGTATTGGGAATGTTGCCATCGCCGGGTTTCCGGGGCCTTATGCCCACGTGGTCGTCGATCGGACTAGTGCCACCACCGCCACAATCACGTTCACATCCCTCACAAACAGTGGGAATATTTATCTGATGGGCGACGGGGGGACCGTGGGTGTCAATGTCAACGCCACTTCATGGACACTTGGTGCCATCACGGGATCGAACTCGGGCACAGGATTCGTACAAGGCGGCCCGAACGGGCAAGCTCAATTCACTAATGGTGGAGCTGGGAATTTGGACGGATTTGGATCTTTCAATCAAACCATCAACAGCTTTGATGGTTTTACGCACACGTCAAGCACCGTTAGCTTCGCTCTGACAAACACGAGCGCCACTTCCCTGTGGACTAGTGCCTCTCTAGTGCTGACCGGAAATGCGGGGGGTAATCTGGCGGGGGCTCACATCTTTGTTACAACAAGCCCTGCCAATGCTAGCAACAGCGCGCTCGCTACCGGTTTTGCTACCAATGGCGGCACCCCCCCGGGCGTCCCGGAC
>JAALOD010000068.1 GCA_013372845.1 Candidatus Udaeobacter sp.
CAAGATGGTCGCGGATCAACTTCCCTTGAGACACGCCGATCCGCGCCGCGGTTTGTTCGATCCAACCCGCTAGCTTTTTTGTCGGACGAAAAGTAATTGTCTGACCCATATGGCAAAAATGTAGACACCGAGCCTCGAACTGTCAATGGATCGGGACTGAAATTTAATCAGATCGCCGCGATTGACCTGGAGCGAGACGTTGTCAAAGAGCGCCCGGCCGGCGAAAGATTTTGAAAGCTGTGAAACGGTCAGCATTGCGGAAAGCGCGCAGTGTCCCCTCGTTCGATGCCCAGCGCAACTCCTTGTCGCGCCGGAAGAGATCACTTTATGCGAAGATTGACACCTTCTTTCCGCTGTCCAGCAAAACGCCACCGGGCCTGAATCAGTCGGAAACAAACGTTAAATGGCCTGCTCGCGAAGTCTTTCGGAGTTTAGACGCAACCCCATTTCCTTCCCCTGACGCCTTGCGCCCTCAGACCGACCCCTAATAACTTCCTCCGGTTACAACCGCGATCGTCTTGGGATAGCGCACGCGTATCGAACGCCTTCCGATCAGGCGATCATCGGATTGTCGCGTAATGTCCTAAACACTGTTGCCAACGACTCCGGCATTCGGATCGAAATCGCCTCCTGAGCGGCTAGGATGATTCCCGCCAGCTTTTGCAGCGGCGGAAGGACCGCGTCACATGCCACGTTAATCGGTCCCGCAGCTCTGGTGGCGTGCAACACTTGGCGTAAACCCGTTTTCTCGCGCCACTGACGCGATGCAATCTTGCTAAGGGGCTCGGCAGCGATAGCGCGGACGGCCATCTCAGCTATGGCTGTAGTGATAGTTACGTGCGCATAGAAAAGATTCTCGACATCGGTGTTGTCGTCGCTCGCCACTTTAAGAGCTGCTAAGATCCGCTCATCGCGCGACTTCTCGCCAGATCGCATGACCGCTACTGCGTCCGGCATGTCGAGAGGGAATGTCTGCTCCGCGAGTCCGATCCACTCCGTTAGCTTTGCGCGGAGGCGAAGCGCTTCACACCCGTGGCGCCAGGTTGAAAGTACACCTTCTACGCGCTGACTCGATCCGATTACTGATATCAACCCGGTGAAGAGAACCTGAACTGCAAGGCCATCGGCCTGATCACGCTTGTTCATGTCTCCAACACGAGGCTCCGCAGTATCACCCGAACCGCCTGCAGAGCGTTCGGAAGCGAGAACGTGGTACGAATCGGCAAACCGCTGTGCGATCTTTGGCAGCTTGCTTATATCGCGCGAGCGGAGTTCGTGAAGGATGTGCACCTCTGCCAAAAACCAAGTGACCGCGGGTATCTGCGAGTGCGACAATCTATCTGCAACCAATTCGAACGCGCGCGGCGAAACACAAAGCGCCGCTTCCGTTTGGAGAAGCGATAGCCAAAGCATGTCTGGGCTGGTGATCGGCAGCTCGCGTAACCGCTCGGACGCGTCCAAATCGCTGGCGGAACCAATTGGCGGCGCGTATGAGGTTTCTGTCACTGCGCCTGCGCACGCGCTGCGGATGTGATTGAGCATCTGCCCCGTCAGCTTTCTAAGTTTGAACGAGGTTAGTTCGTCCTTCGCATTCGGCATTCGATCGAGCCGCTGCAGCACGTCGGTGAAAAGTGAGACCGCATCGTTGCTGCGGCCGCGCTTCCACTCGACGAAAGCGGCGTCGGCAACCATCCCTGCGCTCAATACAAGCTCGCGTGCGGCGTGTGCTTGCTCCGCACCTTCCTGAAAGTACTTGCTAGACTCCTCGAGCATTCCGGCGCGAGCGGCTGCGATCGCGGCTTTCCGGCGGGCAAACGCAGGCGTGGCATCGGCTGATCCTTGCTGAACCTTCCACTCCGGCAAGATTTGCTCCCAGAGTTTCAACGCTTCTAAATGCCGTCCGTCGCTCGTGAGTAGCTGTGCATGTTCATCAAGCAGCAAACGACTTGGATTCGCGAGAAGCGCGCCGATCGATTCAAATGCGCGAAAGGCTCTCGGGCGATCGTTCAGATACTCATCCGTGACGATCATGATCGCACGAAGTGCTAGATCGGTGAGCTTTTCGACGCCGAAGTCTCGGCCGTAATTCGCGGCGGACTCAAATGCCGAAACGCAGCGTTCCCAATCCGGGTTGCTCCGCTTTCCTTCTTCTAACCAGACGCGGTCGATTAGGAAGCGCCCTTCTATATCGTGACGAGCAGCAAACCCGCTGAACTGCAAACGCAGGCTTTCGTCGGCGTCTCGCAGCGCAGACAACAAATTCTCAAGCAAGTCTGGCCCATTGCATCTCGCCGCGACGAATAGGAAAAGGCGCGCGGCGAAATCGGAATTGCCGTGGCTCAGTCCCGCAAGGATTGATTCGAAGCTTTTAACGACTGCTTCTTCGCCTGCTTCGAGAAGTGCTGTCTTCGCCTTCTCTGTCTCCGCGATTAGGTACAACAATTTCGCCGGGGGTAAGTCTACCTGAATGGCAGCCAAGGTCTGGGTCAGGAAGAGGAAACGAGCCAAACGGTGTCCGTCGCCCATTTGCTCAAACGTCGTCTCTTCATCCAAGCACTCGACAATTGCAGCGGCAGCATCACTTTCCACGCTCATAGCGACGTGAAACTGTAGTACGCGCAGCATCCAGTTCAGTATGGGTACTTCAGGGAAGATCCGAGCACACGGATCAGTTTTGATGAGTGCTACCCAAGAAATGCTTTCCGCTATATGCCTTTTGAGCGGCAGAGGCTGTTTCAAGAACGCGTTCGTCATCACGAAAACCAGGTGGCGCGAACGAGTGAGGAAGCCGAGCATCATGATCGCACTCGCTTCGACTAACGTCAGATTGCGGCAACGAAGAAGTGCTTCGCCGACCGCTTCCCGCAACTGAGTCGCTTTCTCTGTCCCCCACACGGCATCCGCCGCGCGCTCAAGCAGCGGAGAAAGCCGAAAATACGTTTCGCTCACCGGTTCAACCCACGGCCCCACAAGCCTGTCGAATGCATCACCCGGAACCGCAAGCGCGGGCTCGATTCCTCCAATCGCAACGGCGTGGTCGCGTCGGAATACTCCGCCGACAAGGCTTAGGCGATAGAGGAGTTCAACCTCGTCCGTGGGCAACTGCGCGAGCAGCATCCGTGTTTGTGTACGCTCTTCTGTTAGCTCGCGAGGGGTTTCAAGAAAGTCGTCCTCACGAAGCGGCGGCCATCCGGCTCTGGCTAAAGTGAGTAACCGCGCGTGAACAAGCTGCGGATGACTATTCGTCTGCGCAGCGATCAGTTTGCTCCAGTGCTTCGCGCGGCCAGACGGACAACCAAGGTTCTGAGCGAGTTCAACGATCTCTTCCTCTTGGAATCCTCGAATGGTAATCGTTGCGTTCGCATCAAGGCCTAGTTGTCGTTCGATCGTGGTCGGAAGCGTCTTTTGACTTGTCGCTAATAACCAGCCGCGACGGTTTGCTAGCGTATAGGCGAGGCCAGTCAACACCCGTTCGTATAGCTGCACGTATTCTGGTGAGAAGTTGATGTCGTCGAGAACAACGCGAGTGATGGCGGCGTGGGTATCGATCGATTTTGAAAGCTGAATGAGCACCGCTGCGATCTCACGCGCGGTGAAACCCCGTAAGCTGGTCCACACAAACGACGGTTCGGAACGAACAACAAGCGCGGCAATGATCGTCTTGCCCATGCCCGTGGAACCCTGCAACACGACTAGGCTGTTGTTTTCCAGCAGCTGTTTGATCTGCCCGACCAGTGCGGCTCGTGGTGCAAACACCGGTGGTAGCGGCGGAGCGGCCGTTTGTAGCGCAGAGGTCGAGATGACGGCGTCCGTGGACGTTAGAGACTGATCCAAGAGGCGCGCTAGCGTTCGCATCGTCGCTTCTTGCTGCGCCAGCGGCACACTGACCCGCGTCTCCGCCTCGAATAGCTCCAGAAAGTCCGCTCGATGTAAACGGCGCGCGCCTTTGGCGCTCGCAACGGTTGCAACGTGACGCAGCAAGCGCGACGCAACTCGTTTCGCATGCGACGGCGAGATGCCAACCGTCTCACCATGATTGACGAGTTTGCGTTCGACTGCGGCCTCTACCGCGCTCGAGTCGGGACCCGCTAAGTCCCAACGAATTCGTACGATTAGCCGCTGAAACAGCTCGTCCGCCGCTTGCGACCTTCGTTTCCTTCCAACACCTCCCAGAAGTTCTTGATCGCCTGAGTCACATCAGGCGAACGGAGCGTTAGATTCGCTGTCGTTGCTTTGACTTGGTTGACGACAGCTTCCGATTCGCTGACGACATCGAAATCTTCAGCACCTTCGACGAACAAAACATCGTCCGACGCGAGGTCGAGCCAAGCATGAACCGTGTGCCAGAATTGATGCACGAACCCCCGAATCGTATCGGTTGCCTGTCGCTGGGGATCTCCGGTGACAGCCGTATTTTCCAAATCATGCATCAAGAAGAATCTCGTCGAAATGGGCCGACGCGACACGGAAAACTATTTGGGAGCAGATGATCGGGATGGAGAAATGGGGGTCGCACCTAAACATTCAACATTCGCTTCATCAGGCCGCTGATAGGCGTGTCGTTCGGTGCTTGTCGTTGAACAATGAATCAGGCATTAATTTGAAGGGTGCGAGCCTTTTCGATGTCGGACTTTTGGTCGCAACAAGAAGTCGAAGCTGCGGTGACGGATTACTTCGTCATGCTCGCGAAGGAACTTCGCGGGGAGCCTTTCAATAAGGCAGAACACAATCGAGCGCTGCAGCCGAAGCTCAATAACCGCACGCGCGGATCGATCGAGCGGAAGCACCAAAACATCAGCGCGATCCTAATCGCGTTGGGATATCCGTACATCGACGGATATAAGCCGCTCGGAAATTACCAGGAACTACTTCGGCTGGTTGTCGAAGGTCGCCTTTCCGGCGCTGCGGGCTTAAATAAGACGGTAGAAACGCTCGTTGAGAAGCCGACGGAAGCAACTCCGGATATCGACGACATACTTGCGATTAAAATCGAGCCGCCAATTGGCGACCAGAACCTGCGCGTTAGCGAAGAGCCCACGTCAGCGGCGCACTCTCCAACGCGACGAAACTACTTGGAAATAGAGGCTAGAAATCAGTCGCTTGGTCGATCTGGCGAGGAATTTATATTGCGCTTCGAGCACGAGCGTCTAGTCAAAGCTGGACAGCGGAATTTGGCGAAGGAGATTCGACATGTGGCGCTACTAGAAGGCGATAACTTGGGTTACGACATTCTCTCATTCGAAGCTGATGGACGAGAGCGACTAGTCGAAGTTAAAACAACTCGCTTTGGAGCGATGACGCCGTTTTTTGCGTCACGCGCGGAAGTCAATTTTTCCAAGACGCGTGAGACCGAATATCAGCTTTACCGATTATAGCTTTCGTGAACAGCCCAAGCTCTATACATTGCCCGGATCACTTCGGAGTTCCTGCCGACTCGATCCGGTTACGTATTCGGCGTTTCCGACTTAACTTCCGCAGAAACGATGAATTCGATCGTGCCGCTGGCGAAAACTTGGTAGTTCGCCTGTTGGGGAAGAAATGGGGTCGCATCTAAACATTCAACACTTAATCCGAAAACTCATGCAGCATAGCCTCCGTCGCTGAAGACAGAATCAAGATCGGTATTAGCCGGGATCTCGCATCGGAGTTCGGTGATGACCATCAAAGGATAAAATTATGAAACTTCTTCTGTTTGCTGCTGGCTTGCTATGTCTTATGGGCGTTGCACGGGGTTCTGACGATGAGCAGCTAGTGCGAGAAGTAGTGAAGTCGTTCGTCACTGATTACAACAATGGCGACTTTAAGAATGCACCTTCATATACAACTGATGACTGGGTGCATATCAACCCGGGAGGCGGGCTTACGAGAGGACGAGATGAAGTTCTAGAGGAGGTAAGAGCCATTCACAAAACCATGTTGAAGGGAGTCTCAATTACGATCGATAGTATGACAGTTCACTTTGTAACCCGTGACGTGGCCTTGGTTAATGCAATTCATAAGAGCGACAGCTACGTAACGCCTGAAGATGGAGTGAAGCACGAGAATGAGAGGCAGATGAAGACATACGTGGTAGTAAAGCACAACGGGAAGTGGTTGTTGGCACTTGACCAGAACACCATAATTTCCAATCCGTGAGCAGTGTTCTAGCGACCGGGCTGCTTTACGGATTGTTGAGAACGTTAGGCCCGTCACTGCTTCGAAATCGCGGGCTTGCCGCGAAGGACATACTTCTGGACCTTGCCGGTGGCTGTTTTCGGCAGCTCGGACACAACAATACAGGACAGACGAAGCACGAATGACGAATGACGAATGACGAATGCAATGTTCTTGCTCTTGCTCGTGCTCATGCTCGGAATCGGATGTCTGAAGTCTGAGGTCAGAATTCGTCACTGTTTGGAAATGGCCGGCTGCTTTCCTCGAAGGACGTACTTCTGAACCTTGCCCGTCGCTGTTTTTGGCAGCTCGGGTACGAAGTGAATTTTCTGCGGCGCCTTGAAGTGCGCCAGATGATCACGAGCGTAATTGCACAGCTCGGTTTCCGTCGCGGTCGCGCCTGCTTCTAAGACGACAAATGCGTGCGGCGTCTCGCCCCAGCGCTCGTCCGGCATTCCTACGATTGCCACCTCTTGAACGGCTGGATGTCGCAGCAAGGCGCCTTCGACTTCCACCGACGAAATATTTTCGCCACCGCTAATAATAACATCTTTTAATCGATCCCGAATTTCCACGTAGCCGTCGGGGTGAACGGCAGCGGCATCGCCGGTATGAAACCAGCCGCCTCGCATAGCCTCGTCTGTCGCTTCGGCATCTTTATAATAGCCTTTCATAACAACATTCCCGCGAACGATGATTTCACCAATCGCCTCACCATCGTGCGGAATATCGTCTCCTTCTTCATCGACAACCCGCAGTTCACCTGACGTGAGCAGTTCTACTCCCTGGCACGCTTTAATGACGGAGCGCTCAGCGCACAAAAGCTTTTCGTGTTCAGGTCGTGATTCGCAGATCGTAATGAAAGGCGATGCCTCGGTTAGCCCGTAGGCTTGTGTAATCACCCATCCGAGTTCCCCTTCAATTCGCTCGATCGTTGTCGCCGCCGGAGGAGCTCCTGCAGTCAAAACACGCACGCCACGGCGTGCTTCCCGTCTGAGTTCTTCTGGACCATGGGCAATGCCGATTAACACCGTTGGCGCGGCGCAAAGCATACTCACGGACTCCTGTTTAATTTTCTCGAAAACAGCACTCGGCTGAACTTTTCTCAGGCAGATGTGCGTCGCGCCTATCGCGGTGACAATCCAGACAAAGGTCCAGCCGTTGGCGTGAAACATCGGCAGAGTCCAAAGATAGCGATCCGTCAGCGTCATCGGGTGATGAAGGAGTGTGCCGACTATGTTGATGTAGGCGTTGCGGTGCGTGATCATCACTCCCTTCGGCTTTGAAGTAGTGCCACTGGTGTAATTAATGGTCAGCAGGTCGGTTTCAAGAATGGTCGGTCGGCCGAATTTTTTCGGCGATTCTGCAATCAATGTCTCGTAATCCAGCCACCCTGGCTTGCTTCCGTTGAGCGCGACGAAAACGGATACGTCTGGGATTTTCGATCGAATACTATCGACCCGTTCAAGGTAATCGATGTCCGCACAGACGACGCGCGCGCCGCTGTGTTGAATCAAATACGCAAAATCGTCGGCGGTTAATCGGTAGTTCAAAGGAACCAGAACGGCACCGATCTGCGGCACGGCGTAAAACGATTCCAGCTGCGCGTGGGTATTGGGGGCGATGTAAGCGACGCGGTCGCCTTGTTTCACACCGAGCGCTTGCAACGCCGCCGACCACGCGTCGCATCGGGCGAAAAATTGCTCGTAACTTAGCCGTAGATCGCCATCCACGACGGCTTCGTGCTCGGGGTAAAGCTTACGACTCCGACGCGCGAACTCGAGCGGAGTTAATGGGGTTTCCATAGCACCGAACTATTCTCGATCAGCCGGGACTTCTAGCGTGCACAGATTGCGAGGCGGCGTTCAATCCAATTCTGACTAAACATGAGCAGGCGCGACCCACCACGGTGGGTTCGTCCCTTGGCGAACAGGTGAGAGCGTAAAGCTCCGTTGGAGCCACGCTCCTTTACGGAGTTGAGAGTTGATAGCGGCAACATATTTTACGTGCGATGAAACGAAGAACGTTTTTGGAAGTAAGTCTCGCTGGTGCAGCTGGTGTTCTGACGTCGCTCGCGCATCTCGAGGAAAACATGGCAGCCGAGAAACTCCAGCTCAGTCCGGACGAGTGGAAGAAGATCGAAGAGCTGGCGCGGAAGAGTTAAAACGTTGAAGCGTTAAAGGGTTGGAGAGTTGAAGCGAAATTCTGGAGACGGCCTGCCCTCAGGCCGTTTTTTTATTTGTCGTTTCTGCGGCGTGAGGGCACACCGTCTCCGACGGCGAACGAGCGGAACAGCAAGAGAAGCAAACGCTCAACATCTAACACCCAACATCCAATCCAAGACGCTTGCCGATCTTGACAACACATCTCGGAATGGCTTAGCGAACGTCCTGGTAATGGAGACAGACCTCGCCCAATTAGCTTACGATCGATTTGAAATTGCCGACGCCCTGCATCGTTACGCTTTTGGTCTCGACTACGGCGATGCCGATTCGCTGGCGTCGGCATTGACGGAGGATTGCCGGTTCGATTTCAGACCGGCGGGAAGAAAACTCGAGATCGATTTTCCACTACTGATTGGTCGCGACGCTATTCTGAAGGGGGTTCTTCCGTTGATCGGTCCGCTCGATACCAGTCACAGTGTGAGCAATCTCCAAATCGAGATTGTCGGTGATACAGCTACGTTGTATGCCTACGTTTTATCGCAGCATTTCATGCCGCGCGAGGGTTCGCGCCGTGGATCCGAATATGCGTTATTGATGAATCGCTACGATTGCAACCTGATGCGGGACCGCGACAAGTGGCGCTTCAAGAGAATAACGATTGATAATGCTTGGGCGCTCGGGAACCCGGAAATCCTCAATGCCCTGGCCAGTCGACTCGCTCTGAGAACAAAATCGAAAAAGACAGGATAGAAGGCCTAAGAAGTAACAAGTAGGAGGTAAGAAGGAAGATTTAGAAGGAAGCCGCTTTTTCTGAAATCGCGGGGGTTATGATGGCGTGATCCGTTTCACGATCGCCTGGAAGCGCGGGTGATCGCGGAGGCTTTCGAAATCCGGATCGTGTTTAATCCAGTCTGACACTGCGACGCCCGCCGCGATTGACCGTTCCAACCTGTCGAGCGCGCTGTCATGTTCGCCTAACTGGGCCAAATTACATGCGGCGTTGTAAAGAATTACCGGGTCGTTAGGCGCGAGGGCAATTGCTTGTTCAGACCATTTCTTTGAAAGCTCGCGTTGTCCCAGTCTCGCCAGCGGGCTGGCTCCCAAACTGTAGCCGCGCGCTTCGTTAGGATTGATCTCGAGATATTTATTAATCAGGTCCATGGCCTGCTGGTCGGCCTCCGCGCTTCCCTGCACGTCCTAACTCGTGCAACGCGAGAGCGCGCAACGCGGTTGCCTGATAATCTTCCGGCCGTGATTGGTGCGCCTTTCCAAACAGCTGGACTGCCCTCTCGAGATCTCCAGCTTCGAAAGAAGACCGCGCATAAAAATAATATGCGTCGAAGAGAGTGGGATCGAGTTCGATGGCACGCTCGAATTTGGCTGCCGCTTCTTTGAACTTTCGCTGAATAGCGAGTGCCTGGCCGATAGCAACATGTCCTTCGGCCAGATTCGGATCGAGCTCCAATGCGCGAGCGCTTGTGCGTTGCCCCTCTTCCAAATCGCGCAAATTGCGACCCCATCGATACAGATCGACATAGGTGTTGGCCAGCCCCGCCCAGGCCGAAGCAAAATCTGGGTCGATCGCAACCGCTCGTAGGAACATCTGCCGCGCAAACTCCGTGTTCTGACGAGTCCAACTCTGAAACAGCTTACGTCCACGCAGATAAAATTCGTATGCTTCCACCTTCGCTGTGGGTGGCTTGAGGAAACGACGTTCCTCCCGGGCGGTAAGCGAAAGCCCCAGCGCGTCGAGCACGCTGCGGGCGATCTCGTCCTGAATGGCGAAGATGTCTTCGATCTCGCGATCGAACCGTTCGGACCAAAGATGATAGCCGTTTCGCGCGTCGACCAGCTGGACGGTTATGCGCAATCGATCTCCGGCTTTGCGGATGCTGCCCTCGAGAAACGTCTCAACGCCGAGACGTTTCCCAATCTCTCTCGCGTCCACGCTCGTTCCGCGAAATGCGAAGCACGATGTCCGCGCCGGAACGCGAAGCCCGGCGACCCTGGTTAGCGCATTGAGAATTTCCTCTGCGACACCGTCGCTGAAGTATTCCTGATCGTGTTGCGGGCTGAGGTCGGCAAACGGCAAGACAGCGATCGAGCGAATCCGTCCTTTTTTCTCTTCTGCGGGCTGAGCGGTTTTTGATCCATCGCTTGGCGGCTGACGTGCTGTCGCAGGTGCTTTTAACGCAACGAGGTATAGGCCGATGGGACCCACTCCTTTCAATGAACGGTTGCCTAACGAGTCAAATTGAAATTCCGTCCGACCGCGCAGTTGGCGCCAGACGTCTTCACTCAGTACTACTTCTCCCGGTTCGGCTGCTTCCTGGACACGCGCTGCCGCATTCACTCCGTCACCATAAAGGTCGCCGTCGGAGCCCACGGCCACATCTGCGACATGAACGCCGATCCTCAGATTGTGTTCGCGCCCGCTGGTCGCAGATTCCTTCGGATACTCTTCGCTCAGTGCCGCTGCTGCGCGCACGGCTAGTTCCGTGCTTGGGAATTCCGCAAGAACCGCATCGCCCATGAATTTGACTACTCGACCTTGATAGCGTCGGACCGTCTCGCGAGACAGTGATTGAAGGATTTCGATTAGTTGCAGAGCACTGCCTTCATCCTCCGCTGCCCGGTCACTGTAGCCCGCGATGTCAGCAAACCAGAGAGCGACGAGATGATGCGTGAGTGGTGTCTTTGGCATCCGAAATCTGTTGACGATAAACTATGCACGGCGGCTTCCACCGCAGCAACATGAAGCGCCGTTGCCGCTAGCGTGAAGCCACGCCGATTTCGCGTGATTTTGCGAATTGTTTTCGGTTGGAGGCCGGCGAGGATTTTCTGAAATCGCGGGTTGTTTCTAAGCGCATCCCATTCCAACGTTCCGTAAATCGGAAAGCGAGATCCTAAAAGGTAAGAGGGAGGCCATGGATGACTGACGAGCATATTGAGAAGACCAAATCAGCAATTGAGTCTGCCGAAAATATCCCGGCTGATAGGAAAGCCGAGTTACTGGATTTACTGTCGAAGCTCAAGCCAGCCATCGCCAAGGTTTCGCAGACCCATCACGAGGATGCCCGGAGCATCGCTCGTCTGGTGGAGGCTTCGGCCCAGGAAACAATTCGCGCCCAGCTGAAACCGGAAGAGAACAAGAGACTTTTGCACGAACTGAAGGAATCCGTGCAAAACTTTGAAGCGACGCATCCGCAACTGGCCGCGTTTGTGAATCAATACAATGCGTTGTTGTCCGCTTTGGGCATTTGACCGCCCGCGGCGTCAGCAATCTGCAAAACGCTAATGCATTCGTCGGCGTTCTCGTCGCGCTGCAAAAAGTGGCTATCGAAAAGGAGAACTGGCTTAACAATAGGGGATTCAGAGCGCATGACTGCGAACCACCCGGGGTTGATGGATATGTTGGGAACACGCCGTTGATTCGTCTGCGACGGCTGTCCGAACTGACTGGTTGCGAGATTCTGGGCAAGGCGGAATTCATGAATCCGGCCGGATCGGTGAAGGATCGAGCCGCCTACGGAATCATCACGGATGCTGAACAACAGGGTCGGCTGAAACCAGGCGCAACGATCGTTGAAGGAACCGCCGGTAACACTGGGATCGGTCTCGCCGTGATCGGACGCGCCGAGGGTATCGCACCGTTATTGTAATTCCGAACAATCAGTCACCGGAGAAAATGCATTTGCTCCGCGCTCGGCGCGGAGGTAAAGGCAGTGCCGGAAAAGCCATACAAAGATCCGGAAAATTACAATCATATCGCGCGTCGCCTCGCAGAGAGCGAGGGCTGGTTCTGGGCGAACCAGTTCGATAACACGGCTAATCGCGACGCGCATTATCGCAGCACCGGCCCTGAAATCTGAAACAAACCGACGGCAAGGTTGCCTCGTTTGTCGCAGCAGTCGGCACCGGAGGCACGCTTGCCGGTGTGAGCAGTTATCTCAAGGAACAAAATCCGAACATTGGGATCGTCTGCGCTGATCCGTACGGCGCGGCGATGTGGTCCTGGTTTACCAATGGTAATCTGGAGACGAACGACGGTGATTCGATTGCGGAAGGGATCGGTCAGGGCCGCGTCACAAAGAATATCGAAGGTATCAAGGTCGATCGAGCTTATCGGATTCCGGATCAGAGTGGCCTAACGATCGTTTACCAGCTGCTGCGTGAAGAAGGCTTGTTCCTCGGCTTATCAAGCGGCATCAACGTTGCCGGTGCGCTGCGCTTCGCCAAGGAATCTGGCCCGGGCCAAACGATCGTCACGGTTCTTTGTGACTCGGGCCACAAATATCAATCAACGCTCTTCAATCGCGACTGGCTGGCTTCCAATCATCTGAATCCGGATGTTTCACTGGAATCGATTCTCGACGGCTAATCACTGGTCTCAATACGAAGTGACAAATTGTTGTAGCCACCGGCCTATGGCCGGTCAAATAACGCCGGAATTCTCGTCATTATTGGACGGCCCGCAGGGCCGTGGCTACAGGTTTCTGCATGAAGCAGGATTTCGGACACCGCCCTCCACGTCTCGTTCGTCTCTTTGACACGAGCCCTCTCTACTTTGTCACCTTTTGCACTCACTTGCGGAAGCAATATCTCGCGTGCGCTGAGGTCCACACGGCGTTCGTCGCTTTTTCCGAGCGTGCCGAGCGTGACTTCAACATCGCCGTTGGCCGTTATGTAATCATGCCTGATCATGTTCATCTGTTCGTGCGCGGAAGCCAGGTTTTTAGGTTAGGCCCCTGGGTCGGCCGGTTGAAACAAGCTTTGGCAAAGGCCGCCGGGTTGTGCCGCGGAAACAGGCAGCTTTGGGAGGAAGGATTTTTCGATCACGTTTTACGAAACGATGAGAGTTACTCGCAGAAGTGGAATTATGTCCGCGAAAATCCGGTGCGCGCCGTACTTGCGAAATCGGTAGGGGATTGGCCCTATCAAAGCGAGATTGTCTATATCGATCGCGCATGATTTGCTGTAGCCACGGCGCCGCATCGCCGTGCTTTCGTGAGAGGAACAACCACAGCGCCTCGGTGCACCGAGGCGCTACAACATTTATGAGACGTCCGCTAGTCTCTCAGCTCTATCCCACTTAAAAACCTGTCCGTGTTTTGATTCTTTCAGGGAACCGCCAAGCCGTCCGCATCCGATTCATACTATAGAGGGCGACGCATATTCTTATTAAGCCTCCGAGGAATCCGAGGGCTTTCGCCCCTCGCAAAACAACAAACAAAGAAGGGAATACTACAATGAAAAGGCTTCTGTTAATTGCATTGATGGCAGGCGGATTGGCTTTCGTTCCCGCGCAGCGTTCTGACGCACAGGTTTCAGTCGGAATTGGGGTTGGTTATCCGGCCTATGGATACCGCTATTATGGCTATCCGGGCTACGGATATGGCTATTACCCGTACAGATACTATCGACCTTATCGGTACTACGGCTATTACAACGGGCGCACCTACTACAACCGGCACCGCTACTACCGCCACCATCGGTACCATCATAACTATTATCGTTACTAATTTGAAGTAGCGCTAAATTAGCTGAGCTGGCTCGGAACGATTGCGAGCCAGCTCTTTTTTTGGGGTAGATCATTTCGAGGTGTCGGTCTTTTGCAATTCACCTTCCTAAATTCCAAACAATCTGGTAAAACGCTCGTTAGACCGTGCGTTTTCCAAAGCTCAGGCATGCTGCTTTTACAGGCGCTCTCCTCGACGCTGTCGGTCTGCTGCTTTATTACACCTCGCAGCCAGCCCGCGACTACATCCTGGGTAACGGTCTCTTCTTATGACCGACCGGGCTCATTATCATTGTGACTTACGGTCATGAGCACGATTTGTTTGGTTACACCACCACGGCGATAAGTTTCATCCTTAACATCGCGCTAATACGCGGCTGCCGTAATGCGGCTTTGGTTTATCTTTTGGATTGTTCGCCGCGTAGCGACCGCCAAACGCTGATCTCTCGAAGAATAAGCCGCGTATGCGGGAACCACGCGACCGCCTTTATCCGATGTTGTGATGGAGGAGCGGCTCGGCGCCCAGGAAATCCCTGCCAGAAGGTGACGGCCCTCCAAAACAAACAATAAGAAAGGGAATTTTATGAGAAAACTTCTCTTAATTGCAGTGGCGGTAAGTGGATTGGTAATTGTTCCCGCACAACGTTCCGGCGCTCAGCCCGCCGTCCTGGTTTCCACACCCGGGGGACTTAGTTTTGGATTCCCCGGCGGCTACTCCGCTTATCCGACGTACCTTAATTATTATCCCTACGGGTACTACCGGCGCCCGTACGTTCACTACTATCCTTATTCGTATAATTACCGCTCCTCATCCTATGGGCGCACCGGGCACCGGACCTACCACCGTTATCATCGGCATTATCACCACTAGCGTTAGTGACCTGGCGGCATGGCGCCGATTTCGACACGGTTGATCGTTAAATTGCCCAAGTGAAAACCGGCGCCTGGTGCTAAAGCCACGTCTTGGCGAAGCCGGTGAAATTTGGCAGGAGATCGCCGGCAGCGTGGATGAGCATCACCGCAAACAGATTTTTTGTTCGGGCCCAGATGACACCGAACGTCACTCCGCTTATTGCCAGAACAACGATCGAATAGGCGACGGCGTCGAGCGCGCTCGGATTTGAGCCGAGTCCTTCAACTTCGCCAGCATGACGGAAAATAAATCCGGGAGCGTGCGCCAAACCAAAGATTAGCGACATCAGCACAGTCCCGCTCACTTCAGATTTGAACGCGGCGGCCAGGTGCGATTGGATGAGAGCGCGAAAGAAAAATTCTTCGACTAATCCGGCTTCGACGAAAAGCCAAATGAAGCAAATCGGCAGACCGATAAGCAGCTGGTTGACGCTAAACTGTCCATGCCGGAAGGCAGCGCCGCCGCCGCTCAAAAAATATTGGAAAGCAAGAAAAGCCCCGCCCACAACAACGACAACGGGCAGATGACTGTGGCGAAGCGCTCGTAGACCCTCTGCCTGAATTCCAAAATCGCGAAGCCGATAGCCGAAACCGAATCGAAAGATTGCGAAAGGTATCGCGACGAAAACGATAAGCTTCTTTGCGAGTGTGATAAAGAACCTGGTCCGCGCGGAATCGATCCACGAGGAAGGAAGGTGCTGATCGATCCATTGCGGACCGCCTACCAGGTAAACCGACAAGACAATAATGTATCCGATTAGGACGATTAATTGGGATTTGTCCGGCGTTACGGAAATCGAGAGCGGAATGGCGCGCCGCGTGGCGATCCACGCGATGAGCGGGAACACAATTCCGAAGACGATGAGCACGACGACGGCGCCCGTTGCGTCGAAGCCCTTGTTCCGTAAGAGGATGGCGAAGGCGGAGGCATAGAGAATGAAGCTGCCGATAAGGACGCGGTTAAAAGCAAAACGCTGGGAGTTGTTTGCTGGCTGAGGCATTTTTAATCCGTTGGATGCAGTGCAAAGGCACTTGGATTCAAACCAATTCGGATAAAACGAGCGGGAAGAAGTTCTCGCTATTCGTTAGGTAGAACGCAGCCGATCAGTTTTCACGACGAGGCTGCGCCTTGTCAGTCACAACTGCTACAATATCCGTGGAGCCCGCAGACCGCTTATCTGCTTATTGCTTGTCGTAAACTGCGACGTTCTTAACCTTTTTACCTTTCGGAGTGGTCCCAGTTAACGTGACCCTGCGGGTTTTGCCATCGGGTGAGACAACAATCTGACCAGTGACTGTGACCTTGCCATTTTTCTTATTCGTAGTCGTCAGTGTTCGCTCATTCACCTTTGTGTAAGAGCGACCGTCTGAGTTCGGGTCGCCGGTCACGGGATAGTCTTTCCCGTCGAACCTTCCTGACCACTCTGTGTGCGAGGGTTTACCATTCGCATCGATACCATCTGCCTTGATTTTCACCTGCCCGAACATGCTTGAGTAAACAACCTGCGTGTTCTTCAACGTGCCAGGTGTGATCTTTGATTTCGCTTCGTTCAGCTTCCAAGTGCCCATCTGCGGATCGGCGGCGAAGCACGCTGCAGCTCCGAAAAAGCAAAACGCCAGAGTCAATCCAATCGTTCTTATCTTCATGGGCGCTGATCGAGACAGGATTTTGATAGCACGTCAATACTTTTCCGAGCTAACAAGCGGGTAACAGATCAGCGGTCACTAATCGGTTGTCGCGGTGTAGGATAACTTACAACATCGGCAGCGGTCTTTTGGATTTGGGTGGTGGGAATTCCCGATCGAGATCGGCGAGATCTTCCCTGGTCAGTTTGATGTCGATCGACCGCGCGTTCTCGCGGACGTGCTTTTCGCTGCTCGCTTTTGGAATCGCTATCGCTCCCGGCTGACGCAGCACCCACGCGAGCGCGATTTGGGAGGTGGTTCCGTCATGACGTTTGGCGATCTTCCTGAGCGTCGCGTTCTCGAGCAAACCGCGCCCATGACCAACCGGAGAGTAAGCCATGACGACTGGTTGATAGTTCTTAGATGAGCGTCGATGGAGGAATGGCAGGAGACCGGATTCAATCTCCCGGTTTTCCAGATTGTAGAGAACCTGATCGGCGGCGCAGTTCGTGCCGTTTTCAATCGACCAGAGTTCTTCCAGATCATCGACATCGAAGTTGGAGACGCCCCAGCGTTGGATTTTTCCAGCGGCCCGAAGTTTCTCGAATGCCTCGACTGTCTCGATGAGCGGCGTGGTTCTTTTTCGCCAATGCAAAAGGTAAAGATCGATCGCGTCGATTCGCAGACGTTTGAGACTGCGCTCACGCTTTAGTAATTCGGTGCGTGAAGCGTTATGCGGATACACCTTGGTAACAACGAACACGCGATCGCGCTGATCCTCGATCGCATCGGCCACGACTTCTTCCGCGCCGCCTTCGCCGTACATTTCGGCGGTATCGATCAGCGTCATGCCGAGTTCGATTCCGAGTCGCAAGGCAGCAACTTCATCGTTGTGCGCTCGTGTGTTCTCGCCCATGCGCCAGGTGCCCTGACCTAGCACGGGTACGCGTTCGCCGTCAGAAAGCGCAATTGTCTTCATTGCATGTTGATGCATCGCGAGTCCCGTTTTCGTTGGCCTTGTCTTTTTGCGGGAACAAGCGATTGAGAAAGTATGGCTAAGAAAATGCGCGCGGTGCAGGTTCCAAAGGCAAAAGGACCGTTGGAATTGGTGGAGCGGGAGATTCCGGAACCCAAACCAGGTTGGGTCCGAGTGAAGGTTGAAGCGTGTGGCATTTGTCACAGCGATACGTTAGTCAAAGATGGACTCTGGCCCGGCATTCAATATCCGAGAATTCCCGGCCACGAGGTGATTGGTGTGATCGATGCCGTGGGGCCCGACGTTCCGGATTGGAAATCGGGTCAGCGGGTTGGCGTTGGGTGGCACGCTTCAAATTGCGGGCATTGCGATCCGTGTCGGCGCGGCGATTTCTTCGCCTGCCAGGTGGAATTGCTCACGACCGGCATCTCGTTCGATGGCGGTTACGCAGAATACATGGTCGCACCGGCGAAAGCGCTCGCGTCCGTGCCGGACAATTTGAACTCAGTTGAGGACGCGCCGTTGATGTGCGCCGGAATCACAACGTTCAACGCATTGCGCAACAGCGGCGCGCGCGCCGGCGATCTTGTCGGCGTCCTTGGGATCGGCGGACTCGGGCATCTCGGTGTTCAATTCGCGGCCAAGATGGGGTTTAACACGGTGGCAATCGCGCGCGGCAAAGACAAGGAGCCGTTAGCGAAAAAGCTCGGCGCGCAGCATTACATCGACAGTCAGTCGTCGGATCCAGCAGCGGAACTGAATAAACTCGGCGGGGCGAAAGTTGTGATTGCAACCGTGACGAATGCCGACGCCATGGCGGCAGTGCTGGGCGGTCTTGGACCTAACGGAACGCTTATAGTGATCGGCGCGGCCGGGCCAGTCTCCGTCGATCCGGTTCTGCTCATCACCGGCCAGCGTTCGCTTAAAGGCTGGTACTCGGGGACATCGATTGACTCACAGGACACGCTCAAATTCAGCGCGTCGAATGGCGTGCAGTCGATGAACGAAATTTATCCCTTGGAGCGAGCAACCGAAGCCTATGACCGGATGATGAGCGGCAAAGCGCGATTCCGGGTCGTGCTGCAAATCGGCGCGAAACGTTGAGTAACAAAGCCAACTGAGTAAACGCAGGCGAAACATGCCTTCGCCCGATGTGCGCTCACACGAGTACTTGAAAAATGAGGAAGCTGATCACGATGGTCTGCACGAGAAAGAAGACGGCGTAGAACTCATGATAGCGTTCGTTGCATGTG
>JAALOD010000069.1 GCA_013372845.1 Candidatus Udaeobacter sp.
GCGTGACCTTGCAGA
Organism: Candidatus Udaeobacter sp.; assembly: GCA_013372845.1. Taxonomy (GTDB): domain Bacteria; phylum Verrucomicrobiota; class Verrucomicrobiia; order Chthoniobacterales; family UBA10450; genus Udaeobacter. Next base: position 16 of record JAALOD010000069.1, read on the forward strand.
TTCGCCGCAACGAATACATCGCCATCATGGGGCCGAGCGGTAGCGGTAAATCGACGCTCATGAACATGCTCGGCTGCCTCGATACCCCCACTTCCGGCCGCTACGAGTTCAGCGGCAAAAACGTTGCCGAAATGGATGACGACGAGCTCGCAGCCGTTCGCAATCGGGAGATCGGCTTCGTGTTTCAAACGTTTAACCTTCTGCCGAGATCGACATCGTTACGTAACGTCGAGCTGCCGCTCATCTATGCCGGGGTCGATCCCGAACGGCGCGAAGCACGCGCGACCCAGGTGCTGGCAGATGTTGGCTTGGGCGATCGCATCCATCACAAACCCAATGAACTTTCCGGCGGTCAACGCCAGCGCGTGGCCATCGCGCGCGCTCTCGTGAACGGACCATCAATTATTCTAGCCGATGAGCCGACCGGTAATCTCGATTCCAAAACCGGCGATGAAATCATGGAGTTGTTGGAGAATTTATATCAGAGCGGCAACACAATTATCCTCGTCACGCATGAACGAGACATCGCCGTCCACGCGCGTCGCACGGTGCGCTTGCGCGACGGACTCATCGAGATGGACCACGTGGGATTTATTCCCGAGCTCGACCTCCCGGTTGCAGGATAACCCGACATGAAACGCTTTCTCTACGAGCTGAGCGAAAGCTGGAAAATCGCGGCTGCGCAAATGCGCTCGAACCTGACGCGTTCGACGCTCACGGCGCTCGGCGTCATTATTGGGATTATTGCCGTGACGTTGATGGGCACCGCCGTGAACGGGATATCGATAGGTTTCGATAAAAGCATGGCCGTGCTCGGCGATGACGTTCTCTACGTTACGCAATGGCCGTGGAAGCCAGTGGACGATTGGTGGAATTATCGCGACCGCAAAAAAATCAAAACCGAATACGCTGAAACATTGAACCGGATGATCGCGGCGACCCCCAACTCGAACCTGGTCGTTGCAGTGCCGACATCGAATTTGACGCGATCCTTGAAATATGGCGGTAATCAGGTGGACAACGTCTTCGTTCTCGGGACAACGTCCGATTTCATCGTAACATCGACAATCGATTGTACGGTCGGGCGATTCTTCAACGAACTCGAATCGCGCGGCGGCGCCAATGTTGTCGTGATTGGCTATGACGTGGCCGACGCGCTTTTCCCGTCCGAGAGCCCAATCGATAAATCTGTGCTGATCAACGGTCAGTTGTTCAAAGTCATTGGCGTAAATACGCGACAAGGCACCTTTCTCGGTTTGTTCAGTTGGGACTCGATGGTCGCGATGCCGCTCGGCGCGTTTAACAAATATTTCTCGGCCAAGACCGAATCGGATGTGCGTGTGAAAGTAAAAGACAAAACCAAACTCGCCGAGGCCAAGGACGAGCTCACCGGTTTGATGCGGCGCGTGCGTGGATTGCCACCGGAGAAGAAAGACGATTTCTCGATCAACGAACAGCAGGCCTTCAAAAGCACGCTCGATCCCGTGAAAAACTCAATTGCGATTGCCGGGCTGTTTATCACTGGATTATCACTTTTTGTCGGCGCGATCGGCATCATGAACATCACGTTCGTTAGCGTGAAAGAGCGCACGAAAGAAATCGGAACACGCAAGGCGCTCGGCGCGCGACGACGAACGATCCTGCTGCAATTCCTGATCGAATCGACAGCGCTTTGTCTCCTTGGCGGATTTATCGGACTCGCGTTTGCTTATCTGATGTGCTTCGGAATCGGCAAAGCTTTCCCCTCTTTTCCCATTCATTTCTCGGTCGGCCTGGTGCTCGTCAGCATGATCGTCTCAATATTGACCGGCTTGTTCTCGGGATTCGCGCCGGCTTGGACAGCGTCGCGGCTCGATCCAGTCGCCGCGCTCAGATACGAGTAATCGAAATGTTATTTAGTGAGATCATCAAGATGGCCGCGGCTTCGCTCGGCGCGAATAAACTCCGCTCCGCCCTGACAATGTTGGGCATCACCATTGGTGTCTTCTCAGTGATTTCAGTCATGACGGCTATCGGCGCATTACAGTACTCGATCGAGAATGGCATTAGCTTTCTTGGCTCCAACATTTTTCAGTTTGCCAAGTATCCTGCCAATGTCAGCGCGAGTGGCGACGTCACGGAAAAATTTCGCAATCGTCACAACATCACCTATAAGCAGGCGCTGCATTACTACCAATTGATGGAAGGCGAGGCCCGCGAGATTTGCCTCAAAAGTTTTGGTTACGAAGTAAAAGGGCAGGCGGTCTACAACGGGATCAAGACAACGCCGAATCTTCTCATTGTGGGAACCAACAAAAGTTTTCTCACTGCGAATGCTCACACACTCGGTTATGGCCGCAATCTAAACGATGAAGACGTCGAGTTTTCGCGGCGCGTGATCGTCGTTGGAAAGATCGTCGAGAAAAGACTGTTCCCGCACGAAACGCCGATCGGCAAAGTCATTCGCGTGAGTGGACACACCTACACGATCGTCGGCGTGCTCGCAGAAAAGGGAACGGCCTTTGGCCAAAGCCAGGACGACCTCGTTCTCATGCCCATCACGCGCTTTTTCGAGGATTACGGCGAAGCGAAACGCACCGTCAACATCGCGACGCAAGCGTTCACGCAAGACACTTACAATCGTACGTTCGATCGCGCCATCGGCGCCATGCGAATCGCGCGTGGCCTGCGCCCCGACCAACCGAACGATTTCGAGATTTACAGCAACGACTCGCTCAAGAGCGCGTTCGTTAATGTGGCGGGATACGTTCGAGTGGGCGCGTTCGTCGTAAGTTTCATCGCGCTGGTCGCAGCTGGAATCGGCATCATGAATATTATGCTGGTGAGCGTGACTGAACGCACAAAGGAAATTGGCGTTCGCAAGTCGATTGGTGCCCGAAGCTACGATATTTTGCGGCAATTCTTGACCGAGGCCGTTTTCATTTCCGAAGCGGGCGGCATTCTGGGAATTATTTTCGGGATCATCGTCGGCGATCTGCTGGCGATGTGGCTCAAAGTAGACCTGATTTTCCCTTACGGCTGGGCCATTGCCGGTCTTCTTGTCTGCTCTGCAATCGGGATCGGCTTCGGTCTTTACCCAGCATATCGCGCGGCCAACCTCGATCCGATCGAGGCGCTGCGGTACGAATAATCACGCTTGCCGGGCTCTTAGTTGTGCTCTTGCTCATAGTTCGTCGAATCGTAAATTAGATGGTCTCCACGCCACTCTCTCGCCAAGGTGTTGCAACAAAAGCGGTTGTCTTCGATATGGGCGGAGTATTGATCGATTTGCACTCAGACGAAGCAGCACGCGAACTGATGGAACAACATGGCCTTTCGCCGCACACCTTTGCTCGGCTCACACGTTCTTCTTTTGAGTCACATCCGAGGAGTATTACCGAATTGGCAATGCTTGGGAAGATCGAAACCGCAACCTACTTGGACGCGTTCCTGCGCGAATGCAGCGTTAAGGATCCTGAACGTTTGCGGGCGAATCGGCTTTCCGTCGTCGGACGTGAGCGAAAAGACGTTCTCACGATTGTGGAACACCTAAAGCAAGCAGGCCTGAAATGCTGCGTGCTATCAAACACGATCGCTCTCCATTGGGAGAGATTAACCTCAGCGCGCGAATATCCGTGCTTAGAACTTTTCGATCATATTTTCGCTTCCCACCTGATCGGATGCGTAAAGCCAGAGAACGAAGCGTTTTCGTTCGTAGCGAACGCGCTAAAGGTTCAAATGTCGGAATGTCTTTTAGTCGACGACACGCCGCTGAATGTCGAAAGAGCGAAGGCCGTCGGCTGGCGTGGCATCTTATTTTGCGGCACAGCACAATTGCAACGAGATCTTAGCGATCTTTTCCAGCCTATTCCAAACCGAGCGCCTTGAACGTGGCATCGACATGTTTGAAATGAATGTCGAGCGAGCAAAGGCGATCGATCTCCGCCGGTGAAAGTTTCGCAGCGATTTCAGGTTCGCGTTTTGCGTTTTCGGCAAATGTCCCCTCGCCTTTCCAGGTTTTCATTGCGGCGCGCTGCACCGCTTCATAGGCAGCTTTGCGTTCCGCACCCGCGCTTGTGAGGGCAAGTAGGATCGACTGGCTAAAATACAGACCCTTCGTGAGAGCGAGATTTTGTTGCATCCGGTCGGGATAGACTTGCAACTTTTCGACAACGTCACGCAACTTCGTCAGCATGTAGTCGAGCAGGATACATGAGTCAGGAAGAATAATTCGCTCGGCGCTAGAGTGACTGATGTCACGCTCATGCCAGAGAGCGACATTTTCCAACGCCACAACAGCGTTGCCGCGAATGACGCGCGCCAGGCCGCTCAAACGTTCGTTGGTAATCGGATTGCGTTTGTGCGGCATCGCGGAACTGCCTTTTTGTCCTTCACCAAAAAATTCTTCGACTTCCAGCACTTCAGTCCGCTGGAGATGCCGAAATTCGGTCGCCCAACGGTCAATGCTGGAGGCGATCACGGCGAGCGTGGTCATAAACTCAGCGTGCCGGTCGCGCTGCACAATCTGGGTCGAAAGCGTCGCCGGCTTTAATCCAAGTTTCTCACATACTGTTCGCTCGATTTTTGGATCGATATGCGCGTGCGTGCCGACCGCGCCGCTTATCTTCCCGACTCGAATCCGCTCACGCGTCTGTGTAAGGCGTTCTTCCCCGCGGCCGAATTCGTCATACATCAGCGCAAGTTTCAGCCCGAACGTGATTGGCTCGGCATGCACACCGTGGCTGCGCCCGATCATCGGGGTCATTTTGAACCTCCGCGCCTGGTTCGCGATCGCCGTTCGCAGAGATCTCAGATCGGCCAAGAGAAGCTCGCACGACTCATTTAGCTGCACGGCCAGCGTCGTATCCAAAATGTCTGACGACGTAAGCCCCTGGTGAATCCATCGCGCCGCCGGCCCGACCGACCCGGCAACGTTTTCGAGAAAAGCAATCACGTCGTGATTCGTCCGCCTCTCGATCTCCAGGATCTCTGGGATCGAAAAGCGCGCGCGCTTCCGAATCTCGGCAGCGTCCTCCTTCGGAATTTGGCCAAGTTCCGCCATCGCCTCGCAGGCGAGAACCTCGATATCCAGCCAAATCTGAAATTTGCGCTCGTCCGACCAGACCTTGCTCATCTCTGGCCGGGAATAACGATCGATCACCGAATAAACATAAAGTTTCAGCGATGATTTCCAAATTGAAATCGCAAGGCAAGCGTACAGTGGAACTCACAGTCGTAGGGCAAGCGCTTCGCCTGCCAACCCACGGCTTTCCAATTCACGTCAACGCCCGGCAAGCGAAGCGCTTGCCCTACGGCATTTACTTCACGCATCCTCTGAATTCTGAATCAGGCGCAGTCTCCGAGACCGACGATTGATGTGTCGGGACTAAGCCAAAACAGCCGACACCCGCCTGAGGCGGGCCAACTACAGAATTCGCGCGGCTAACAAACGCGAGCGCGCAGGAAGCGTCCGTTATCTTGCAGACGCACCCGGCCGCTGGCGAAAAGGTCTGCGACGGTTGCGACCGTCTCTCTGCTGCTACTCGCGCACGAGCTGACTGCCAGGATGAGATCACCCAGTGACAGGCCCGAGAATTTTCGTGGCTTTAAAATTTGCCTATTTCTTTTCATACGATTGCCGCCGTTTCGGGAAGCAATTCCAATACCATCTCCATTTGTGAATATCTCATCCATAAGCCCTATGCAGTTATCCATCTCTTATGCACTTTATGACTGACCGCTCGCCGACACTTTTGTTCAATTTTAAAACACAAAATCCGCCGCTCGGCGTTTGCAAACGGGGTTCACGCAAGCGCTTGCCAGGGGCTAGTGTGCAGCACTGACGGGACTCAAGCGGCGGAAATTCGAAACTCGAATCCCGAATTTCGGGTTTTCTGCAGGCTGCTTATGCGCCGGAGCGGGGCTTCATCAGCCGCAGACTCAACATATACAAAGCCGCAAAAAGGGCGATGACGAGCAGGATGCCCTTGGATTGTCCGTGAATAAATCGAACCAGTGCGTCCGGATTCGTCAAAAGCTCCGGCTCGAGGCGGTAAGCTTTGTCACCGAGATAAGCCAGAATCCAGCACCAGAGGGCCGATCCGGCAATCGTCACAAGACTGAAAAGCCCGAAATTCATCCGAACTATCCCTGCCGGGATCGAGATCAGGTGGCGAACCACCGGAAGAAGGCGCGCGAAAAAGACTCCGCCGGCCTCATAGCGAGCCAGCCATCGCTCGGCTTGCTCCAGTTTTTTCGGAGTTACCAGCACAAAACGGCCATACTTTACGATCAGTGGACGTCCAATTAATCGCGATGCCCAATAGGTGACGGCGGAGCCCAGATACGATCCAACTACACCTGCAAGCACTACCCCTGTGAAACTGAGTTTCCCCTGCGCTGCCAGGAACGCAGCGGGCGGAATGACGATTTCGCTGGGAACAGGAAAGATGGAACTCTCCATCGCCATTAACACAATGATTCCGACATAACCGCCGGTGAGCACCCAATGGAACCAGGTTTCAAGAAGATGATGCATATTGTCATTCCGAGCGAAGTCGAGGAATCTCTCGATGTCGAGCGGCAATAAAGTTCGCCCTAGTTCAGTCTAAAAACGAAAATCCGCAATCCCAAATTGAGATGTCGATCTACCGGCGCGTTCTTCGTTACTACAGACCATTTCTGGGTCAAACGATCCTTGGATTACTTCTGTCGCTGCTCGGGGTTGGGCTGAACCTGCTCAAGCCATGGCCGTTTAAGCTGATTGTGGACGATTTCCTTCGTCCGGGTCCGGCCGCGCAAACCGACTGGCGCACCTGGATCCCACTGCTCTGTCTTGCTCTCATTCTGATCCAGCTTTTTTGGGGAATGACGAATTGGATCACGAACTATCTTTTTGTGAAGATCGGTCTGCAGGCATTGCTCAAATTGCGTACCGATCTCTATTCCTATTTGCAATCGCTCTCGCTTAAATTCCACGATGCGCGCCGATCGAGCGATTCCAGTTTCCGCGTCGCCTACGACTCGCAATCAATCCAGACGATTTACAACAAAGGGTTCACCAACGTCTTCGCATCGGTAATTACGTTGATCGGAACCTTCCTCATTATGCTGCGACTGGACTGGCAGCTCACTCTGGTTTCTCTTGCGATTGTTCCGTTAGTCGTTGGCACGATTTATCTGTTTGCCCAGCGAATCCGTCGCGAATCGACATCCATCCAGGAACGGGAGAGCGCGGTCCTTACGCAAGCCCAGGAAGGTCTCAGCTCGATTCGAATGGTCCATGCATTTGGCCGCGAGGAATTCGAAGTCCTCCAGTTCCACCAGCAAGCGCGGCAAAGTTTGCAAGCCAATCTGCGCCTCACTTTAACAAACGTTAACAGCGCATTGGTGATCAGCACGTTGATGGTTATTGGCACGGCTGCGATGTATTACATCGGTTCGCTGCACGTTTTAGGCGGCACGCTCACGCTCGGATCGCTGCTCGTTTTCAGCGCCTATTTGCTGATGCTTTATCAGCCGCTTGAGTCTCTCACCTACACCGCCTGGGCGATGGAAGGCGCCACTGCCGGCGCGAAACGCTGCTTCGAGGTGTTGGACCGGGAGGATGATGTCCGCGATTCACCGAATGCAGTTGCCATTTCGTCCGCCCAAGGCGCGATCGCATTTCAATCCGTGAATTTCGGTTATGCAGACGATCGACACGTCTTGCGCGACATCAATCTGCGCATCGAGCCAAACCAGATTGTCGGGCTTGTGGGCGGCACCGGCACAGGCAAGAGCACATTGATGAGTTTGGTGCCGCGATTTTACGATCCTTCCACAGGTTTCGTGATGCTCGATGACCGTGACGTACGGGAGATCACAAAAAAAAGTTTGCGAGCGCAGATCGCGATCGTCTTACAGGACACACTGCTTTTTTCCACAACCGTACGAGAAAACATCGCCTACGGCCGGTCCGATGCCACAGAAGAAGAAATTATCGAAGCGGCGCGGCGGGCGCAGGCAGACGAGTTTATTCGACAGATGCCGGACGGCTACTCCAGCGCTGTAGGCGAACGGGGCGGCCACTTGAGCGTTGGCCAGCGTCAGCGCATCGGTATTGCCCGCGCATTTTTAAAGAATGCGCCGATCTTGCTGCTGGACGAACCCACATCGGCGCTCGATCCCACAACCGAAGCTGCGATCATGGAAACCATCCAGGAATTAATGCGCGGCCGGACAACTTTGATTGCGACCCATCGCCTGGCAACGATCCATGGCCTCGATCAAATCATTGTGCTCGAACACGGGCGCGTGGTCGAAAAAGGGCGTGGTCCGGAGCTGATCGCGCGCGGCGGGATTTACGCAAAACTATATGCATCGGGAAAATTCCCCACATCATGAGGTAGGGCATTGAGCAACGTTAGAGAAGATCGACATGTCGAAGGTGACTGGTGGCCGGATCCGATTCCGCCAAACGTCGAGTTTGGGGAGGGATTCTATTGCGAGAGCGCGCAAATCTTCCGGAAACTTCGGAGCAAAAGATCAGGCGCGGTCGTTATCGGCAAGCATGTTTCCTGTTACGCGGGCTGTTCGTTTTCCGTCGGCGAACACGGCGAGTGCACCATCGGTGATTTCACGCTGCTCAACGGCGCGTTAATCATGGCGGATGCGAAGATCGAGATCGGATCGTATTGCCTGGTTTCGTGGAACGTCGGCATCGCGGATTCCGATTTTCACCCGCTGGAGCCGGCCCAGCGTCTCATCGATGCGCAAGCCCTGGCGCCCTACTTCAAAAATCGGCCCGCACGTCCCAAATTGAAGACCGCTCCTGTGAAAATCGCCAACAACGTCTGGATTGGTATGAACGCAGTGATTTTGAAAGGCGTGGCAATCGGAGAAAACTCGGTTGTCGCGGCGGGATCGGTGGTCACCAAAAGCGTTGAGCCGAACACAGTGGTTGCGGAAATCCGGCCGTAGTAGTAAAACGATTTAAAGAATGATCTGTCTTAATTGTCATCGCTCAACGCCAACGCTCAACGCTCAATCAGCAAGGCGTTGGGGTTGACGTTGAGTTGACGTTTCGCTTCGATGAAACGAAGCGATCGTGGTGATGGGCTTCATGGGGTCAATGCCCATCGCGGGCGTGATCTGGCAGCACATCCATTACATCGTCGGACTGCAACGACTCGGTCACGACGTTTATTACATCGAAGATTCAGCCCGAATTCCCTACAACCCGGAAACGTTTGAAGTCACCACTGAATTTGATTACACAGGCCGCCTCCTGGAGGGGTTGGCGCGAGAATTCGAATTCCGGAATCGCTGGGCCTTTTGTGCGCGTTACTTGCCGGGCAATCCCACTGCTGGCCTGCGATTAAAACGAATTCGGCAGCTTTATCGCGAAGCGGACGCGATCCTGAACATCTGCGGCGCACAAGAATTCAACGACGATCTTCTCGTTTCCGATCGCATTCTGTACATCGAGAGCGATCCCGGCGTCGAGCAAATCAAGATCGATAAGGGCGTGAAATCGACAATTCAGTATCTGGGACGACATCATGCCCTCTTCACCTTTGGCGAAAACATCGGCACCAAAAGCTTTCCTGTCCCGACTCACGGACTCAAATGGCTGCCGACGCGGCAACCTGTGGTGACTGATCTCTGGCAAACAAGACGTGCCCCTTCTGCCGGGTCCGTGTTTACATCCGTGGCCAATTGGTCCACCAGCGGGCTGAAAGACATTACGTGGCGCGGCAAAAAATATCTCTGGAGCAAATCGCGCGAATTTCTCCGGTTCATTGCCGCGCCGAAAAAAGCGGGTGAGACATTTGAACTGGCAACCAACATCGAGCACGGCGCCACCCGCGCAAGATTCGAGCTAAACGGGTGGCGGCTGACTTCGCCGCTGCAAATGAGCGTCGATTATTGGCTCTATCGAGATTACGTCCAGCGCTCCAAGGGCGAGTTCACCGTCGCCAAGGACCAATATGTGCGCCTAAATACCGGATGGTTCAGCGACAGGAGCGTCTGTTATCTCGCAGCAGGCCGACCGGTTATAACTCAGGAAACTGGCTTTACGAAATTTTACGGCGGCGAGGCAGGCCTTTTATCCTTCCGAACCCTCGGTGAAATTGTCGACGCCGTGAAGCGGGTCAACGCCGATTACATGAAACATTCCCGAGCCGCTTACGCCCTGGCTCGTGAAGTGTTTGAGGCGAAAAAGGTGCTGAAATCAATTCTCGACCGCGCGGGGATTTGAGGGGTGGCGCAAACTCTTTTTCGTCCATCGGAGATTTGAACGTAGAAAGCATGTATCGTGTCTGTTGTGTCCGAAAAGGCCACTTGCTAATGCAAATCCGAATCTTGATTTTCGAGTACGCTGTTTAAGTTTGAAGCCTTTCTGCCCATGAAGCGTCTCCTTGTTTTTACCTACGCCACCTTGTTGCTCGGCCCGGTTTTGGACGCGCAGCAAAGCACACCGGCACGTCCCCCAATGGAGCCACAAGGCCGACCGGATCCGTGGAGATCGAGCCCGCCTGCACAGGAGGCAATTCCAATCCCGGTTCCGATGGCGCCACCGAAGCCTAACGGGCCCGTTCAAAAGAGTTTGGTGAGGGTTACGGCAACTTCGCTGGATCCGGATTACAAAGCACCTTGGAACGCTGGAACGCTGGAGCGCGGAGTCGGCGCCGGCTTCGTCATAAGCGGCAATCGCATTATGACAAACGCGCACGTGGTTGCCAACAGCCGTTACCTCACTGTCGAGCGTGACGGCGATCCCAATAAGTATCCGGCAAAAGTACAATTCATAGCGAATGATTGCGATCTTGCATTGATCACTGTGTCGGCTCCCGACTTTTTCAAAAACATGCTGTCATTGCAACTTGGCGGGATTCCTGCGCTGGAATCGACCGTCTCGGCGTACGGTTATCCAATTGGAGGCGAGCGGATGTCGGTCACGACCGGGATCGTGTCGCGGGTTGATTTCCAACTCTACACGCACTCGTCGGTGGATCAGCATCTGGCGATCCAGATCAGCGCGCAGATCAACCCGGGAAACAGCGGCGGGCCGGTAATGCAAGACGGCAAAGTGGTCGGCGTAGCCTTCCAAGGTTACAGCGGTGATGTGGCCCAGGGCGTGGCTTACATGATTCCCACACCGGTGATAAAGCGGTTTCTGCAGGACATCAGTAACGGGCATTATGACGAATATCCCGACCTTGCAATCACCTACGCAAAATTACAAAATCCAGCCCAACGAAGATTTCTCGGATTAAAAGATGACGATCGCGGCGTCCTGGTGAGTTCAGTCGTCGCTGCCGGGCCATCGGATGGCATTCTTTACCCAGGTGACGTTCTTCTCGCTATCGACGGCCATCCCATCGCCAGCGACGCGAATGTCGAACTGGAAGGTGAGCGCGCCCAGTTTGAAGAAGTCGTCGAGCGAAAGTTTAAGGGCGATTCGGTCAAGATGGACGTTTTAAGGAACAAGCGTCCGGTGACGGTGGAGATCAAATTGTACAAGCCCTGGCCGTACTCGGTCCAGGGTCACAGCTACGACGTGCGACCGCGTTACGTCCTTTACGGCGGTCTGCTCTTTCAACCGTTAAACCTGGACATGCTGGAGGCGTATCGGACGGCCGACCTGCGAGTCCGCCATTTCTTCGAATACTTCGTTCTCGACCAGCTTTACCTTCAGCACCCCGATGTCATTGTGCTGGCCAACATCCTGCCAGATCCGATAAATACCTACCTGGCGCCGTACCGCGGCGGCATTGTCGATGAAGTAAATGGCAAAAAAATTCGGACGCTTGACGAATTGGCGAACGCTCTCACCGAATCGCCGGAGCAGTTGATTATCCGAATGATTGGAGACGGGCCTCCGCTAGTCCTTAATCGAAGTCAGATAGAAGCTGCACGCGAACGAATCAAGACGCGCTACAACGTGCTGAAAGAGCAAAATCTCGAGGAACAACCGGCGTCAAAGGGACCGGAACAGGGTAACAAAATCTAAAGATGACCAGGCATTCTCTTATCGCTTTTGGGCTAATCCTTTTCACAGTCAGTGGGGCGCTGGGCAAAAAAGAATCCGCCGTACCTTCCGCACTGAACAAGCAAAAACAGCTGGCGCTCGTCCGCGTAAACGTGACCGGACAGTCCTACGACTACTTCCGACCATGGCAGAAGAAAGCGCCGTTTTCAAAGCGCGCGCTTGGCGCAGTTTTGTCTAAGGGCCGTGTCCTTGTGACTGCGGACCTCGTTACAAACCAAAATTACGTCGAGCTCGAGCGTGCCGAGTCTGGCGAAAAAACCGCGGCCACTGTCGAGGTGATTGATTACGAAGCCAATCTTGCGCTCCTCCAACCAGTGGAAAAATCGTTTCTCGATGGAATCACTCCGCTTGAAATCGCGCTGGACACGGTAGTGGGCGACCGGCTGGCTGCGTGGCAATTGGAGCCGACCGGCGCGTTACTCGCGACGGAGGGCTTGGTCACAACGGTCCAAATGATGCCCTATCCGATCGACGTTGGGGAATTTCTTACATACCGCATCAGCATCCCGATGCAATATCGCGAGAACAGCTACACGGTGCCGCTTGTTAAGAAAAACAAGCTTGCCGGCTTGCTCCTGCGCTACGATTCGCGCTCCCAGCTACTGGATGCAATTCCTGCGCCCGTCATCACACACTTTTTAAAGGACGCTGAAAGCCAGAATTATCGCGGCTTTCCTTCCGCCGGCTTCTCATTTTTTCCGACCCGCGATCCCGCGCTGCGTGAGTTCGCCGGAGAAAAAGGCAAGAATGCCGGGGGAGTTTATGTGACGAACGTGGAGCCTGGTACGCCAGCAATGAAAGCCGGACTCCAGGTCGGCGACATGGTGACTGAAGTCGCGAACAATGAAATCGATCAAAACGGAAACTACGTGGACCCGCTCTATGGCAAGATCGAGTTCACCAATTTGCTGTCCGCGCACGGGTACGCCGGCGATGTTGTTCCTTTTCGCGTTGAGCGGAACGGCAAGCCTATGCAGCTAAATGTCACACTCGAACACCGGGACACGAAGGATTACGTCAGCCCGCCGTACAATCTCGATCAACCGCCGCGATATTATGTTCTCGGTGGCCTGATTTTTCAGGAGCTTTCCCGTCAATATCTCAAAGAATGGGGTCCGAACTGGCAAAGAGAAGCTCCGCAACGTTTAGTTTACCTCGACCATTTCCAATCCGAGCTATTTCCTGACAGAAATCGACGCGTTGTTATTCTCAGCCAGGTCCTTCCAGCTAACAGCACAATTGGATATGATGAGCTGGCCTATTTGACCGTAACGAAAGTGAACGGCAAAGAGATCAAATCGTTAGACGACCTGGCCGAAGCGGTTAAACACCCAATCGAGGGGTTCATTAAAGTCGAAACCGAAGAAGACCCAAAACAAATCGAGCTCGACGCGGCACAAGTCGCCGCCGAGGCACAGGATCTCCAGGACAATTACGGTATTTCCGCGCTGCATCGGCTTAATTGAAAGAATCGTGCGAGCGATTCTGCGATGCCCCCTCCGAATTGCACTTCCAGCGCGCGAGTGAGTCGATTTAATTGCCAGGCGGATCGATAGCGATTTCGGCTGTGCGCGGCTTGGCTAAGAACCGTTCCACTTCCTCATTGTAGGTCTGGAACGGGTCACCCATAACGAGAAAATCGCGGTTATCGCAGGCAATGGAATCCCAGTTGATGACATAGGGCGAATTACAATCCTGAAAAAAAGCCACTGCTCGAGCACGACCTGACGCACGTGTATTTGCCGGCGGAACATGCGTCGCACTGGAACGCCGGACATTGCTGTTCCACTCCGCAATTCGCTTACCAGGCGTGACAGCAAAGAACAAACCGCGAAGCGGATCGATGTTGTGGTATTCCAGGTCGACGCTTTGTAACCACGGATCGTCCCAACGCAATCCTTCTGACTCGACGAATGCTTCCAGCAGCCATTTCTTCGTGATCCAGTCGACCCCGCCGATCAGCGCTTGATGGTTATTTGCAATTGCTTCGAGAACAAATCCCCAGTTTTCCAGTAGCCAGTTGGTTTCTGCGTTGCTATTGCGCAGGTACTTTTGCGCCAGATGATGAAATTCCCACTGCACGTCGAGTGCACCGATAGTCTTGCCGTTCTCGAGATGAACAATCCATTGCTGAGTCAGGTCCCGGGATATGTCGCGAGTGCTTTGCACGGCATCGGCCAGGACCAGATTTCGCGGCAAACGGCCATCCTCGAGCAACGACAAAACGCAAGCCGTTGTCCCGATTTTTAGCGCCGTGGCGTACGGGCTCATGTTTGAATCGCCGATCAGCAAGTGGAGCCGCCGGTATTTTCGGTAATCGGCCAGCGGCTCGTCGCGCGCGTTGATGATGGCGCGGTTGAATTGCACCCACTGATAAATGTCGTTCACGATATGATCGGCACGCTGGCTAAGCTGGAAATTGACCTGGGTCTCCGGTTGCGGCGGCTCGAAATCAAACGCCAGCGGATTCGACTGACCGACGCGGCCGGCACCGGTAAAGATTTGCCGGGTCGCCAGAAAAGTAAGCAGCGTTCCAAGAATTGGTGGCGTGAATTGCGCCTCCCGTTTCATCAGGTAATTCTCATGACAACCAAACGTGGCGCCGGTGTGGTGATCGACATTGTTTTTGATAAACGAGACCCGATCCTGCGCGCCTAGAGCAATCAATGAGGATTGCAACAAGTCGTCTCCGGCCAATTCATAAGCCACCAGATCGTGCAGGTGCAGACATTCTGGCGACGCGTACTCGATGTGTCCCATGTCGAGATACAGACGCCCGCCGTTGCGAAGAAAACCTCCGTTGCCCGGTGGTTCTTCGTAGTCGCGGTAATGCAGATCGATCGTGCCGGCGTCGGCGTTTCGGAAAAGATGGTTTTTTACCTTCGCGGGCCAGAGCTCGGAATTAACATGCGGCTCTTCTTCACTCAGCAGACAGCCGTATTCTGTTTCGATTCCAACGATCCGGTCCATTGTCTAGCGAGCATCCGCCAAGGGTCGGCGCTCCTCAAGTGCTAATGCCGTCATCCTGAGCGGAGCGAAGGACCTCGCAAGGAGAATGCAATCACACTGTGTATCATGTGTGAATTTCGCAGCTTGTGTGAGGTCCCTCCTTTCACTCGGGATGACGAAGGGAGGAGCCACATCGAACGCCCGCTTGAATCGTCGTGGAAAAAGCCCAAATTTTTTTCATGGCAACGGTTGCCCTCCGCAGTCCTTCTGAAAAAGTAGGAGGTCTTTTTTATTTCGGCCGGATGCTGGACAAAATTCGCTTGCACGCCAAAGGCGAATTACCGCCGGACTATCACGCGAACCTTGGAAAAGGATTCGACGAAAAATGTGCGAACTTTCTCCGGATCAATTACGACCAACTAGTCGAGCGTGTGAAACGCGGCGGAATAGACGAAGAAATCCTGCAATGGTGTTTGGAAAATGGGCGCAGGCCGGATGAAACCGACGTTTACGTTTGGAACGAGTTCATGCGCAAGCGCGGCTGGAACGACGAAGTCTCCCAAATATTGAAGCGCCGCAAAGGGAAGCGGGCATGACTGACAGATCGGAAATTCAGACATCGTTCCAATTTATCGATGCCGACGAAGGGCGGTTGCCAAGGGAGTAGCGTCGGCGTGCCGCGGTGACTCCCGCGACGGCGGCGTCCCTGCCATTACTCCGCCAAGGTATCGATTCGTTCGGCAAGACCAAAATCAAGCTCGGTCAATCCGCCTTTGCTGTGGGTCGAGAGAACCAAACGGACTTTGTTGTAACGAATATCGATGTCCGGATGGTGTTCCTCTTCCTCGGCCACTTCGGCCACTGCGTTTACGAAATCAATCGCATCAGCAAAATCATCGAACTCAAACGTGCGTTCGATGTGCTTCTTCTCCAGTTCCCATTCCGGGATCTTTTTCATTCGCTCCTTGAGCTCGCCTTGTTTGATGAGGTCTGCCATAACGGGACAACGAGTAACACCCGAAAATCGTTTTGCAACGCCAAAACGAGCGGCATTTTTTGCGGGCAAATCGCCGCCCAATTCAATTCGATGTTCAGGCGATGCAACGTCGCTCCGCAAGTATAGTCGCCTCGCCCTTTTTGTAAGGGACAGGGGAAGGGTGAGGGTTATTTAGGCAACTGATATTTGCGGGATCCAACCCCTCACCTTTGTTCTCTCCGCTCTAAAGACCCAGAATCTTCCTGAGATTTTTTGCAGAATCGAAGACTTCCACAGCGCATGCTCGGGCCTGCTTCGATAGTCTCGGCCAATCACGCAACACTTCTTTCACTGCCCCTTCCGCTTCATCGAAGTTCCGGATGAACCGAAATCCGCTTTCACTTGGAAGATATCTTGTTGCACCCGTGTCTTCCGTGATCACCGGCCGCCCGAGTGCAAGGAACGCCGCCGCCCGATCGCTTACCCAACCGGTTTGCCAGGCTACATCGACGCCCTTGATGGCCGTAAATTCCCCAAGCCCGCTCGCCATGTATCGACGATACGCACTCGGCGTGCGCGCAACCCGGTGAGGATCGACAACGCGCCAGCCAAGCTGTTGCAAACGCGCCCTCTCCGGATCGTCCGGGCTGATATTCATCGCCAGTTCGAACTGCGCCTCTGGCACGCGTGCTGGTAAACCGAGATAAGGTTCGAACATGATTCTTTTGGACAAGTCGGGGAATTCTCCCGCCACTTCTACGGCACCGCTCCAGTACCATTGCCCAATCGTTGTGAATTTAGACAGCCTCGGGCGAGGTTGGCTTTGCAGGAGTTTCGTGTCAGCGAGCGGATAAAACGTTTTCCAGTTCAGAGATGATTTCGGCAACTGGCAATCACTTCCCTTACGTTGAGGCCGATCGTCCAAAATTCGTCGTGATACGACTGACCCAACTCCATTTTGGTCATCCAATAAAAATTTCGCTTGGATCCAGATCGCAAAAGATGCGTCGACCAAATTGCAAAAGAAATGGCGGGTGAATCGAGTAACTGAGATTGAGCAGCGTGTTTGGGCCGGCGAGTCGATCAAGCAGCGCTTGTTTCGACATTCCGATACAACGCATCGTCGAGCTCATGCGTGCTCGCTGGCGGTTTCTGATAGAGCAAACAATATCGGCCGGCCAATCCATGCGCAGTTGCCGCTGGAAGTTGTCGATCCTGGCCTGATCGGCCACGGGTCATCTGTCGCGGTAACAACTCCAGCCAGATAGCATCGAGCTTTAACCGCTGCAGACCGAGCATCCATTGAGGGGACGGAAAAATTTCCGCCGCCTTCGCGATATTTTGCGGCAAAGCCGCATCCAGGAAAATCGTCACGCGAGCAGAATCCTCATTCTGCTCGCGTGCTCAACCGAAGGTTCGTAATCTTAGAAGATGGGCTTGCGCGGAAGATGCACTCTACCAGTGAACACCTGAGGCTGCCTCGGCTGACCGGTGCAAAATCCGCCGTTCGGGATCGGGATAATCGAGCCGAGGAATTGCGGCTGCTGCCGCACATTTAACGCCTGCTCCAACGCGTAGCCGAAGCCGATTAGCTGCGGTTCATGCAGGAAAGTGCTGTACATGAGCATTCCCGCCGGCCGGCCGCTATCGCGAATGCCCACCGGTATCGATAAATTTGGATAACCCGCCACTGCGGGTCCGGTCGAGTTAGTCAAGTGCGGAGCGACGATCGCATCGACACCCGAGTTGATTACACTATCAATGCCAGAGCGCGCAGCAGTGCGGGCATGCGTTCGCGCGGCGATGTAGGCGGGATCGTTCGGATAACCTGGGAACTGATCCGACAATAAGAATACGTCCTGGTCGTAGTAGGGCATCTCTTGCACACAATGCGCGTCGTTGAACGCAATCAGGTCGGCCAACGTGTGCATATCGGTGTGCGTGAGCGTCGCGAGGTAGTCCGCGATTTGCGCTCTAAATTCATACAGCAACGCTGTGAACTCGTCGCCGTTGTAAGCGAATACGTCCCCCGTATCAACGTCAACGACAGTCGCACCGAGGCTTTCCATCACGCTCAGCGCATTTTCGGCAAATGCGACGGTCAGCTCATCGCCCGGAATGCCGCTGCCGTAGTAGCTGTAATCGAAAAAGCGCACATCGCGTCCGATCACTGCGCCATCGAGTGCGTTCGGATCGAGAAATTGCGTGTAATCATCGGGCAGCTGATGCCCAATCACTTCACCAAACGGCGACTGCAACACTCCAAGCAGGATCGCGACATCAGTGACGCTGCGCGCCATCGGTCCAGCCGTGTCCTGCTCGTGAGCGATCGGAATGATTCCGTCTTGCGATACAAGACCGAGTGTCGGCTTCAGACCGACGATGTTTTCAACGGCGGATGGTCCAGTGATTGATCCATCCGTCTCCGTACCGATCGCCGCCGCGCAGAGATTCGCCGCAGCACCATTAGCGGAACCAGAGCTTGAGCCCCACGATGTGTAACTCAAGTCGTAGGCATTGTTCGTACTCCCACCGCGCGCGCTCCAACCGACTGCTAGAGGATAGGTCTCAGCCTCATCGTCCCGGAAGTTTGCCC
>JAALOD010000007.1 GCA_013372845.1 Candidatus Udaeobacter sp.
CCGTAACATTATCTTGATCAAGCTTGTCCCGAAGTTCCCATTTCAGTTCTTTCGGGATGACGATTCGCCGATATATCTGCGGGTAATCTTTCAGAAACTCGCTTAAGACAAGGTTCGCGCCGGCACAGTCGGACAAAACGTCGTGGGTCCAATGATCGATCGGCTCGCTGCCAAGGTGCAACGAATACATGTTGTGGGCCACAGCTTCCTTGGTCGCGTTGTGACGGCAGCCTCGATGGCCTCGACAACCGACAAATTGCAAACGATGTCACTTTTGCAGACGGCGTTTTCGCATAATGGCTTCTCGCGTTCCATGAACGGATTCTTCCGCAGCGTAGTAGATAAGCGCATCAAAGGCCGATTCTTGTCACCACACACCCAACGACCGCCGTCGGTATCGCCTACCGACTGCGTCGCGGCTGAGCGGCACGGTCGCGTCTGCCTTCGGCGATAAGGACGATAAATTTGGCGGCCCTGGCGCAACGGCGCAGAAATGGAGCCGCGCGAAGTCGTGCAAGGCGTTGATCGACTGCTGGCAGTAGCAGGTAGTTAGGCCTGGCAGCCGGGCTGCTTTCACAATTTGGAAAGCAGCAAACACATCGTGGATCCTAAAGGCGGCGATGCGCACGGCTTTGTTGCGGGCAAAGAAGTGGCATGGGCAATCAGTCGCGCGATCGCATAGCGAAGCTCGATCTAGGATCATCGAGCAACCGATTACCGGAAAGAGTATGCGCGAGTAGTTATCGAATTTGCTTGAGTGTCTTGAAGGAAGCGATAAATCCGGCCAAGCACCGGACACCGAGCGCGAACCACAAAGCGACGGCGCGAAGTCGTAGCTTGACGTCGAAAATGTCCTAAAACATTATCAGTACGCTATTAGCCGAGTGTGACATGATGAGACCATCATTGCGGTGTCTTCTATTCGGCGCGTTGGTTTGCAACTGGGTTGGCCTTGCGCATTCTCAGTGAAAAAATTATGGCAAGCATTACCCGGAAGCCAACTCAATGGCACCCTTATCGTTGCCCGTCCACTTCTCTTATCGTGCCGTCACCGCACGCTTATCACTATTCGATTCGCAGGGCTTCGAGCGTCTTCTTGTCGATCGGATTGTGTCCTTTGCGCAGTTCCGCAACCCATGCCTCTCGTTGTTTTCCTCTTTCTTCCCAGTCGCGGCGTTTCATCTTTACCCAGTCGACAAATTTCTGAAGATCGGCAGCCGCTTCGCGGAGTTTGCCTGTGCAAGCATGCGCTACTCCGCGCGTGTCGAATACGATTGGCTTGTCCCAAGGCCGTGCCTCGCGGATCGCGACATCACAAGCGGGCAGCACTACATCTGCAAAGCCATCGAGCGTTCCCCACCAGGCGATGTCATTGTTCAATTGCATGTCCTTTGTCTTGGCTGCCGTTTTGACCGCATCTGCGTAATCTCGGCGTGCTTCGCCAGCCTCACCGCGGAGGGCGTGCTTATGAGCTTCCAACATCAAGCCGTACGGAAAGGTGGGCTTATAAGGTTCGTCTGGTAAGTAGATCTTCAATTCTTCTTTGGTCAGATTGCGGGCAGCGATTTCCGCGGCGCGGCATTGCCAGGAGTCAAAGTTCATATCCCAAAGCGTGGTGTCCCAGCCCGCCACGGCGAGTGTGCGGCCATCGGGGCTAAACGCCACATCGCGCGCGAAGGCGCTGTATTTAAAGGCTACATCGCGCGCGAAGGCGCTGTATTTCGCTGGCAGAACTGCGAGCAACTGCCGCGTGACCACGTTCCACAAAATGACACTGTTGTCTTCGCTCCCCGAAGCAAGGATCTCGCCGTTCGGACTGAATGCTACCGCGTAGACGATGCCATCATGCTTCCGAAGCGGCGGACCGAGGGGTCGCGGTCGCCACATTCCAAAGCGTGATCTCTTTGGCTGCGGAAGCGGCAAGCGTCTTGCTGTCGGGCTGAACGCGAGTCCCAATGAAACCCCTTCGTGGTAAAGGGTTTTCGGACGCAGTTGCCAATCCGCTACATTCCAAAGCGCCACCTCTTTATCTTCGCTGGCGACTGCGAGCGTCTACCATCAGGGCTGAAGGCCAACGCCAGGACCCGCTTACTTCCATTGCGCTCGAGCCTGCGCAATAACTTTCTGGAGGAAACATCCCAGACAAGGATTTGATCGGCAGGGCCGCCAGAGACGAGAATCTTGCTGTCAGGTGTGTAGGCAAGTGCATAGATAGGCTCTGAAATAGGAAGTACATAGATAGGCTGTGAAATAGGAAGTACATAAATAGGAAGTACATAGATAGGCTCTAAAAGAGGAAGTACATAGATAGGCTGTGAAAGGATTGCGTCTAAATCACTCCGCGCTGCGCCTGGAGCGGAGTCCCACGGAAGTGAAGGAATTGCGTTTAAACTATTCGGCGCTGCGCCTGGAGCCGAGTCCCACAGGAGGAGCTTCCCATCTACGGCACCAGCGGCGTACGTCCTTCCGTCCGGGGCGAAAGCAAAAGATTGAACCCGCTCGCTGTGACCTTTCAGTTCTTCCGAATCAAAAGTCGTCAGGTCGGTCAGGAAGATTGCACCGTTTTTTTCGACGCAGGATGCCATCTTCCGACCGCTCGAGTCGAACCGGACACACCGCACCCAATCGTATAACCCAGTTTGATCAGAGAGAGTGGCTTGCTCCTGCGTCGGTTCCCACATCGTAAAAGCTCCAGTAGCGGTGCCTGCCAACAAGATCCCGGTGGTATTTTCTTTCTGCGGGCAAAAGGCGAGGCAGTAGATCGTCTGCCCGTAACCGGTGAAATCGGTCTTGATAGCTTCGCCAGTCGCTGCATCCCAAAAGCGAATGGTCTGATCTGCGCTTCCGGAGGCGATGATCTTGCCGTCCGAGCTAAAGGCGAGTCCGTAAACGCCACGCCCATGCGCGGTCTCAGACTTCTCGTCGTGCAGTGGCTCCGCCACAGGTTCGCTCTCCGTCAGGCGCCAACGAACGACTGTCCCTTCCTGCCCAGCGGAGACCAGGATTGAACCATCCGGACTAAAGGCGAGATTAAAAATCTCTTTCCCTTCCGGATGACCGACAAACCTACTCTCCTTGTCCTGGGTCACATGACCGGCGAGTTCCTTGAACAGCACCAGCCTCCCGGACTCGATCTTCCAAAGTTTGACGACGTTATTCGCGCCGCAGGAAGCGATCAGATCGCCTGCGGGATTAAAGATCGCGCGATACGCGCTCTTACCATGCCCGGCTGGAACGGAATCGATCCTCCTCCGACTGGCCACGTCCCAAAGCGTGATCGCACCGTTCAAGCTGGCGGAAACGATCGACTTTCCATCAGGGCTGAAATCGATCCCGTACACACCGGCGTCTGCTCGATCTTGCTCGGCATTGAGACGCAAGGGCTTTTTTTGCATCGCTGTGACATCCCAAACGAGAATTGTGCCGTCCGCAGATGCGGAAGCGAGCGTGCGTTCATTCGGGCTGAGCGCGAGGCCATATACATTGCCTGTATGTTGTCGCAACGGTTGGGTCACCGGGATGCCCGATGAGTTCCAACCGATCACAGTGCCATCTGTGCTGCCCGTGATGATGAGCCGTCCGTCTTTGGTTGACACGATGCTGCGAATCGCTTCGCCACGACCGTGGGCAAATCGAAGCAGATGCGAACTCGACACCAAACCAGCCAGCAGGCTGCTCTTCGCGTCTGCCAGCAACCGGCTTTTCATCAGCCGCAGCTTCTCCGTGGATGGATGCATCGTGCGCGCCACGCGATACGCTTCGATACTCAAGAGAAGCGAGAGATCGAGTTGATCCTTCTGATGTTTGAGCGCCTCGGCCGTGAGGTAGGAAGCCAATCCCTGAATCTCGGCCTGCTGCCGCATCTTCGTCGCATTTTGCCACTCGTAAATGGAAAAAGCGGCGGCGCCGCAGGCGGCAAGGGCAAAGACGACCGCTCTGCGCGCGAGGCGGGAGCGCACCTCAGCGCGCGCGTGCTCCGACTCGGCTAGCCTGCGCGCATCTTCGAGTTCGCGCGCTTTGCTAGCTTTTTCCTCCTCGACATGGAGACGACTTGCCCTAACGAGCGACTCCACCTGGGGCGATGGCCCGAGTATGCGCGCATCCGGTGAGGTGAGAAAAGCCTCCGCGTCGCGCGTTTCGCTCTCATCGAGAAAGGCACCGGGTATTTGCGCTTTTGCTTCCAGTTTGCTCCGCAGCGCCTCGCTTACTGCCCTTTGCTCAAACCAAACCTCGTTCGAACGCTGGATCGCCTCGATAAAGCGGTCATGCGTGAGCTCGTACCACTGGGCGCCACCGCGCAGTTCGCTCCGGATAAGGTGCAGTTTATCCAATGCATCGACGGCATCATTGCGCAAACCTTCGGTTTCCGTTTCACCCCGAAACACCATTCCCCGCGTTCCAGCAGGAGTGACCAGATGCTTTTCGAACCAGGACCGCAATGTCCCCTCAGCAATGCCAGTTTCAAGCGCGACGGCTTGGATCGACTCCTCATAGAAACCCAGGAGCGCCTTCTCCACGCTGATTGTCTCGAGATGAGCAAAGGTGATTTCCGTCTCCTCGGGCTTCAAATCGCGCCAGAGCCGTTCACAGACGACTTGCAGCATGATAGGTTCTACAAACTCGCCGGTGATCGATTCTGTCTGGCCACTGGCTGTTTCCACCGGCGTTTTCATAAGCTCTTTCACCAGCTTCTCGGCGACACCCTGCGCGAAGTGGTGGCGCTCATCTCGCGTTAACGGACCCTTGATGGCATCCAGCGCCTGCGGCTCACGCAGATTCTCCAAATGGAAACGGATCCGGAATTCCTCCGGCATGATGCGCGCGTATCGGTCAATCGCGGCAACATAGTCGTCGCGCATCGCAAACAGCGTCCGCAGTCGGGGGTTGGCATCCAGTGCGTCTCGCACTTGCTCAAAGAAACCACGCCGCTGCTCCCAATGCTCACGGTAAGAAGTAAACAACTCCTCGAATTGATCAAAAATGGCGACGCAAGGCTTGGGCAGTCCTTCTTTATCCATCGGCTGCCCACGTTGCTCCAGAAACTCGCGTAAGGTCATCTTCGCCAGCTTCTCCGGGGCCGCAGCGCCCTTGGTCCAGCTTACAAGCGTGTTGAAAACATAGATGTTGGCTATCTCCGATTGGGGCAGAGTCGATGGCGGCCCCCGCATGGTCGCCAGCGGCAACACTTCCAAGCCCTCGCCTTTTTCCAAGAGAGACAGGAGCTTTGCGTTGATCAGGGAAGTCTTTCCAGCGCCGGACTGAGCGTAAAGCAGGACTTCAGCATGCGAGATAACAAGGGAGAGCAGCTCATTGGCCTCGCGATCTCGTCCGAAGAAAAAGGGAGCATCTTCCGGTTTGAATGCGCGGGGCCCGATGTACGGTTGGGGTTGCTCGGGCATTTATTTTGGAAACGCATCCCAGCGCTGTTTGAGCTCGACGAGGAAGTCGTGCGTCGTGCCCCAGCACATTGTAATGTCAAACTTTCTGCAGTAGCGGCTGAGGTATTGCTTCGTCTTCGCCAACTGCGCAATTTGCTTGTCGGTCAGCGGGTCGTTACCGACGTGGATCACTTGCGCCGACACGTGGCTCCCCGCCATACTAATCTTTAGACTGCCCGCTAAGGTGCGCAGCAATACGCGGAATTCCAAGTCGGTGAGCCGGTAGCCGAGAAACAACAGTGACGTGCGCGTGAACGCCTTCTGGATACGCGGCGGGATACGAAGGGGATCCTTCGACGTCTCAACTAAGAACTGCAAATAGTCGTCCTCGGTCAGCACGAGCGATTCGACCAGACCGGCATGCCCGTAGAGGTGAAACACGACCGGATTAGCCACGTCGGGCTCGAACGTTGGTTGCGAATCGAACGCTGAGGGTTCGTTTTTCACCGAATCGTTCCAGCGGCAGACCTCTTGCCGCGCATCTCTCAGATGACTCTTGAGCGCTGCGACCATGAAGTTGTGATAATCTGTTGTAATGTAAACGGGAAGCCTCAGACTGGCCAGAATGCCATGAGGTTCATCAGCCGACTTGAAGTCCGGCGCCGGAATCTTTTCAATTTCATCGAGAATCCTCTCGCGCGGCTCCAAGGGGTCGCGCTTTGTCGCAATAAATTGCGCCACCCGCGCCAGATCGCTTGAATCTTCAAACGGAAAATCAGGCTCCGCCGCCGCCCAGCGCTCCGCAATGGACGAACGTGACGGCATTACACTACCGGTGGATTCTGCACCGAGAAAGGGCGTACATTTTTGATCACGGATGCGCTCGAGCAATGTCTTCCAATCGTCTTCGGTGAGCATCGCGGGTTGCGGTTGAGCTTCGGTAGTTTGCGGCATGGTATTGCGTTAGACCTTGTTGAATTTTGCCCAGCGCTCGCGTAGCTCAATGGCAAACTCCCTGGCGGTTCCCCAGTAAACTGTCAGTTTCATGTTCGCATAGTAGCGGTCGAGGTACTCGCGTTGCCGCCGCGCCAGCTCGTCATCGCCGGGTGGCTTGAGCACCGCGATGCTCAAGCCCGCCATACTGTACGCTCGCAAGCCCTGAAATAGCACGCGAAAATTCCAGTCTGCCAGCCGATATCCGATAAACACACACGTCGAGCGCGTGAGCACCTGCTGAATAGGCTTGGGCAGTAGTCTCTCCTGACCGATGTTGGCGAGGAAATACAAATAGTCATCTTCGGTCAACACAATCGACTCTGGGATGGTGTGGCCGTGCAAATGAAACACGACCGGGTTGGCCACTGTAGGGGTAAAACCATTATCGAACACCGACGGCTCGTTCTTGATCAACTCATTCCACCGGCAGAGTTCGCGGCGCGCATCGCGATAGCGCGATTTAAGCGCCCGCACCATGAAATCGTCGTAGTTGGTGGTGAGATAAATCGGCAGCGGCAAATCGGCGAGCAACGCATGCGGTTCGTCGGCCGCGTTGAAATCTGGAGGTACCACGCCATCGAGTTGTTTGAGAATTTTTTCCTTCGGCGTAAGCGGGTCGAATTGAACAGCAAGGAATTGCGCCACTTCAACGAGATTTTTCGGGTTGTCGCCCGGGTAATTGTATTCCTGCGCCCAGTCAGCCGCAATGGTCGAGCCGAGCGGGATTGCAGGGAAGCTCGCGCCTGCCCCAAGAAACGGAAGGCAGCGCTGGTTGTTGATTCGCTCCAGTAAGGTCTGCCAGTCTCGTCTGTGAGCGTGTCGGACATGTCGTATATTTCTCTATTAGCTCACGGGTTTTCGGCGGTTACCGCCCTGCAGTTTGCCCCCGGCCGCTGCTTAACATGCAAGGTCTCCAGTAATTCCTGCAACTTCAGCGCCGACTCGTGACTGAACATGCCAATGAGCTCCGATAGGGAACTCACGAATCTCCCCATATGCGGCTGCAGCGCCACATCGCGTACCCTAACGCCAGGTCGCGAGCGATTTCAATGACAAATTATCCAAAATACGACTGTGGGCCCACAGCGTTAGGGGCTCCTTTATGAACCGAAACCCCTGTAGCGGTTTGAAAAGACACGGGCCATGGAACGAGCTCGCACAAAGGAATAATCGTCGACAAGAATTTGCGCGGAATAGTCGTCGATTTACTTGACCTCAAAGTTTCTTCGATTGTCGCAGGCAAACTACCGATTATGCGGCACAGTCCTTATCGCCGAATAGGCGAACTCGGTCGGCAAAGCTCCACCTCGACGACTGTGTCGGACTCCCCCCGCTGACCTAAGGCTTAAGGCAACTCTTATAACTGTGACTCGCGGAGCAGCTCGATGAGCATTAGCTATCCGCGTTTGTCGTCATAGTAATGCTCGCGAACCTTGCCCGCCCATCTCTGAAATACTTGTTTCAGCGCGGCTTTCGCAGTTCCTGTAATGTCAGCCGATGGAATCGGATGAACGAATACATCGGAAACTCCATTGTCGAATATTCCTCCT
Source organism: Candidatus Udaeobacter sp. (assembly GCA_013372845.1). GTDB lineage: Bacteria > Verrucomicrobiota > Verrucomicrobiia > Chthoniobacterales > UBA10450 > Udaeobacter. The sequence continues at coordinate 7,925 of JAALOD010000007.1, forward strand.
GTGATGCCATCTTCGCGAAAAACGAGAATCGGGAGTCGTAATCCAAACAAGATACCAGACTCCAGGTGGTTCCAAGGACTTGGAAATGCCAGTGGGGTGCTAACTCGCTTCTCAGCCGGCGTCCCCCGGTTTAAGCACACCGCTGTCAGCGCGGCATTGCTCGAAGCCGAGAATAACTCCGCCAGAACAGTGCCGAGCAATTAGTAGCACCTCACGTAACGGAAGCTCTGTTGGATAATCAGAACGTCCCAGCGCGCGAGGCTCCAAGTCATTGTCATCAAGCTGTTGGATGATCACGGTACGAGCTGCTTCTTGCGAAGGAGAGAGGCTCGTGGGGGACGGAACGAAAACCGGGATTTTCATGATGGGAGAGTCACTTATTTCCTGCCCTCCCCAAGGGGGATTGGTCAAAAGGCTGCATGGCTACGAGCGTTTCACGGGACAGCGGGCCAAGGCAAGATCAAATTGCTTGACCATGTCCGCGAAACTCATTACGGGCAGCAGACGGATTCCTGAGATAGCGACCAGAGGTTAGCACGTTGTGATCAAACGCTTCTTTAACCGCATTTAGCCCATTTTCTGAGCGACTCCGCTGTAGCAATGTTCTTGAAGTAATACGCCCGCAAGCGCGCCCTGCGCTGGGTTTGGCAAATTCATTTTAGCCTTGCTAGAGGTTTCGCGATTTCGATAAGGTTGATAATCAGCTCGCCCCCAATGCGAACACGTAATCCAGTCTGGATCGCCCGGCGGGCATTTTCTTTGCTGCCATTGCTGCCATTGCTTTTCGCGAGTTGCTCGGTGCTCTTCGTATCACCCTACGACGAAGTGACCGATCGCGCGGCCACTGACTTGGTAACAAAGACGGAGATATTTATTGTCCGTTATGCCACGACAACCAACGAGACGGGACACACTGTGAGGCACGGAAAACCTTATGATGCCGGAGCGGCCACCTTCTACAACGAAGCGCGCGGCGCCGCTGCGGCGATGCTGCTACGCTCCGAACAAAAAGACAAAAACGACGAAGAAATTCAGATACTCCGAAATCTAGTTACTCGTTACAGCCAACTGGAGGCGAGTCATCGTCGCATATGCTAAGCACTCTTGATACAGTCATTGCTTTCGCGGTGATCATGACTGTTCTCAGTCTGTTGATCACGATTATCGTGCAGATGGTCTCGGCCGCGTTTTCGCTTCGTGGCAAAAATTTAGCCAACGCCCTGGCTCTCACGTTTCAAACGATCGATCCGAACATCGGAGAGCACGCCCATTCGCTGGCCGCGCAGATTTTGCGCGACCCGATTTTCAGTGACTCTGTTTGGTGCAAAAAAAACCGACCCGCTCTTGACCCGAAAGCGCAAGCTCTCATTGCCGCTGAGCGAAAACAGAAGCAAGCGCAGCGAGAATTGGAGGAAAATCCGGGCGACGTCGCCAGGGACCGAGCCGTGACCGAAGCACGAGCTGAGGTCCAGAAGGCAAGGCTCAGTGTAGAAATCCCCGCCGTTAAGCCGAACCGAATGAAGCAGTGGAGGTTTTGGACATGGCCGTGGGGTGGAGGAACGCAACTCGGAAGCGCTATCCGCCCAGGCGAAGTTTACCGTGTCCTGTATGAGCTCGACGATATGAGCGAGACGGAAGCCGCTTTTCGCAACATTCCCCCGGAATTGGTTAGAAAGGCTGCGGATCTGATCGCAGCGTTGAAAGACTGGGATCATCCCGCCTTAGAATCGCAAGCTAAGCTTCGGGTGATCTCCAAAGTTTCGGAGTTGTTCAAATCCGAGACGCAACAGCAGGCGGTGGTGAATTCGCTGGCGAACTTTGGCGCGACCGTGGAGCGCGCCACCACTCAAGCATATGATCGATTTCAGCGCTGGTTTGGCAGCGCTCAGGACCGTGCCGAACAATGGTTCCAGATGCACGTGCGCATCGTCACGATTGTTTTTGCAATCTTAACGGCATTTCTGCTGCAGCTGGATACCGGCGACATTTATCGCCAGTTGCACGATCAACCGAAACTGGTCGACGCGCTGGTCAAATCAGCGCCCGGCCTTGTGGAGCAAGGCGGAAAAATACTCGATTCGACCGATACCTCTGCCTATCACGCTTATCTCTTCTGGTTAGAAAAGCATCCGTCTTTCGAGTTGAAGCCGCTTCCGGCGAGCGGAACGGCGAAAGCGTATCATGACGCTCTCGAGGCGCTGCTCAAAGAAAAGTCCGTTAAACCTGAGGACACCGCGGCCTGGCTGACTGAGTATGACGAACTTCAAACCAAAGGCGCAGAGGCATTCCTGCAGTCGCGACAGAAAACTGTCAACACCTTAAAGGATGACATTGAAAAAACTGGTTTTACGTTGGTGCCAGCGGGGTTCTTAGCGCGCTGGGACGATCCGCAGCGGTCGAGCGGATTTTGGTCCCGACTTCGGCAATTCTGGCCCCATTTGTTCGGTGTTCTTGCTACCGCCGGTCTGCTCACTCTCGGCGCTCCATTCTGGTTCAACCTGCTAAAGAACCTGATGAGTTTGAGACCGGCAGTTGCGAACCTGATCGAGAAGCGCCCGACCAGTGCGCCTGCCTTGCCGGCCACCCCGGCCACGCCGCCTTCTTCCAGTTAAAGTTGCAGTACGATAATGCGTCAAAATTATGAAGACTAAAGAAGCCATCGAATGGTTCAAAAAGACGTTTAATAAACATCTCCAAGCCGCTGTGCGCGGGACGCCGTTTAGCGTCGATATGCTGGCGGCCATTGCTCAGCAGGAGACCGGCTACATGTGGGCTCCTTTCGTGGCCAGGAGACTAAGTGTGAAAAAGATCCTCGCGCTGTGCGTAGGTGATACGCTCGACGCCGATAAGGGCCGTACCGCCTTTCCCAAGACAAAGTCCGAACTACTGGCCGCACCACGTGGGGACGAAATGTTTGCGATTGCGCGCCAGGCGCTCGAGGAAATGGCGCAATATGTTACCAGCTATGCGGGTGCTGTTCGCAACCCGGACAAGTTTTGCCATGGGTTCGGCATTTTCCAATACGACCTGCAGTACTTTAAAGAAGATCCCGCGGACCCAGCTTTTTTTCTGCGGAAGAAATGGGTGAATTTCGCGGCCTGCGCGGCCAAATGCGTCCAGGAACTAAGGGCCGCGATGAAAGGGCTAGGTTGGGCGAACAAGACAATGCTGACTGACAAAGAGAAGATCTACGTTGCTATCGCTTATAATACAGGCAGCCGCCGGGTGGATACGCAAGGGGGTTTCAAGCAGGGACATGAATCGGACGGCAGATATTACGGCGAAAACATCGCCGAGTACCTCGCGTTGGCGCAGAGCATTTCGCCCCGTGCCGCTGGATCGATAAGAAAAACCGTAGCGGCCGCCAGGCTGAAGCCGCCTGTTTCAGCCATGCCAGAGAAAGCTCACTCCCTATTGAGGTTTGGCGACGAGGGAGATGAAGTGAAGGTGCTGCAAGCTCTTCTGCAATCGCAGGGCTACTTTGCCGCGGCCGTGGGCGGCCATTTTCAGGACAAGACAAAACAGGCCGTGGTCTACTTTCAGCAAACGCATCTCGGTCGGGACGGGAAACCATTGGAAGTGGACGGAGAGGTTGGTGACGAGACCTGGTGGGCGCTGTACCATCCTAGTGGGCTGCCGCAGAGATCGCACATTCCGGCAGTTGTACCTGCTGGATTGATGCCGATGCGAGCGAAGATTCTAAAGGTAGCGGCAGCGGAACATCAGGCCGACGTTCATGAGGACCCCGATGGAAGCAATTGGGGCGACGGCGTGAGTAAATACCTCGAGGAAGCCGGTTCACCGGCCGATTGTTGGTGCTGTTTTTTCTGGAGTTGGTGTGTGCATCGCGCGCTCGGCAAGCATCCTTTTGGCAAACCGATGGGAAGCGTGTTAGCGACGTGGCAACAGGCGAAGATGAAAGGCTGGGCAATGGACAAAGGGGGTTACGCGCCCATTCCGGGCGATGCGTTTGTCATGCTCTACAAAGACGATTCTGGAAAATTAAAAGGCACCGGTCACATCGGATTCGTACTTCGCGTCGACAAAGCAAAGAATGCGACCGTGTTCAATACCGTGGAAGGCAACTGCGGGAATCGCGTTAAGGTCGGACGTCGCGAGATGGATCAATCAACCCTAGTGGGATTCATCAATCAATATCCGCGGGAGAAAAAACCGAGACGCTGGGAGACCGGGCTGGTCAGGGCCGACGATGTCGGTGCCGAAGGGACGCGCTGATCTAGAAATGGAACAGGCAGGTCAGAATAGTTGGCAGGCGAGCAGTTCGCGGAAAGGTAATCGCATCCGTCGCAACGGAATCCCATAGGCAATCTCGAGGTCAACTCGCCAGTGTTCCATTCCTCGAGACCGATACGCGTTGCATAAGACATTTGGTCGGCCGCTGGCACTCTTCCGTATCTACACATTTTCAAGCTCACGGATGGTCCAGAAGTCGTCTGCCAGGTTGTCGTCCGAGATGTAGTCGTACGGCATCGTGAAGTAACCCTTGATGCCCCAGTTCCTGCCCCAGGAGTTGCGGACAAGCGCACGTTTGGCTGAGTCGTCGTAGCCCACGGCCATCACGGCGTGGCCGCCAAGTTGTTTTTCACCTCGCTTGGGGAGGTTCAACTTGCCGGTGCCGGCAACCTCCTCGGACTCGAATGCCTCATAAACTGAGAAACCGAAAACAAACGGGTAACCTTCAGCGAGGCATTGACGCATCTGCTGCAAACTGATGATCCGATGATAAGAGGTAACCTGATGATCGGCCGCCTGCTTGTAGCACGCCGGCGACGGTTTCTGGGTGAACTTAGCAATCGTGTAAGGCCATTTCCTCTCACTGCAGACGCCAAGTTTAACGAGCGATTTGACGCCGTCGCGAATCATGGCTCCCGCATCGTCGTTGATCGTGCCTTCCATCGCGCGTTCGTTGTAGTAAATGAATAGCCGGCTCAGATTGGTGACCGCGTGACCGGCTTTCTTTCTGAGGAATTCCAGGTTGCCAACCAACGCGTTGGCTGTGCAACTGCCGAGTTGCCCCTGGTCTTCCACTCGCGAACAGCCCGCCCTCAAATCCACCTTTGGTGGCAGCTGGGTGGCGCAGCGATGGCGCTGTAGAGTTGGTCTCGATAGTCGGGCCGGTCGGGCACCCACCCGTACCAGGCATTCACTTTTGATGTTCGCATATTATCTCCTTTGGTTGCTGTTTTGTGTTGAAGCCGATATCCGTTGAATTGTTGACTGCAATCCAGTTCCGCGGGGAACCAAGAACCGTTATTGCCGCGAGAGTCTTTCGACTTACGGACTCGCGTCCTATGGTTTGGAGTTCCAGTTGGAATTGGAGATCGCGCTAAGCGGCGTTTCCGGCGAACGTCCAGCACCCTCGCGCTTCTCAGCACGACCCGACACGCATTGGAACGTCGGCTGACGTAATCAGCGAAATCTTTGCAACGTCCCTGTAAACTTGTCGAGCTTTTTCTGTGTACGTTATTGGTCATGGAACAGAAATAGTCGAACTGATCGGTGTACGGCATCGAACCAAGATAGCTCGCGCTCTCGGCCATCTTTTCGTGATTGCGATGCAGATATCCGAAAAACCGGCTTGAGCTTGCGCACGATCTCACCTTCGATTCACAGGATGGCGCCCGGTCCTATATCGGCACCGATTGCAGAAGCATTCCGCTGAACGAAGCGAACATGAATCTTGGCTTTCTCGACGGTGGCACCGCAGCCCATGAATTCGGCGAGTGGTCCCTGGCGAATACCTTGTTCAGGTTTGCCATTAAAATCGCGCCAACGAGATGGGCAAATACTCGATCAAAGTCGTTCAGAGCTGATCGGACAAGGACGCGGGGCGGTAAGGGAACATCAGACCAGACCACCTTGTCGCGCGCCCTTAGGCTTATGGCGCGCAAGAATAAGTCTGACTCGCTAGTGGAATAAATTGAGGGGACGATGTGCGTGCGCTAATGAGCACTTTGTTTTCACCCGATTCTATATTTCCTCCAGCGATTTCTGCGCTCAGGTGGCTACTATAAAGGCGATATTGACGGGCTTATCGGACCAAAGACGCCGGCGGCGTTAAGCGAGTTTGAAGTTGATACACAACAGGTCGCGAACGAGATCGGATCGTTCGATAAACGGACTGAAGCAAGCATTCGGACAATGCTCATGCCGACGCAGTGCGCGGCGCGCAGGTTCAAGAAAAACATCGCGAAGGCTGGGTTAAGTCAACGTTTCATTGTACGCGTTCTCTCCGGCACGTTGCGCCGAAAAGGTGATCGAGGCGAGACGCGAGGAGTTACCCGAGAATGTAAATGCTTTCCACATTCGGAAAGCGGCTCGCCGAGTCCTGAGCTGGGACCGGGCTGCGCGAATCGGCAAATTGCTTATTTCTCCTCTGAAACGCGATGTCAACCGCAATTAGACTAGAATGACGCAATGAGGTAGATATTTTTAATTGAGGCCGAATCCTGGTTAGGGTCGCGTTCGATCATCCTGGTGACGTCTTCCGGAATTTCGCCAATTGCGCCTGCACCTTGTCGAGCGCCTTCACTTCTGAAGCAACCGCGGCAGCCTGCTCTTTCGAGGCGGTTTTCGCCGCCGCCGCCCCGCCGGAGAAGACTTCTTTTAGCTCAGGCGAGCGGCGGAGAAATTCCTTCGCTTGATTGCTCTTCAACCAGATCGCCACGCGATCGCTTTCCTCAGCCGAGTGCGCCACGCGCTCTTTTAAGACAGCCCGTAACGTCGACATCGCTTCCTCGCTTTGGCGCAACAGTTCCTCCGTGAGGCCGCGTGAAGGAGTAAATGATTCGTCGGCCGCAAGGACGAACTCATCGGGAACCAGGATCGGGGTTCCCTCTTTCAAATTGCTAATCTGGCTGAGCTGCGGATTCAAGCGGAGCAAGGCCACTTCCATTTCGGCGTTGGTCGTTTTCTTTGTTTTATTTGACGGCTCTGCGAGCAAACGTTTCGCGAGCGTCTTGACGGTTTTTTCTCCTTTTAGTTCTGCGATGTTCATAATGACTCCTCCAAATTGCGTTCAGTTTTTAGTTAGGCTCCGATGACATTGAGTGGTTGCCAGGGTGCGCTGAGCGCCGCGCCGTTAACCATGATCGGTCCGCCGACGATATTGCCAAGGACCGTCAGGGCTTTCGCGTTACCGAGTTTCAGGTCGAGCGATCGGGCGTTCCGGCCGCACTCGACGCGATTCTCCGCAGCAATTACCGCCTCCGCGGTGACCTCGACCACGGCCGCCACTTTTTCGCTCGCGCACGCACATTGATTGTCGCTGAAGCGGCAACTGCCCGTGATTACGACCTCGGTCAACGGGCCCCGCCCGTAACCGTGGCAGGTATTGTTGACCACTCCGGCGCGCACCGCCGCGGCGCTCGCCGCCAGACTGCTGATCGCATTTACCTGCCCCTGGGTGGAAAGATTCGTGAAGCCCGCGCGTTGCAACTTGCCCGCTGGCTCGCTCGAGAGCCCCAAAATGCGGACCGCTTCCCACGGCGAGTTGTCATCGTTAGGCGTGAGCTGACGGCGAATCAGATTGGCTGCTATATCGATATGAGCGAGCGGGCCGACAACGAGGACACCGGCCGCGGGATTCTGGAAGTCGGTGGGTGGAGCGACGTTGGTAATCGTATTCTCGCTGACCCGGAGATCGAGGCTCGTGTCCGCGCGGATGCCGGCGATCACGGCGGCGAGTGAGGCTTGGTGGCCGACGCCGCTGATTGCGTTCTCAGAGACAGCACCCGCGAAAACGTTCCGCAAATGAATGGCGGCCAACTCGCCTCCCGTCGTCGCCTCGGCGGTTCCGTTGGCAATATTGATCAACTCGTTAGCCATGACGCTCATGCTACCGGCCGCGCTTCCGGGGAGCATGATCAGGCCGTTGCCTGTGATTGCGTTCAACACGTTGCGCTCGATTTTGGCGGAGACCAGGAGCATCTCGATCGCGATCCCGTTTGCCCGCAAGCCTTGGAGACGATTACCGCTCACGACGATCGGAGTCAGGGCGAGTGCGAGCAGGCCCGTCACCAGGCGGATGCCATTTTGCGGATCCGCTCCGACGTTCGCGACGCGATTGTCGGCGATGCGAACTCCGCCCGTACCGACGACGATGCCGTCGCCTTTCTCGGGCGTAATCGTGTTGCCGGTGATTTCCAGTTCTGGAAGTGCGAAGCCAGTTATGGAGATGCCCGCGACACCGGTGCCGAAGATGAAGTTGCGCGCGACAACGGTGTCACTCGTGTAGTAACTGGACCCGGCGAGCTGAATGCCGCTTTTGTTGCATTGCAGCAAGTTGCGCTCGCAGTAAAAGCTCCCGAGAAGAAGCGCGCCGTCATCGTTCCCTTTCGGCGCGAATGTGACCCCCGATTGTGCGCGGAAGAAGTTATCGCGGATTTTGGTTAGGAGCAGAAAACCGGCTTCGAGCAGGAGCCCGGCGGCCGGTCCATTACCTTCGCCCGGCGGACCAATGATCACGCGCTCAACCGTCGTGCCGATGGAATTGCTCAGCCGAATGCCAGGCCCGCTTGTCGTGCCTGCGATGGTATGAATCGTCAGGTAATCGAGTGTGCACCATTGCGTCTGCTGAATGATGAACGCCGCATTCGCACGAGGCGCGATGATGACGGTGGCCGCGCCCTGCCCGCGAATCCGCACACCAAATGCGCCGGTCAGCTGCACCGGTTTCTCGACGAGATTGAAAACACCCGGCCCGAGACAAATGGTGCCGCCGCTCTTGAGCAGTTGATTTACAGCCTGTTGGATAGTGAAGGCGCCCTGATTGTGTTGTTCCGCGGAAACGCAAATTGTGCAATCGCAGCTCTCACCTTTTCCATCGAACGATGGCGGCCAGAAAGTGCGGCAATTGATCACCACATCTGGAAACGTGATAATGGCGAGCCGACAATAATGATGATGCACTCCACGCGGGGGCGCCGCGTCCAACTCTTCGACCGAGGCGTCCGCAGTCCGCGCCACAAAGATCCAGTAATCTCCAGAGCGAAATGCGCCGTCATCGGGCTCCGTGGTGAAAGTGACCTCGACACCGTCCTCCAAAATGAACGGCGTGCCGGAGGCGGGAACCTCGATCACGGCCGGTCCGCTGGAATCCTGGTCCCATCGCTTAATCCGCGTGTGCCGCGCTGGATCGGTCAGGTTTTGTCCATCGACGGGGAAAAGGCCGGCAGTTAACGCGGTCTTGAGCGTTATGGTGCGACTGGAATCATCCACTGAATCGATCTGCCTGATCTCGCCCGGTTCTCCGGTGAATTCGCGCCAGTCATCAGCGATCTCAACCCAGTCACCGGGGCTAAAGCGACGCACCGAATCCCAGACCGCGCGATTGGCTGTCAAAGTCAGATCGCCTTCGATTGCACTCACGCCGCTCGCGACGGATGCGTTCTCGCGCGACCATTTGAAAGTGGCGGTTCCAATTTCGCCGCGGTCATGTATCTCGACGCGATAGGTCCGATTCTCGAGCCCGCGGTAACCACCGCTCGGCGGAATGAGGCACGGATCGGCGGATGTGGCTACTCCCACCGCCTTGGTCGTTAGGCGACCGGCCGACGGCTGGATGATATCGAGCCAACCTTTCAATTGCTCGTCTGGAGTTGCGCAAGTGGCTCCGTCGCCCACGTTGGGTAATACGCGAACCTGCCAGGCGGTTTGGAGCCGTGAAGTCGTATCTACCCCAACTGCGTTCTCAATCAGGTCCGGGTTTTCAACGGCGGTGACTTCGCGCTCCCAAACGTCGACATAAACCAGGTGCGGTCCGCCGGTTTTCGGCAACTGTAACTTCTCTGGTAAATCTGCCTGATTTTTGACCTTCGGAAAATACGGTTGTTTCTCATAGGGAAGCGGATCGACCCCGCGGGATTCAGCGAGAATCGCGTCGAATTCCAAATCGCCCGCACCGTGATTCTCCGCCTGAAGGCCATGGACGTAGATGCGACCGCGTCCGATCGTCATCTTGCCACCGCTTAGTTGAAGTTCGAAACCGGCAGGCGTTTCCAACGGCACAACGCAGCGCCCAATGATATCGATCGTCTCTGAGCGCCAGTGGCGGTCGAGAATTTCGTTCCATTCATTCCAATCCGCATCCAATTGGACGCGGCCCTGTTGCATCAGCACGCTGGTGAAATCATTGGCGGGGTTAAAGCGTTGCCGACTGATGTCTGAGCTCATAGGAGTTTTGTGGGTTCGTTAGGTTTCATAAAAAACGCCGGCTTCGAGACCGAACCGAAGATATTCGCGAAGCCGCGCGCGAATATTGCTTTCGCGTTGTGGTTGAAAGAGATCGTGAAATACGCCCATCTCCGCTTCGTCGTCGGCGCCAGAGCGAATTTGCTTCGGTGTGGAGAGGCGGAGCTGGCAATAACCGGGATCGGCATAGCGGAGCGAGGTAAACGCTGGCACCAGCCTGACAACGACCGCGGCTTTGATCGCTTGACGTTCGGCGTCACTGATTGTGTTTGTCCCCGAGGTTGCGAGCGCAGCCTTGATGCGTTCCGCGATCTCCAAGTCCGGCTGGCAGCGATAACGGCGCGGAACGCGCGCTTCGAGCGGCAGCCAGGAAAAGCGCACGCAACCGGTTTGCCGGCGCTCCGAACGGATCGGCGTAGTGCCGTCTTCGGTGCGGGAAAAAAAGATGCTGTTGGAGGCGAGCTTTAACAGCTCGGTGTGCATCGTCCCAATGATCGTGCTGTCAACGACTGAAACTGTCCCGCCCGCGCCGGCTCCATCGAGATCGCAATAGGCGACCGCCAGATCGCCGTTCGCGTCCACAATGCTGTGCCGAATCAAAACGGTCGCGTTAGGCGGCGCATGAATCGCACCGAGAATGCAGTGATCAATCTCGACTTCGACAGGGCTTTCTGTGTGCTCGATTAACAAGGACGGCGTACTGGCCGAGGCGGGCGCGCCGTCTATCCCTAACGACAGCCCGGGCACGAGCGTACAATGGACCAGGCGAACTTTGCGCAAGGCATCGCCGAGTGCGCTCAAAATGCGGATCGGTCCTCCGGCGATCAGAAGTCCATTCAACGTTATTTCCGCATCGGCGCCGCCGGTGATGTCGATCGGACCCGCCACGATCAAGGTCGGGCGATGTTCGTTCGCCGCGCGGAATTCCAGCCGCACCCCAGGATCGAGCGCGATACTCGGCGTTTCCTCGAATCGTCCGCTGTCGCTTAATTCGACCACACCGCCGGCGACGCGCGCGTCGAGCGCTAGTTGGATCGGCCCCGGCGAAGCAACGGTCTCGACCGGCCCGAGAGCAGCATCAAAGGTCGGCGTGCGCTCGTATTCGCCTCCGCCCATCGCGGCGCTGAATCCATAATGAAAGACCACCCGCGGTGGCTCCGTCTTTGCATCGCGAAACGAAATCCGCCCGAGCACCGGATCGATCGCGACCAGCGCGGTCGGCGGGGTGTGCGCCCAGGTCGTGCCCGCCGGATCAGCGTCGGAAAGGTTGCACGCCCTCACGTTGGCGAGGTTGAATCCCTCGATCTCAATGCTGCGCCCCAGCCCGTAGTAATTAGCGAGCGAGGCGTCGAGGACGCGTCGGCTGATCGGCTCCGGCACGTTGATCGGCTCGGCGAGATGCGTAATGGATTTTTCCGTCTGCGGCCGAGTGAAGAGCGGCATGTTTGCGCCTAACGGGCTGAAGAGAAACCGATGATCATCCACTCTGACCGCCGGAGAACTGCGCAGTGGGAACGCATCTAATCGCCAGAGAAAATCCGACGTTAGGATGTTATATTTCCCTTCGCCCCATTCGATGTGCCGCACGTCCACAGTGTGCGCAGTGGTTTCGAACGCCGTGCCGAGACGCTCAAGCGGTTCCCATTGCCGCAGATCGGGTGCATAAAGTTTGTTGACGAATGTGATTCATGAACTGCGTCCAGCCGAGCAGCTGGAGAAACTCGACCGCGCGCGCGTTCCAGCCGGTCACATCACGTGCCAATTGCTCGAGAACGGAAGCCGTCCTTTGCGCCGGCGATAACCAATCGTGTTCGCCACTTCCGCGCGCGGCGTCAGCTGGTCGGGCCCGATTGGATGCAGCGAGCGATAGCCGATCAGATCGCCGATGTAAGGCAGGACCCACGGCGCGCACGTTTCGATGAATTGTTATCGTAAAGTTGCTCGAGATCTTCCTCGAGAATTCCGACTTGCTGCGTGATGAGGCCGAGCAATTGGCGCAACGGCTCGCCCTTCTCAACGTCGCGAATGCGATGAACCGCCGGCAGGAGGTTGTAGAGCTTGTCCGGGTCGTAGCTCTGGCATCACCTCCAGGTCGATCGGCGCCGGATCGAGAGTGAGCAATTCGGCCGCACCTAACGACGCCGGGTCGCCGCCGTTAGGCAGCTCGGCCTCGAGGCGGCTGTTCCACTTTACCGTCTTGCCCGTGCGGTAGAAACTATCGATGTCCACCGCGACGACGCCCGCCACCGCCTGCACGAGCGCGATCACTTCGCTCAGCGGAACCGGTTGCCCGAACTGTCGATTCGCGAACGAAAACGTATCGCGCAATGCGTCGTTGGCGGCGTCCAGAACTTTCTCCGCCTCATAATCCGGATCGATCTTGAGCCCACCGGCAAGTTGAAAAAGCGCTTCCTGATATGATTTCACCTGCACCGGGACGAAGGGATCGCCGGCGGCGTGAATCGCATCGATTAAATCTTGCGCGAGAGTCGCCGAAATATCAGCCCCGAGCGGACCCGCAACCGTGATAAAGACGCCGCGCGTCCGGCCATCCCATGTCCACGTCGCCAAGGCTTTCGCGATCCCGGCATAGCTGCGGCTGAAATTTTCGTAGTCTTCGAGCGAGACCACGCGATCGAGGGTGAGGACGGTGAGTGGCGCGTTTTGTTGCGCATTCGCGAACGATTCAGGCTCATCAGCACCCTCGGCTGCGAGCGGGTTGATCGCGGACTTCAACCCGGGCGGACGCGTGAGCAGCGTGCTGAGCTGGCCCGCCCTAACGAGTCCATCGAGACCAATCCCTTTGCGATAAGTCGCCCTCACGTTGCTCTGTCCCGAGGGCAAGCGGGCACCGTGAATTCCATCACCGAACCGAAGCGTGACCGTGCCATTATCCGCCAGCTCAGTCGTGAAAATGCGCTCGCGTGGTTCGCGTTCGAAGAGCGTGGAGACTTCGTGCCAAAGCAGATCGTTAACGCGGACTTGCAGCGTGGATTCCGCGCCACCTGGAGCTGCGGAGCGGACGTAAGTCAGTGGTGTTTGTTTAAGCTTGAAGTTCTGGTTCGGCTGCGACGCGCCACCGCTGCCCAAAATTTCGGAGACTGTTTCGCCATGGGTGGAGGGCGTGACGTTGGCATTAATTGTGACGGTCTCTCGTTTGTAAGGGTAAGTCAGCCCCGTTTCAAAAGTGAGCGTGGTCAGCCCATAATTATGATTGATTTCTTTGATGAACAGAACTTCGCTCTGGGTTAGGTCATCGGCATCGGCGCGTTCGCCGCTCAGGATGACAGGCTGCCCAACGACCAGGCCGAAGACAAACCCGTTCAGTTCAAGCTGAGTCGCGCCCTGCGCGAGATTATCGGTCAATGGTAATTCAGCAGGAGTCAGCGGCTCGCTCTGGACGTAAGCTGTTGTGTCACGAACTTTGTAGCTGGTCAACGCCGGCGATTCGAAGGGTTCTGTGACAGATAACCCCGTAACCTTGGCACTGATGGCATAGTCGGAAAGGCTGGTTTCGATGACCGAGTTGATCTTATAGACATGCAGTCCCGCGGCCTTGCTTTCCAGAGCGACGTATCCATTGGCAAGTACAGATGGCACTGCACGTTCAAGAAAAAAACTCGCGTTGTTTAGAGAATTGCCTTGCGAATCTTTTGTAATGTTTTGGCTCTCCCACGAATTGGGATAAACGGCTGGCTTGAACTCATAACTGCTCTCCAGAGAAACCCACTCACCAAAACGTTGGCTGGCGGGCAGGGTCTCGTATTTCGGCGCATTGTTGCCAAAGATCCCGAGCCGTGTCCGCAGAGAGTAAGCGTAGCCCACGGTCGAGGGATTGTTGGCGCGATATTGGCTCAAGTAGTCCATCAGCGTTCGGGGGTCCCATTCGTTCGCCTGAAGGAAGACAACCAGATCGGAATCCTTCCAGGTCTTTTGAAGGATTTCCTGCCGGATGGCGGTGGCGTTAAACGGGATTTTCTGGTCGCCCCACATGATGATGCCGATGCCGCCGGGAACACCCCCCAGAGATGGAATGGCTTTATCGAACGTCACGTGCGTAAGTTTCTTGGTGTTATCAACCTTTATTTTAAGCACGTGCGCCGCACCGTTGTAGACCGTCGAGGTCACCATAACGACATCGCCGACTTTGAGGCCGGTATCCGTGCCGCTCAGGTAGAGGTCGCTGATTCCAGTCACCAGGTTCTGGGTTTTGCTCAGCAGCGGCGTTATGGCATTCCACGCGGTATAGGCTGTGATGTCGGCGGAGGTCTCAAAGGTCTGCGCCTTTTCCCCCGCCCCGGGAACGCTCTGCACTTTGGTGCCGATCTCGACTGTGACTTCTGTTGGCGCGCCCGGCGTTTCGTCGAGGAGAAAGCTAAGTGGCGTTTGGGCGGCAACACCCGGCTTCAAGCGGTAACCGATCAACTGCGCGAGGCGCAGGATCGAGTCGCGTTCCGACGCGGTGCGCAGCCAGAATTCATTCGCGATTCGCTCTTGATAAAAAGTCAGGACATCAGCGAGCGTGGCCCAGCCGTCGAGGAGCGCGATCGTGAAATCATCCGAATCCCGCGTCGTTAAGCTGCGCAACGCGGCGAACTGCGGATCGGATAAGGCGGCACACGCGCTCGCCAAGAAATCGCCATGCACGCCGATGCGATAACGCACCTGTGAAAGACCTGGTCGATTTTCCAGCGGCTCGGGGACAATCGCCGTGATGCCCTCGCAGCAGCCGCAGTCGTTCAGCAGCGTCGCCATTATCGGCCTCCTCCCAGTTCCAATTTGAAAATGCCGCGCTCGACGAAATTGGGATCGTTATCCAGGCGCGCAATCTCGAGGCGATTCATAAGCAGGAAGCCATTCGTTAGGCCGCTCGTTTCCGGCAGGCCCTGGCGTTGGAAGGTCGCGATCTGCACCGAGGCCACGCCGTCAACCGCCTGGGCCGCGGCATAGAGCGGGCTCAGATAAACCGTTTGGCCGAACGTGAAAAAGTCGGGCTGGAATAATCCCTTCCGTCTATCGGCGAGCGTGCGGCTGCTGAAGATTTCGAGCAGCGCCGCGCCGACATCGCTCCGGAAATAATCCGGCTTCACGCAAACGAACATTTCAATTTCGAGCGGCACGTAGCGCGGAGAATCGATCTCGAGATCGTGGCCGGCCATGCGATACGGCTCGATCTCGGCGCGCAGTTGGGTCTCGAAATCATTCGTTAGGGGAAGACCATCGAACCGATCAACCGTGAGGAAGACGGTGTGCCAGCTGCCGGTCCAGCGGAAGGTCGCGGCGGCGCGTTGGATTGAGCGGTCAAGTTCGGCAGTGTGCGCGTAATCCTCTTCGGTGACTGCGCGCTTCTGTGTCCGGAAAGCCTGCGGTGCATCGCGCCGAATTTGGTCCATCGTTTCGGGATCAATACCGCCGGTGGCCGGGAGCGGATTGCGCACGGTGCTGATCGCCTCATTGGTGACAATATGCGCGAGGGTTTCCGCGCCGATGTTCCCCGCGGTGCCGTTGCCGACCCGATAGGTCGCTTCGAAAATCGTGCCCGGTTCCGGCAGTCGCCCGTATTCGTCGTCACCAAAACGGAGCGAAGTGACACCGTCGTTCTCGATCTCAACCACGAACTCGGTCGCATCAGCTGCGCTGCCTAACAAATCGCGCTGCGGGTGCCACGGCTCTGGGGGGTCCGCGCCAAGCACACTGTCGAGCCGGATCCACGGCAATACGCCGTCCGGCTTGACGAGCAGGCTCGCACCCGCAGGCAAGGTCGCATCATAGGCTGACGATTGCGTTAACGGTTTTCTCTGCAAGGCGGGCCGAAACCGCGGCCGGGCGAAGCGCGGCGGC
The DNA here is from genome assembly GCA_013372845.1 of Candidatus Udaeobacter sp. Lineage (GTDB taxonomy): Bacteria > Verrucomicrobiota > Verrucomicrobiia > Chthoniobacterales > UBA10450 > Udaeobacter. Next base: position 23,978 of record JAALOD010000007.1, read on the forward strand.
GGCCGGTGACAACGATCCGCGCCTAGATCGGGCGGCAGAACAAACAGCGGGTCCGGGACCGTGCCTAACGACTCACCGGCGATCGTCAGGCCATGATCCGCCAGAACGATATTGCCGCGCACGATGCTCAGGTCGTCGCGAAACTGAGCGCCATGTTCTTCGTCGGTAAAACCAGAGAGACAAAATGGAAACGGCAGCGCATCCTCCGGCATCCACTCGATGCTCGTGACCTGGGCATTCGTTAGCGGATCGGTCAGTGGCTGATTGGTTTCATCGAAGGCGCGCACGCTCGTCAGGCGCAGAGCCCAGCGACGGGTGCGATCGGCATCTTCTTCTTCGCCGGTGAGCGGCCCACGTTGCTCTTCAAAAATGAGCACGGCACCGGCAGCTAGGTTTGGAAAATGGCCTAACAACGTAGCGTGCGTCGCCCCCCTCGGCAGGCAACATTCGCGATCGCCCCAGGTGTAAAAGGGCATCTTGTTGTGCGTCGCGTAGAGCGTGATCTCATGCCGCGTCTCGAACACCGTAGGGTGCTGCCGCAGTGCGTTATCGAGTTCGGCTGAGGCCGGTGGGATACGTGCTGGAAGACGATCGAGCCGGCTGAAAATTTGCAGGCCCGCGGGCGCGACGACAGCGTCAGCACCGGCCGTGAGTTGCAGCCAGACGCGCGCGTTTGTTCCGTCGTGAACAAAGTAATCCACGAGCCGGGCGTGCCGTCGAAATGAGACTCGTTTACGCGCGGAGCCGATGTACGCCTCGGTCGCGATCGCGTCCTGTTGATAGCTGAGATGATCCCCGGCGTACGCGAGCAACTCCACCAGCGTGATGCCGAGATCGGCGGGATTGCGCTCGCGCCAATCGGGTAGGAGCAGCGCCATCCGGTCGAGGATAAGTTTCCGGAAACTGGCGTAATCCTTCGCGAGATAATTAATCTCCGGTTGCGGACGGCGCTCGGGTGGACAGATGTGCTTTGGCGCGCAATCGAAGTCCGACGGGCATTCGACCTTGAAGGAAAACTCAATCCAGGCGAGCCGCGGGTCGATGTCGTTAGGCGGGAGCGGATCGTTCGTTCCTCGGACCAACGAAAGCGTGTAGATCGAATAATCGCCCGGCTCTTCGACTTCGACCGTGAGCACATCCGCGTCGTCACCGGTGCCGATGGTCGCATCGAGAATCACGATCGGCCGAATGCGTTCACCGCCGCTGATTGTGACGTTGTCCGGGCCTAACGATGCGAGCGTGATGTCATTGACGAAATGGACGCGCAAAAAGCGTTGGCGATCGGCGTCGGTCGCAGCGTCGTGATCGACCACTTCGAGATAATCGATGCCGTTAAGCGCCGTGCCGCGGACCGAATCGCGCCGGCGTTCCTCGCAGCAAAAATAAAGCTGCGGGAATGGCGCCGCGTGAAGCAGGGCCGGATCGCTCATACCGTGGCGACTCCTTTGGTGAATTCGGCGGTTTGCAACGTCTGCGTTCGCCTAACGAGATAGCGGACCGAGACGCGCAGCGTGGAATCTTCGCTCGTCACATCGACCGCATCGACCTGGATCAGATCGCCGAGATATTGCTGAAGCGAACCCTGGACAAGATATTGGGTGGTGGCGGCAAGCTCGTTGCTGTTCGGCGCAAAAACGAGCCGGAGCAGTCCGCTACCGAAGTTGGGCCGATTGACGCGTTCCCCCGGCGAGGTGAAGAGGACCTGCTCGATGAGGTCACGAATGTGTGCGTCGTAATCTACATTCGCGGTGTGTCCGCGCGTGTCGAAGTAATACGGAAAATCGATGTTCATGTCGCGATGACGCGTGGTTGCGTCGTGAGAACAAGCAAGCCTTGACCGGTCGGCACACAGATTGCCTGGCTTGTCTGCGTGATGACCGGCGCGCCGCCGGCGAAGACACGTGTTGCCCCGACGACCCATTGCGCGCTCACACACGGCGGGCTTGGTACACTGGCGAGCGCGCAACCGGCGACGACGTACGGTGTCGCGAGGGTGACGACCGGCTGGCCGCTCACCATGACGCGCGGAAACGGTGCGGTCGGCTGTGCCGGGCCCGCGTGCATGCAGGTGACGACAGCGCCAACGTGAACGATAGGTCCGGGCATGGTTAAATAATCGTTAGGGCGCTGGCGTTGATGTCAGTCGACGGGCCAACCATGTTGATGATCGCGCCTTTGCCGTTGGAAATGATGATGCCGGTGTCGCTCACAGAGATCATCGCGCCGGTAAGCGTTTTGATGAGAATTCCGCCAGTTGGACCGGGCACGTCGCTGATTGTCAGGCTATTTTGCAGCGGCGTTTGCAGGGTAATTCCCGGAACCCCAGGCGGGACGATCAACGCCGCTGCGGGCACTTCCGCTGCGCTGCCGTAAAAGCAGCCGGTCCAGATCGGATAATCGGGATCGCCCTGCTCGAATTCGATCCAGACCGCTGAGCCGATGATCGGTACGGTGAAGACGCCATTTTGGATCCCCGCGACTGGAAAACAGGGCAACGCCCAACTCGATGGTATGACGCCGAGAACGTCCGGGACCTGCGCCATAATGCGGCCCATGAACATCGGGTCGATGTTGTTGATGACCATTCCGCGATATTTTCCGAAATAACGTTTGTCGCTCATACGGGCACTTGCGGCAGGGTGGAAAGGAGGCCGTTGCGTGTGAGGGTGAAATCCTGTTTGAACTCGCCGCGCTTGATCTTGCTCGTCACACTCTTGACGTAGTAAAGGCCGTCGAACGCCTCGCCCACCCCGCGTAGCCCGACGAGGCGGCGCGCTTTCAGGACCGCGCCGTAACGCACCACATTCAGGCTGCCGCTCGCGCTGGCGGCCTCGGAGGTGCGCGCTGCTTTCGTTAGGCCAATGACCGCCGCGCGGATGGGCGAATATTTCGCGCTGTTCTCGACCGGCTCGAAGTTGAGCGGGATGGGCGAGATAAGGCCGAGTGGTGGATTGAGCGGAGTGATGTCGGGGATCGGGATCGGAATCGAGACGTGGGTCTGCGGAATTTGCACGAGGACGTAGGGAATAACGCGGCTTTGCGAATTAAAACTGCACGAGACGCTCTCGATGTTGGTCGCCGCATCCATGTTGATGCTGAGCGCCTTTTGCGGAACGCCGACTTTAATTTCCGGACCCCAATAGGCAATGCTCATGCCAGGTTCGGGGCCGGGCTCGATGTAAAAAACGTAGCCAACTTCATCCGCGAGCGCCTTGACGTAGGCGAGGTCTTTGCCTTTTTGCTCGGGGATGCGTTCGGTCGGGATGGGGATGTCGATCAACACGCTGGGGATGACCAGCGGGATGATGCCGAGAAAGGCATACTTCGCGACGATGAGCGCGACCCGCGCTTCGTTAGGCATGGCGGGATAGGGAATGCCGCTGAAATCGAAGTAATCCATCACCTTGCTGAGGTCTTCGCCCGTGATTGTGAGAACGGAGTGCGAGGCGTCGGAGCCGGGGCGGATTTCGTGATTGGTCATCACGCCGTCCATCAACACCTCGGCTGCTCCGCCCACGGTTACGATGATGACCACCCTGACGAGTGGAATGGAAGCGCCGCCAGCGAGCAGGAAAATGGTTTGCAGCGGAGAACGATTGCTGAGCGTGAATTCGAGTTGAAAGACGCTCACGCTGTCGCTGTTGATGGTCACGCTGACCGAGGTAAGCGCATCGAGCACGTCCTGTGACACGGGCACCGGAACGACCGGCCCGATCATGAGCGTGAGATTGAAACCGCTAACCATTTTGTGCTCCGGGAATGTTTTCTGGGAGAGTGATCCGGATGCGGCGGCCGACCGGCTCGAGCAATTCGTTAGGCCGAACCGCACCGTTGGCGTCACACAGCCGCCAGAATTGTTCGGGATCGCCGAGATATTTCGCGGCGATGTGATCGAGCCGTTCGCCTTCTGTCACGCTATGAAGCTGGAGAAGCGCGAAACTTTCCGGTGGCGGAACGAAGCGGCGCTTCAGATAACGGATCTCAGTCCCGTCAACTATCGTCAGGCTTGCGAGCGGCGTTTTGTTGTAACGACTGGTCGGGGGAAACGCCGGAGTGGCGGCACCAGTTTGCTGAAGAAGAGCCTGAAGCTGGTCGCTCATGAGATTCCTTTGATTCCGAGATTGGCGAACGACCCGGCAGGCGCTAGTCCGGCGAGTCGCTCTTTTTGTTGTTGATAAATCATGTAAAGACTGCCGGCTTTCGCGTCGAAGCCGACGTCATTCACACTCAGGACGCGCATGCCGAGACTGACCTTGGCCCGGATCGGGTTGAGCGACGGATCGAATGCTTCCTCGGTAATGCTGAAATCGGTTAGACGCACCGGAATGATCCGGTTCTTACTCCAGATCAAAAGCGTGAGCGCCGACTGCATCGGGATGATCTCCAGCGTGCCGGATTTGGAGAGCGCGTTATTCGACTGTAACTGCTGGCTTGTTGGATAAACGATCGCTTCCAGCGCTGCCAGTTGCGGCTGAATTCCGGCCTCAACGGCGTTTTGGTTTTGGTCGGGAAATTCGAGTTGATCGCTCGCGTCGATTTCCGCATCGAGCTTGATCGTTTCCACTGGAGGCCCCGTTAGACGTAAAGCTTCGGAGCGATCTCCGCCCTCCTTCACCGCTTGCGGCTGTAATGTCCGGCTGAGGGTGTCGGGGTTGTATTGCAGCACGATGATTTTTTGCACCGCGCCAGAATCCGGATCCACCAGCACGATCCCGCCTTTCACGAGCCGCGGAGAATTTGGAAACGCACTCATACGCCTAAGGGATCGGGTACTTCGTTAGGCCGCCGGTGATCAGGCCCTCCCATTTCGTTTGTTCCGCAGCCTTGCAGCCATGGTTCGTGTCGTTGTCGTAATCGCCTGTTGCGGCCTTGTCCTGTGCCATCAGCCTAGCCGCAACCGTTCCAGGATCCTTGCCCGAGGCTAGCGCCTTGGTCGCCTTGTCGGCCAGTGTGCAAGCAAGATTCATGTGGAACTGCTCGTGCTTGAGGAGCCGAGGCGACTCTGCCGACTGCCACTTCTCGATCGCCACACCGATCTTGGGATCGCAGTCGGCTACGGCTGTGATTCCAGCGGTGTTCGGGAAAGGGGGCGCCGCGGCACAGATCGGCGGAGTGGCCGTCGGGCCGTCCCAACTGCCACCCGGGTTCTTCTTCAGGAAGTCCTTGCAGTCGGAGACTTGCTTGTCCAGACCGGTGGCTTTGCGATCAGTAGGATGCGCGAACCTTGCCTGGGCCCAAGACGACGCGCTGTCGAACACCGCAGTCACCGTGTCCCCAGCCTTGATGGTCTTGGGCGTGTAGTCGTAATCCGTTTCGGCCGCCTTGGTGGCGCCCGACGGAGGCGTCCCATTAAAGTCCGCGAACGAAAGTGTCTTGCACCCAGCCGTCTTTGATGAAGTCGCTCCGGTCGTCGCTGGTAGTGCCCATTCAGGTATTTCCTGACGATGAGCTTGGAAGACCTCGGTCGCGGTTTTTCCCGTCAGGGACGCGAACTTGGGTACGACCACTGAAATCATTTTGCGATAGGCATCCCGAAACTCTTTCAGAAGCGGCGGATCGCCATTCAACTCCGTTTTTATCTGATCCTCGCCGAGATCGATTCTGCTCCGAGACGCCGTAAGAATACCCATTAAGAGAGCTTCCGTCGGGTGGAAGGTCGCTGCCGTCGCTGCCTCATACCGCGCCTGAATATCCCGCCAGTCGCTGATGATGCCTTTCAGCCACTTACGTAGGCCGAAAGCCCTGATCCAGCTCTTATCTGATTCTTCCAGGGTAGGTTTGGCTGGTCCCGGCGCGGGCTTTCGCTGAAGGTGCCTTGCCTTTGCCGATCCGGTACTTTGTTGCACCACGTGCGTTAGCTCGTGTACGATTAGTTTTCGTCCTTCTATCGTTGTAGGCGCATATTGCCCTGTTCCAAAAACAACATCACGTCCGACCGTGTAGGCCAACGCGTTCACTGCGCGCGCCGAGGCATCCGCGCGCGCATCCTGGTGCACGCGCACCTTGCCAAAGTCGTAGCCGAAGCGGTCCTCCATGAATCCCCGCGTGGCTGAGTCGAGTGGCTGGCCTGATGACTGTAGGACGTCGTCCACGATGGGCGGCGCGCCCGAGACTTCCCGATCACTGGAGGCTTTTCGCTGGACGGTTTCCTCCTCTTTCTTTTTCGGTTCTTCAGCTTGGGTCTCGCCGGTCAATTTAATATCCGGCGCCCACGGACCTAAGGAGCTGCGCGGTGCGGACGATGGTACTCCTGGGTGGAAGCCGAGTTGCTCGCCGGCTAAGCCGAAGGAGAGCGGCGAAGGGCGCGGCGCCAGTTGGCCGGGGCTTATCATCTTGCTCCGAAGGTAGGCATCGAGCATCCGTTTCTCTGCCGCCTTCTCTTCATCGGTCTTGAGTCCCTCCCGAAACTTCGCCTGTTCCGTCGCCATCCGCGCCGTCTCTGCCCGGAATTTTTCGCTTTCTGTCAGCGCGGGCTTCTTTTCACGCGCTTTGCCTGCGCCTAACGTAAAGCTGAAAGTCGCCATCACCTTGGTCGGTTTATCGACAGGCCCTTCGTAGGTGATTTTCATTTTCAGTCCCGGCTTGATCTTATCGAGCGGGATTTCCGGAATGCCGATTGGCAATTCTTTGTGCGTCGCTGCGAGGGTTGCGACAGCTCCGGCCACGGCTGCGCCGGTGATGATTTTGCCGGGCAACGTCGCGATGAATGCGTCGCCCAGTTCCTCCGCCTTCTTCTTGATCTCCTTGCCGGGCGCAGTTTCCAGAAACGCTTCACCCACCTTCTTCGCGGCTTCCTGGTATTTTTCGGCTTCGCTCTTTGGCTTCTTCGGTTCTTCGCGCTGTACGGAAGCACCGGCAGGGAGTGGAGTAATCGAGTGCGCCGAAGAAGCGGCCCCGCCGACAACAGCTTCCGCTACGCGATCAGCCTCCTGTTCGTATTTGTCGCCCGGCTGGTTGACCACGAGCTTGGGTTGAAGCGCCCGACCGCTGCTCATCCGGTCGAGGCGTTTGCGTTTGCATTCCTCGCACTCGCCACTCGGTCCGGGCGTGCCGCCGCACGCGCATTTGCGTTGCAGCGAGCGGGGGGCAGGTTGGAAAGAACTAAGAGTAGCCGCCGGAGTTCGCGCGATCTGTGATTGAAAAATCATCGATTTCCTCCTCGATAGACAGCACGGGCGATCTGTTTACCACCGATTGCGGGCCTCGCTGGGCCATTCGCGCAAAGCGCAGGCTCGCGCGTTTGGGCGATAGTTCGCTCTTTCACTTCAACATTCTCCTTCTGCACTGTGCCTCACACTCATTTGCGAACTGCCTCTGGTAATTCCGGGTCGCCGCGGCGATGGACTTTCCCGGGCTTCCATCCTTCGACGCGCTGGATCTCCCGGGCAAAAGTTTCGATCTGCTTATCGCTCAAATTTTTGACTAGCGTCGTGACCGGCACTCCGAGCCCAGCCGCGACCGACCGGGCATACTCCGAAGGGACATTGGTGACATCCCCTGCTGGCGCAAACATGTTCATCATCAGCCGAATGTCCCGAGTCGTTTGATGCTTGCGCAAAAACGACCTAACCGCCTTCAGCCCGGTCTGCTCATTCGGGAAGATCGCGAAACGATGCTTACCCCACTTGAGTTTTTTACCTTCGTAGGCTCCCCACTCCGCAGTGTCGGTGCTGTAATCCATGTTGCCGGGATTGTTGGCGAGCCACGATGATGAGCCTTCGCTGCGTACTTCCGTTTGATAGAGAACGTAACTCTTGCCGCCAACCTCAAGCGATTCGACCTCCCTTTCTCTTTCAGCGGTGGCAGCGGCCACGTGCACGGGCAAGGTATATTCCTGTTCGCCTTGACCGCGCTGCCGGGCAAGGATCATTCCGGTCGCCACGTGAGGCGACACCTTTGGCGTCGGCCGACGTTCAGACGAAGCGTTGGTGTCCGCTATCTGATCCGCTTCGCGCTCATGCGCCGCCGTGGGCGCTGTCGAAACAGATTCATCCGTGGCCGGCTGGCTCCGTTGTTGCACAACGTGCGTCAACTCGTGAGCAAGCAATTTTTGACCAGCGTGCGTTGCCGGTGCGTAACCGCCGGCGCAAAAGACCACGTGGTGGCCAACGGTGTAGGCGCACGCGTCGACAGCTGCAGCTGATTTGGTTGCCCGCGCGTCGGTGTGGACGCGGACGGCGCTGAAGTCGTGGCCGAAGCGTTGCTCCATGAATACACGCGTCGTGGCGTCGAGCGGTTGGCCCGATGACTCCAAGACTTCATCAACGATTCGTGGCGCAGCCGCAGAGACCGAGGATTCGTTAGGCGATTTGCGTTGCAGCCGCAGGTGCGAGAGTGATTGAACGGAAGTTAGCGTCCTTGGATCTGCTGTTGTTCGAGGTTGGAAAATCACGAGATTGGTCCTCCTCGATAAATCGCGTCTGCGATCCGTTTGCCTGTCTCGCCGGGACTCGTTAGGCGAATCGCGCCCGTGTTGAGCCTTTCCGGATTGGTCCGCCACGCGGCAGGGAGACCCTTCTCCGCGAGCAATCCGCGCAACTCGTTTTCAAGTGCATCGCCAATCTGCCAACGCCCGCCCGGCGCGAAGCCATGCAAAACCAGCTCCTCGATGTACACGTCGATCTCGCGCGGGCTCATTTCCAGCCTCCGATTTCCGCTTCGGTCAGCGGTTTTTCGAGCTTCTCGTACTCGAGCCGCGCGGCGCGCAGAAGATGCAGCATCCGCACCGGCTCGCCAGCGTCGGCGGCGGCGAAGGCGGCGTTGAGCGCGATACTGCGGATGTTGCCGCCCGAAATCGAGAGACGCGACAAACACTCGAGGTCTAGCGCGTCGGTCGGCGTCTTTGCCGGAAAAATTCGCCGCCAGATTTCCGCGCGTTGAGCCTGATCGGGAAATGGAAATTGCACCACGAAACGCAGCCGGCGCAGGAAGGCCGGATCCAGCCCTTCCTTCATATTGGTTGTTAGGATGGCGAGCCCGCGATAGGCTTCCATCCGTTGCAGCAGGTAGCTGATCTCGACGTTGGCATAACGATCGTGACTGTCTTTGACCTCGCTTCGTTTGCCGAAAAGCGCGTCGGCCTCGTCGAAAAGCAAAACAGCGCCACCTTCCTCCGCCGCATCGAAGACCCGGCGCAGATTCTTCTCCGTCTCGCCGATATATTTGCTCACGACCGCGCTGAGATCGATCCGAAACAGATCGAGCTCGAGTTCGTTCGCCAAAATCTCGGCCGCGAGTGTTTTGCCGGTCCCGCTCGGTCCGGCAAAAAGCGCGCTCAGCCCGAGTCCTCGATTTGATTTCTCCGCAAAGCCCCATTCGTCGCAGACCCTCGCGCGGTGCCGCACCTGTAACGCAATCATTTGCAGAGTGCGCATCTGCGCCGCGGGCAGGACAATGTCAGCCCAGGTGGCGCTCGAGACGATGTGTTGGGCGAGGTCCTGCAAACGCGGACGTGCGCGCAATCGACAGGCCGCCCAAAGATCGTTGCTGTCTTTCTCGCCTAACGAACCAGCGGTCGCAAAGATCGCAGCGGTACTGAAATCGAATTGTGAAACCAGCCGCTCGAGTTCGCCGTTCCAACCGCTCGTGCTCTCCCCGAGCGCGCGCTGCCACGCCTCACGCTGCTCGCCACTGGTCGGCTTACGCACTTCTACGGTCAGCGTGGCGCGTTCGATCTCAGGTCGAGGATCACGGGTGGAGATGAGCAGTGGAGTGCGCGTCAGCTCGATCCAGCGGTCAATCGCGAGCGCGTGCGCCGTATCTGCCGTCTCGAGACGGTCGCAGTCGAGCAAGAGCGCGGCGTTGCGCAGGATCGCCTCACGTTCCCAAAGCCGATGCAGGTTTTCCAGTTCGCCGAGGTTCACCGGTAAAAGTGCTGCTGGAAGCCGAAAGACGTCGACCGTCAGGCGTGCCGCCAGAGCGTTGGCAAGGATGCGCTTCGCTCCCGCATCTGGTCCGCAAAGCTGAAGCGCCGGGAACGGATGCCGGCTGGCAAACGCGGATTTCCACGCGCTTTCCAGCCGATCAAGAGTCACGCGCTGCGAATCGGCCATCTCCGCCGTCTCGCGCAACGGCTCGACCAAACCAGCGAGCCGTCCATCCAGTTGCGATACACCGGTGAGGAAAAACAAAATCCGTTCATCGATCCGTAACCGACTACGGGCTAGCGGACCGTCGCCACAAATCTCGATTATGTGCCAACGTCGCAATGGCGAATCGTTTCCGAGTGCGTCCCAGTGCGCCTCGGAAAAGGCGGCCAGCGCAAGGCCGAACGACGGCCACGGGTTTCCACCCGATCCTTGCGCAGCAGCGCATTGGTTTGCGAAATCGCCCTCCAACTCCATGCCCGCGCAGAGCAGCGCGATCCGGCGTTCGAACTTGGACAACCGGAATATGGCGCAGAGCACGTCGAGCGCGCATGGAGCTGGCATGACTGCGCGCGCTTCGTTGAACGCTGAATCATCCGCAGGTTCGCCCCGCAGAAGCCGCGTCAACGCCGTCAATTCTGCCATCAGACAACGCTGATTTGCAGCCGCCCAATCGACTACCGTTCCTTCGGTGTTCATGGAGTAATCTCGATTCTGGGGTCGACGTAAAGACCGTTTGCATCCGCCACGAGCGGGCTTTCGGCGCCATCGATCTGCACGCGCATTAACTGGTTAGGGCTCGTGGCGAAGTCGTCCGGCACGGTAAACTCGAGCGTGGTGGAGGGCGGATCCGCCGGCGGACGCGCGGGGACGGGGATTGTTCCGCCACCGACCAGGATGGTAGCGCGCTGCGTTGCACCGACTGCCGGGTTGATCGTTAGGCTGGCGGCGCTGCCGAGCGCCGCGGTTGGCGGTGAGGCGACAATCTCCGGCACAAGCACAAACGCTGCGACGTTCGACTCTACTCCACGCCGGGTGTCCGTAGGAGCCGCCGGATCGAAAGCAATCCGGTGCGCTACCTGCACTGCGTGCAAGCCCGCTTGTAGGTCCGCCGGGAGCGGGACGATGATCCGGCTCGCGCTGAGTTGATCATCGTTAGGAGTGATTTCGTGGTCGTCGTCGATCAGCACGACCGTCGTTTCGCCGCGCAAACGCTGACCATCGATGACGAGATTATAGCCGGCGAGAATTGGCTGATCCGGCACAATCGGCGCGGCGTTGTTCTCCTGCGATTGAATCAACTCGATGACCGGACGCTCGAAGGGAATCACCTTGAGATTGCGCGCCCGCACCGGCAACGTCGGCCGGACAGATTTGTCGGTCTCGATCAGAACAACGGTCGCCTTGTAAACCGCCGTCGGTCGATATTGCGATTGAAGGGCGGACCAGATTTTCGAGATCTCCTCGACAGGCATGACCTGCGGGACAATTTTGATTTGCTCGATCTGGTCCGCCAGATTCGCATTCGTTAGGGCGTTGGGTAGCGTGGTGGGCGGCGGCACCGGAATGGCGTCGCGAATCGCGTCACGGGTGAAGACCGGCATTTCGTGAAGGACCGACATGGCGTGTCGAGCAGGACCTCGGAATGGAAATCGGCCGAGCCGTAGGCAGTGAGCAGGTAGCTGAGGTCGAGCGCGAGCGGTGGGTTGGAGATGCGGTCGCCATTGGCGTTGTGCGTGGGCAGATCGTTATTGCGCCAACCTTGATTTTCGGTCGCTTGGAAGAGGAACAGATTGATCCGGTCGGGCGAAGCGGCGCCGTTCTCGATCCGGTCGGGCGCTTCGGCCGAAACCTTGACGGTTCCGTTGAGAATGCCGTCGAGTCCATATTTGGCGACGCTGTTCTGGAGGAATTTTTGCAGCACTGCCGTGACGGCGGCGATAGCGAGTGGACTGCTCATCGCGCGCCCTCCTTTCGTTGCTTGAGGTAAGCGTCGAGCGTGAGCGTGGGACCGGCATGGCGCGCTGGTTTGCGCGAAGGCAGGGGCGGCCCGGGCGCAGCGCGAACGTCGATCCGACCGATCGTGACCCGAACGATCGGGGCTTGATCGCGAGGTTCGTCGGGCAAAGATGCCAATACGGTTTCTGAGAGGAAAGCGCGGGGTTGCGCTCTCTGCGGCTTTGCGTGACTGGCTCGCAACGTCTTCGGCTTGGCGGCCTCATTTTTCTCGAGCGCGATCGCATTAGTTTGCGTCGACTGTGCGTTTCGCTGCGAGTCGGTTTGCCTAACAACAAACGGTGCCGGCGCCTCTGGAATCCCCGGTGGAACGAGGAGCGTTTCCTGCACAACCTCGATTGGGGCTTCAGCCGCATCGCCGCGCGGCTGCGCGGGCTCGCCCTTTCGCGCTGTGACTGGAAGCAGCGACGGTTTGTCAGGCGGTGGAGTCATTTTCTCGCCGTTTGACTTCGGAGCAGCTTCGGTCTCGGGTGCCGCTTCCGCGGCTGAAGCCGGCAAAAACCGCGGGGCGATGATCGGCTCGACATGCGGAGCGGTGCCGCGAGCGCGCTCGACCAGTCTCGCGAGGAAATGCTTCATGCGGCAACCAGCTCCAGATAACTCTGCCGGCGCTGCGTCGGCAGACTGAGGATCTCGCGCTCGCTCCAGCCATAGGCGTGAGCCAGGGCGTCGATCTCGCGCAAGAGTCGCCGCGCTTGCGCCGCGATCTCGTCCCAAAAAAACTGTGCGATATCGAAAAGCATTTCCCAACGCTGCCCGCAGCCCGGACAGGAAAACGAGATAATAATTTCCGCCTGCGGATCAGCTTCCAGCGTCGCGCGGCTGAGCGCTTTTATGGTCTCGTTAGGCAATTCGTCAGGCAAACTGGACTCGATCACACACCGGTCGATCAATCGGCGAAGACCCTGTGCCTCATCCGGTGCCGCGACGACTTCAGCCAGGTCGTGGCTGGTCGGGAGACGAAATCGAATCCGCGTTCCGTCTAGCTCGATTTCGCGCGCCGTTGCCGCTAATTCCTTCGGCTGCGCCAGCGCAGCAGTATCGATCGGAAACTCAACCCGTTCGCCGCATTCCGGACATTCGGCAAATCCGGTCGCGGATGGCCCGAGCACGAGGGTCCGCAGTTGCAGCAAACGCGCATCGCGTGCGCCGATTGTCAGGTCGGCCAGTTCATGGCGGCTCACTCCCGGGGACCCCGCGGCCAGCAGCGTCAGCGCTCGATCCAGCTCATGCTGCTGTCGGCCGCCTTCCCACACAGCGAGGATTTTCTCGGGTGAGAGAGGTTGCATCGGTTGCTCCATGACCGAAGGCACCCGGTTTATGCCGGCTCAACAAAGGTTGGTTCGCTTGGTTCTTTCACGTCATAGTCGCGCTCCCAGCCTTCGTTCTCGAGCTTGATGTGTTGGATGGCGACGGCGTTGGCGTTGGCATCGAGATCCGAGAGAGCTTGGAATTCCGAGACCCACGAGCGATAAACCTTGTAGCTGATGGCAAGCTGGCCCGCTTCGTTGTAGACATCGATAATGATGTCTTTGCGGAAGTCCTTGAGCGAGACTTCCGCGCCCAGACCAGAGCCAAAGTTCCAAACTTTGTTCGCCCATTTCTCGAACTCGGTGTCGTGGGTAACGCCACGCTCGAGCGTGAGGGCCTCGTATTCAGTCCGGCCGGGTGATTTGCGACTGCTGCTCGGGTCGCCGCCTTCGCGGTGCTTCACGACTTCGGTGGTTCGCTTGAGTGCGCCGCACTTGCTGACACCGGCGACATAGCGCCCGTCCCATTTCACCCGGAATTTAAAGTTCTTATATGGGTCGAAGCGTTGAGGGTTAACACTGAATTGAGCCATAGGATAGTTCTCCGTTTAGGTTTCGATTTGCCCGGCCAGTTGCTGAATCTTGATAACGACGAATTCGGCCGGCTTGAGCGGGGCGAAGCCGACTAGGATGTTGACGACGCCGCGATTGATATCGTCCTGCGTCGTGGTTTCGCTGTCGCACTTAACGAAATAAGCTTCCCGCGGGCTTTTGCCTTGAAATGCGCTCTGGCGGAAAAGACTCTGCATGAACGCGCCAATATTGAGACGAATCTGCGCCCAGAGCGGTTCGTCATTAGGCTCAAAAACCACCCACTGTGTGCCGCGATAGAGGCTTTCCTCAAGGAAAAGCGCCATCCGCCGTACCGAGACATATTTCCATTCACTCGCTTCTGCGTCTGCCCCAACGAGAGTGCGCGCACCCCAGGAAATCGCGCCGTAAATCGGAAAGATGCGAAGACAATTCAATCCAAGCGGGTTGAGTGCCCCATTCTCAGGGTCAGATAGTTTGTAAACCATTCCCTGCACTCCGGCGAGCGTTGCCTCGACTCCGGCAGGCGCTTTCCACACTCCGCGGGCCGCATCGGTTCGCGCATACAAGCCAGCTATCGCCCCGCATGGCGCGAAGATTCGTAGTTGAAAGTTGTTGGTTGGATCCGGCAGTTTGAGCCGCGGAAAGTAGGCGGCGCCGTTTGTATCGTGGACTGTTAGGCCAGCCGTTTTCCAATCGACCGCGGTCGGAACATCCCGCACGTCGGGTGGCGCATCGATGAGGAGAAAAGCGCGTCGATCTTTACAGTAAGTCATCGCCGCGCTGAATACCGCGTTTTGATCACCTTGCACGAGGTCCGGTTGATTCGTTCCCACTCTTGGCGCGGGTCACATCGGGCAGGCAGAGGATGTTGAACAGATCCACCTTTTCCAGCGCATAAATGCCAGTGAACTTCGAAGGTACGCCAATCAACTGCAAGGTTTGCGGCAGTGCGGTGCCATCCGAGCCGCGAGTAGTCGCGGCTTGGGCAAAGGCGTCGGCTCCACGCTGACTGGCAGCCCAATAATGCGACACGTTCGCGCCCGCGTTTCCGGCGCTAAGATTGAGAAAGACGTCTGCGTCGTGCGTCGCACCGGCGGCGAAATTGACCTGCGCGTCATAAGCGTTTGGCACCAATGCCGTCACGTGCACGCCTGCGCCGCTCGTCGTGGGGGTGCATTGCACACGCGCACCGGGGATGGTGGCAGCGAGCTCGGCGGTTGCCTGCCGCTCCAACATCCGGCAGACCGAAGCGATCGACCCCGGCAGGGCCTCGTCCTTCGCGATGAAGGGGAACTCGACCGAGATCATCGGGTTATCCAGCACGAGCTGGATCGTGTAGGTCTGATCGTTTTTGATGTTGGCCAGCGTGATGTCGCCGCCGTCCAAACCGGTCGCGGCGGGCCGGCCGGATGCGGGAGTCGCTTTGACCGAGATCAATTTCGAGCCGCCGTCTTCGTCGTTCACGACTGACTCGACGAAATTGTTTTTCGTATCGTCGATTGTGACGTCGTCGAATGTCTCCACCGTCCCGGTTGCCAGATCAGTGATCGTTAGGTTAAAACTGTCACCGTCAGAAACGCCGTCGTAATCTACGTCAATAATGACGTTGTCAGACCAGGTGCCGGTGCTCAGCATCGTCACTTCCAGCGAAGTCGCGCCGCCGCTGACTGCGCTCAGAAGCGTAACCGCTGCTGCCGTGGCGCCATCCCTCGGCACGCGCACTACGTAGGCAGTCGCGCCGCCATTTGATAAAACTGCTGCACGGCAAAGCTGAGTTCGCTGTCCGGCGCGAGTCCGCCGAACCCGCGCTCGAAATCGGCGAAGCTAAAGATTTGCGTGGCGCGATTATCGAGCCCGCGCTGGGTGTAGCCGACAAAGGCTGTGATGGAGGTCGCGACACCGATGATGGTGCGCACACCGCTGGGGATTTCTTCAATATAGACACCGGGATAGGTCAACGTGGCGGGCATGATTGTGCTTTCTTGTTAGAGATTACGGACTTTCGTCAGGAGTAGAGTTTCGTGGTGGCCGTTGCTGAAGCGTCGCGAGATAATGCGGGGAGGCGCGGTAAAATACGTTGCCATCCGCATATCGCTGTTGTTCGAGGAAACCTTGTTCGACGAGTTGAGCGACGGTCCCTGCAATTTTCGGCGCCCATTTTTGGACGCAGGCGTCGAGCACCCACCAATGAAGGATGCCATCGATGGTGTCTTGCGCATTCGGATGCCTGGCCAGATAATCGAGAATTTCTGGCGCTGGAGATGGAAGCAAAGGCTCGGCAGGCACATTGGAGACGTCAATCCGCCCCTTAAAGCAATCGGCGTACCCGTAGTTTCCGCCCGCAGTGCAGGCCAATACCAACTATGTGCCTCCGGCGGTCTCGCGAGTTTCAATTCCTCCTCTCAAAATGCGCTCGCCCAAGAAGATCTCTATCAGTACCCCAACACGCATTTGGCGTTGCATTCGAGAGCGCCAGTGAGGACAATTTTGCCCTACCATCCTAGCGAATATTCGCTGCCGATTTCCTGGTAACCGTGTGTGCACAGGGAGGACAATTTTGTCCGCTCTCCGACAGTCCTTTGCCACGCCGTATAGTTGTCCTAGCTGAAGAAGGTAGTCGGCGCCGTTACCTCGCGTGCGCGAGGCTCAACCGCGTCTCGCGCTGGCGAGCAGGCCGTGCTTGCGCAAGAGTTCCCAAAATGCTCGACGATTTTTTTTCACGGCGAACGCAGCGCGGGTGATGTTTCCATCGTGCGCATCCAGAACCGCCGCGAGAAAGTCATGCTCAAATCGCTGAACCGCACGCGATTTCATCGCTTGGAACGAGTGCTCTTTGGCGGTGAGGCTGTCCGGAAGGTCAAGGTCCGAAGGCTCGATAGAATCCCTATCGGAAAGGACGATGGCGCGCGTCAGCACGTTTTGGAGTTCACGCACGTTACCCGGCCATGAATGACTGAGCAGGCAGTTAAGCGCGGCGAGCGAGAGTTTTTTCGGTTGCCTGTCCGTGATTGCAGCCTGTTTCTCGAGAAAGTCGTGGGTCAGCAAGAGGATATCGCCGCGACGTTCGCGCAACGCCGGAAGCGTAAGTGACAATACGTTCAACCGATAGAATAGATCCTCGCGGAATTTTCCTTCGCGCACTACGTGACTGAAATCGGAGTTCGCTGCCGCGACCACGCGGATGTTTGCATGAAGAATCTGCTGCGAACCGACCGAACGGTATTCTCCGTCCTGCAGGAAACGGAGCAGCTTCACTTGTGCCTGAGGCGTGAGGCAGTCGATCTCATCCAAAAACAGCGTGCCGCCTTCGGCCTCGCAGATCAGTCCCGCTTGATCGGACGCGGCGCCCGTGAACGCGCCGCGTTTATGGCCGAATATCTCGCTTTCCACGAGGTTTTCGGGAAGCGCACCGCAATTAACCGGAACGAACGGCCGATCCGCGCGCGGACTCAGGTAGTGAATGGCGCGCGCAAAGAGTTCCTTACCGGTACCGGACTCGCCAGAGATCAGCACGGTCGCATCACATCGCGCGAATCGCGGCACACACCGGACTCTCTCGAGAAACGCGGGGCTCTCGCCAATGATCTGTTTAAGGCCAATATCCTCTTTGACCTTTTGCACGAGTGCATCGCCGCCGTAGGTGACTAGCGCCTGGCGCATAAGGCGTGGTAACACTTCAGAACGCCGCAACGGAGCCAGCAGGAAATCCGATGCGCCCATCTCAAGCACTGGGAAAACATCGAATGCATCCGGATGCGTCGTAGTCACGAGAACCGGGCAATGCGGGAAAGCCCGCCGAAGCGACGCAAAAAAAAGTTCCAGTTTTGTTGCTTCAAAAGAATCGAGAGCGGCCACGACTACGTTGGTGTTGCCAAGGCGGTCCCCATGCGGTTTGAGGCCGGACTCTGCACTATAGTCGACTCGCGAGAACGTGAACCCTTTCGCCTTCGCGAGCAATGCCTCGAGCGAGTCCGCCAGAGCAGTCGTCTCGGGTCCGCAGACGATCGCCACTCGAATCACCGGACTGCCGTCCGTCAGATTCGGGAGCTGCGCGGAAGTCATAAACGCCTAAATCGGGAGAATTGTTGGCTGCAATCCAGTTCCGTGCGGGACCGAGAACCGCTATTGCAGCGAGAGTTCCTCCAATTCGGGACTCACTCGCTTGCCTCGGAGTTCCACTTGGACTTGGAGATCGCGTCACGCGGCGGTCCCAGCGAAAGTTCAGCGAGCTCAGGCTTCCCAGCTCGGCCGAAGATGCGTTGATCCGTCGGGGGACGTAATCAAAAAACTCTTAAGAAAATCGTGGAAATTTGTCAAGATTTTTTACAAAGCTGGCGGCCTTTACTCATCTCCTTTTCGGGGTTTGGGTGACGGGATTGATGTACGTCAGATCACCACTTTGTGCTTTTGTCCCTGCGGTAAACCGCGTCCGATTGCGCATTTTTGGCGGCAACAGTCGAAAAATCGAGACTCGCACGAAGCGAAGTCTGGCGCGTCGCTGTGCTAGAATTTCTGCGAGAACGAGGCGCACTCTATGCACTATTCACGATCGGAAAAGACTTCCGAGCAAAAATGCATTTTCGCCTCGTAAATAGATTGTTTTTTTGAAACGAAAAGCGACGCTCTGAAATCGATGATTTCGCAATCCTAAGTCTGGCGCGTCTGCCAATTTCGCCACCCCGGCAATCCGATTTCGGATTGTAAATTTTCGATTACCGATGCAAGTGGCACCGAGGTTCCAACGCGGCGACGTGCGCAGTCATCGCCAGGCTAGCGGCGACAGAAACCTCCGGGAGAAATTGCCGATCAATCACCGAGGGAGCCGAACCCATCGAATTGCTGAATCAGAATGCGATGGGGTCCGTGCGTTTCCTCCACAAAATCGGGACTTGTTGTTAGTCCATATGCCACAAGTGACTGTTTGTAGGCGTTGTATTCGGCTTGGTTGCCAACCAGGATCCGGTCCTTGGTCGCAGTCGGATATACGTAATACAATTTTCCCTTGTATCCAACGGTGGAAACCTTGCCGGCTGGCAGTGCGCTAACTCGTTGCTGCTGTTTGGGCGTGGTCACGGTCTTTGTCCTGAATCCGGAGCGCAACAGCAGGTTTTCCTTCTGAGATGCCGTACTGGGACCGACGACAGTGCTCTGGCAGCCGGACACCAGGCCCAGCGATAAGATTACGACAAACACATCCGAAAATAGAAATGTCTTTTCCATCTTTCTCATTCCTCTGTTTGGTTGCGCTTTTGCCGTGTTATTTGTTAGACGTCAAAACAAATCTTTGAAAGCGCCGCCTTTACCAAAGTAATTCCTGCTCAGCGTTGATAATTCCCGGCTACGATGAAGCGCGAGTTGGGGCGGGCGACGCGGCCGGTGTAGCAGGTTTCGATGCTGCAGGCGCCGCCGCTTTCCTTTTTGCAGCGGCCTCAGCCGCAGCGGCGAGTTTTGCATCGACTTGAGCCGCATCGGTTGGCGAGATCCGGCGATAATAGTCGTTAGACTTCGCCAGATCATCCTTGCGCATCAACAACGCATCGAAGCGTTCGCGACGGCTAAGCTCGAACTCTTTGTCCATCTTTATCGCCTCAAACGGGCAAACTTCGACGCAAATCTGGCAGCTCATGCAAACCGAGACATCGATGTCGAAGATTTTCGGGTAAAATTGAGGTTTACCCATGTAATCGGGCTTCTTG
This sequence comes from Candidatus Udaeobacter sp., assembly GCA_013372845.1. Taxonomy (GTDB): domain Bacteria; phylum Verrucomicrobiota; class Verrucomicrobiia; order Chthoniobacterales; family UBA10450; genus Udaeobacter. The sequence continues at coordinate 43,400 of JAALOD010000007.1, forward strand.
TCTTCGCTCTTAACGATGTAAATGCATTGCGGCGGACATTCCTTCTCGCAAATCTTGCACGCCACACACCGTAACCCCGCTTGCGGATCGTCCCCGTCATAAACGAGGAACGGAAAATTGCGGTAGTTCTCCGGCAACGGATTCCGCTCCTCCGGGTACTGCACCGTGATCAGCCGTTCCTTGTCGAAATAACTCCCGACAAAGTTGCGCGCCGTAACCGCCATTCCTTTGAGTATGCCTGTGCCGATCATGACTTCGTCAAAGTTAGAAGCGTTACAAAGTTAAAAAGTTACAAAGGTGGTTTGCGCCCACTATCAACTTCCGTTGTAACATTGTAACTCTCTTAACTTTTTAACTCGTGACCTTCGTGTCAGCGATCCACTTCTCCCATGACAATATCGATGCTGCCGAGAATTACCATCACATCGGCAACGGTGTGGCCAAGGCACATATCTTCTAAAATCGTCAGATTGATAAAACTCGGCGGACGCACACGGTACCGATATGGGTTCGTTCCGCCGTCACTGATCAAATAGAAACCGAGCTCACCTTTCGGCGCTTCAATGCGCCCATAAGCTTCGCCAACCGGCGGACGAAAGGCGCGGATTTTCACCTTCGGGTTGATGATCGGGCCGGCAGGAATTTGTTCGAAGGCCTGCTTCAAAATTCCGACGCTCTCGCCCATCTCCAACACGCGCATCATTAGCCGATCGTAAGTGTCCCCGTGTTCGCCCAGCGGAATCCGGAATTTGAAGCGTGGATAGAATCCGTAGCCGTCCACTTTTCGCACATCATAATTGACGCCGCAGGCGCGAAGCATCGGACCGGTAATACCGGCACTAACCGCGAGCTCCGGCGAGACGTTTCCAACGTTCTGCGTTCGCGCGATTACAACTTCATTGCCGACGATCAATTGTTCCAGCTCGTCAACGAACCGCGGGAAACGGTCGACAATTTTCTTCGCGTAGGCGAGCCATTCGCGACTGGCATCGACGCGGCACCCACCGAATCGCATGTAGTCGCACATCATGCGCGAGCCCGAAAGCGATTCGAACAGATCGAGAATTTTTTCACGCTCGCGGAACGCGTACATGAGCGGCGTCCCCCAGGCCCCCATATCGTTAAGCAAAAACCCCAGAAGCGACGCGTGATTCTGGAGCCGCGTCAGCTCTGCAAGAATAACACGAAGATATTCGGCGCGTTCTGGAACTTCGATGCCGGCCAATTTTTCCACGCTGAGCGCATACGCCCAGTTATTGGTCATCGAGCAAAAGTAATCGAGGCGATCGGTGTACGGCATTGAGCCGAGATAGCTCACGTTCTCGCCAATTTTTTCATGATTGCGATGCAGATATCCGAACACCGGCTTGAGCTTGCGCACGACCTCGCCTTCGAGCGCAACGTTCATGCGGAAAACGCCGTGGGTGGACGGATGTTGCGGCCCCATCGAAACTTCGAGTAACTCGCCCTCGAGTCGCGAGCCCATACTGACGGGCGGTCGCTCCATTGCTTCGAGTGTTTCAACGGTGGCGCTCATGTCGGCTTCGATCCTTCAACGATGCTTTCGGCGCCGTCGATTTGCGGTCGCGGTGTGTAATATGGCTTCGCTCTCTCCAGCACATCATCGTGCGGTGTCGGTTCGTATTCGTAATCGTCCGGTTCCCGATAATCTTTGCGCATCGGATAATCCTCGAACTCGTCCCACATCAAGATCCGGCGCAAGTCGGGATGGCCGTCGAATTTGACTCCGTAAAGATCAAAAATCTCGCGTTCCTGAAACTCTGCGCTTCGCCAGATCGGCGTGAGTGAAGGCAGGCAAGCATTCTCTACACGGTCTGATGTCCGGATTCGAATGATAACCGGTCCATGTTTGTGGGTCATCGAGTAAAGGTGGTAAACGGCTTCGATGTGGCCGGGAATTTTTTCCTCGGTCGTTTCATTGACTTCCTTTTCCTCGCCATCGACGACTTTTTTCACCTTTACCGTTTTCTTTACGGTGCGATCCAGCCAATCGACGCCAGTCACATTGGAGCAAAAATCCAAGCGCAGCGCTGGGTCGTCACGCAGCCACTTCGCCACATCGCACGCGTGTTCATTGTCGACCCTGAGCGAATGCTGCTGTGATGGACCGCCGTTGGTAACGATATCGATCTTCGCTCCGGGCACCGCGGCCTCGATACGCGCTTTGATTTCCTCTAACGACTCCACGGTCAGACGCGCTCGAGTTTTGGCGGGTGAAAAACGTCGGGGTTCGCCGGTGGCTCGAGATCGTGCTTTCCAAATGCGGGCACGGGGAATTCGCTTGGTTGCTCTGAATCGAGATGAGCCGCCTTGTTCGCACCGCTCAACTTTTGCTCGTCGATCTTGCGCTGTAATTCCATGAATGCGTGCAAGAGTGCTTCCGGACGCGGCGGACAACCGGGAATATAAACATCGACCGGAATGTAACGGTCGATTCCCTTGAGGACATTGTAGCCTTGCTTGAACGGGCCGCCAGAAATGGCGCACGCGCCCATTGCGATTACGTATTTCGGATCGGCCATTTGATTGTAAAGACGCACGATCTGTGGCGCCATTTTCTTGGTCACGGTGCCTGCGACAATCATCAGGTCGGCCTGACGAGGCGATGGCCGAAAAACTTCTCCGCCGAAACGCGCGATATCGTAACGCGACGCCGCTGTCGCGATCATCTCAATCGCGCAACACGCGAGTCCGAACTGGAGCGGCCAGATCGAATTCTTGCGTCCCCAGTTGTAAAGCTCCTGCATCGAACTTACCCAAACCCCTTGTTGCTGCAGTTTGCTGCGCAAGACCTCGTCGATTCCTTCGCTCATTGCTCCGCTCTAACGCCTTGGTCGTTCAACGCCTCATCGTTCCCATTGCAAACACCCTTTACTCCAAGCCCAAACGAGCCCTTCAATCAGGAGTAACAGGAAAACCAATATCGCGATGAACGCGCCGACAGGCAAACCAGTGAAAGCTACTGCGAATGGGACCAGAAAAATCGCTTCCACGTCAAATATGAGAAACATGATCGCGTACAAATAGTACTGTGAGCGGAACTGGATTTGGGCCTCACCAAGCGATTCGACGCCGCATTCGTAGATCGCGTTTTTCTGCGGGCCTGGCTTCGGCGGTTGAAAAATTCGCCGCCACAGCCAGGCGAGGGCGAGCGGGATCAATGGAAAAACCAGCGCTACGCCAATGAAAATGACGATGAACAGATAGGAATTCGGCTTCATCGGTTGCGATCAAATTCGCTCGGAAAGCACAGCTGCCAAGTCTATACTTTTAATGAACCCATTGTCATTCCGAGAGAAGCGTAGCCGCGTCGAGGAATCTCTTGCCTGGCCTTGTATGCTCAGTGCGCGTTTGCGAGGTCCCTCGCCGTCTGCGCAAGCTCGGGATGACGGAGTTGCGTCGTGCCGTTAGGCAATCGGTCCAGAACTTACTCCTGCTCGCTCGACTTTCGACCGAACCAGCGTCGCTTCTTCGGTTGCGGTTCTTCCGCCGGGGCCGGCGCTTCGGCAGGTTTCTCTTCCTTGGCAGCCGGCTCCTCTTCTTTCGGCGTCACCGTTTCTGATTCTGCTTTGGTTGGCTTAGCTTCAGCTTCTTTCCGCTTCGCTTTTTTCTCTTCCGCCGGCTTTTTCTCGACCACTTCTGCCATGTCAACCCACTCGATGAATGCCATACGAGCGGAATCACTCTTGCGTTGGCCGAGTTTCACGATGCGCGTATATCCACCATTGCGCTCCGCCGATCTTGGCGCGATGTCATCGAACAATTTCTTCACCGCACCCTTCTGGCGCAGGGTGGCTAGGGCGGTGCGACGAGCGTGAATCGAGCCGTTTTTTCCGAGTGTGACCATGCGTTCGGCGAGGGGACGAACTGCCTTGGCCTTCGCCAGGGTGGTCTTGATACGTTGATGTTCAATCAAGGAACAAACCTGATTAGCCAGCAGCGCTTTGCGGTGCTCAGCCGTGCGGCCCAGCTTGATCGTCTTTTTTTGGTGTCTCATGACGCAGAGAATGTGATTCTAGGGCCGACACTTACTCTTCGCCAGTTGCTCCGCTCGGGCCGGCGCCATCGCCGCTCACCGGAGCATCCAGAAGGCCGGGCTCGAATTTCATGCCCAGGCTCAAGCCAAGCTGTTGTAGCTTGTCCTTAATTTCGTTCAACGATTTCTTCCCGAAATTACGGTACTTCAGCATCTCGGCTTCCGTCTTTTGGGCAAGCTGACCCACGCTAGTGATGTTCGCATTATTCAAGCAATTCGCCGCGCGCACGCTGAGCTCGATTTCGTTGACGCTCATGTTGAGCAGTTTCTTGAGCTTCAGGTTTTCTTCGCTCACACCAGCAGGTGTCTGGTCAAACTCGATTACCTCTTCGTTAAAGTTTACGAACACGTCGAGGTGATGCCGCAAAATGGCCGAGGCCTGGAGCAACGCATCGTCCGGCGTCAAGCGGCCGTCGGTCCAAATTTCAAGAATGAGCTTGTCGTAATCAGTGCGCTGACCGACACGGGTGTTTTCGACCGCATACTTGACGCGCGTGACCGGGGAAAAGATCGAATCGATCGGGATGAGACCGATCGCCTGGTCGGGACGCTTGTTTTCCTCGGCGTTAGCAAAACCGCGACCGACACGCACATCGAGCTCGGCGTCGAATTTGTGTTTCCGGTCCAGAGTGCAGATGATCTGTTTGGGATTAAGTACCTCGTAGCCTTGCACCACTTGAATATCGCCGGCGGTGACTTCGCCCTCCTTGTTCACAATAAGGGAAAGCTTTCTTGGCTCGTGATCGTCGGCTTTGAATTTCACTTTCTTGAGGTTGAGAACGATGTCGGTCACGTCCTCGACCACGCCCGGAAGCGTGGCGAACTCATGCTGCGCGCCCGTGATTTTTGCCGCAGTGATGGCAGCGCCTTCCAGAGAGGAAAGCAGGACGCGCCGGAGGGAATTCCCTACGGTGTGCCCATAGCCGGCCTCAAACGGCTCGGCGGTGAATTTGGCGTAAGTATCAGTGGCTGTGTTCTCGTCTTTAGCGAGAGTTTTCGGCATTTCAAAACGACCGTAACGGATTGGCATATGTTCTAAGGATGAAGGAAGAATTACGAATTAAGAAATGACTGAGGCCTCGCGGCACTTCGTCCTTCTGCGTTCTTACTTCTTCCTTTCGGATCGCCGGGTTCCCCCTGGCGAGTGCGGTTTCACGTCCAGCGACGGAACCCAGGGACCAACGGCGCAATTACAAAACTCGCTGCGGAGCGTGGAATAAACGCAAAATCCGCGATTTTGCAAGCGCCGAAACATAGCACAGGGCATCTTTGCCTGTCGGGGGCTGGCGGGCATCCTGCCGGCCGTTTAAAGCAGCAACCAAGCGAGACGCCCGGTTGCCGCACGGGCAAGACGCCTGTGCTCCTACCCTTCGATGATCTCGTCCGGCAACTCATTCGCGTTTGCCGAAGTTCTCGGAAAATGCGTCGCCAGCACCTTGCCGACTTCATTAACCGCTTCGGTGAGCGCGTGGCTGAATTTTTCATTCTGAAAATGAACCCGCATTCCATCCACAACGTGTTGCCAGAATTGTTCGCCGCATTTTTCATGAATCGCTTGGTCGCCGACAACGGCGAATTTGTGGGCCCTCGGCGCTACGAAAATAAGGACGGCGTTGCGCTCGCGAGTCTTGTACATTCCGAGACGCTGAAATTTCTTCTGCGCAAGCACCACCGGATCGGTTTCGAATTTGCCGCGCTGAATATAAACGCGAATTTCGCCGGAGGTTTTCGATTCAGCTCCACGAATCGCTTCGATGATCCGGTCATGATCCAGCTTGCTGAGAAATTCTTTCGTTCGCATCCGTTACCAACTCGATCCTGCGCCGCCGCCACCAAAACTCCCGCCACCTCCGCTGAAGCCACCTCCACCGCCAGATGACCAGCCGCCGCCACCTCCGCCTGCGGGGAAAAAGATAGGGCCGTCTCGGCCCGATGAGTAACCGTAACCGCCAAGTCGCCGTAGCACTCTGGAAATCACGATCAGTGCGATGAGAAAAATAACGAAGAACAAGAAGCTTGGAGCGCCGCCGCCACGATGCCTCTCCGCAACAGTCTTTCCCGATCCCTTGTACTCGCCGCGAATCGCCTGGAAGATTGAATCGATTCCGACCGCGATCCCGCCTTCGTAATCGCCGTTGCGAAAATGTGGCTTGATCTTGTATTCGGTGATATCGAAAGCAGTTATGTCGGGTAGCGCGCCTTCCAAGCCGTAACCGACCTGGATAAACATTTTGCGATCTTGAACGAACACGAAAAGGACGACGCCATTGCGACGTTCCTTTTGGCCAACGCCCCATGCCTGGGCCACACGCTGTGTGTAATCTGCGATATCGGAATCGCTCTGCATCTTTGGAAAGATCGCGACTACAACCTGGTCGGACGTTTCGCGCTCAAATCGGGCAAGCTCTTCGTTGAAACGCAGCGCTGCGGATTTGGAGATGACGCCAGCGTAATCGTTGAAATACCGATCCGGTTTCGGCGGAATGACTTCCGCGGCATGGGACTTTGTCGCCAGCAATGCAAAGAATGCTGCGACCAACAGACCGACTTGTTTAGCGCGCAAGATTTGTAGTGGCAGCCGTGTCGGCCGCCGGATCGCGGGCCGCCCGCCCGCTGCTACCGCAAGATTGAGAATCACCTTATGGCGACGCAGCAGTCGCTGGCGTAGGCGCCGGACCCTGATTCAAATTCGCGCCCGGCGTCGGCGCGGGGCCAAAATTAAATTGCACAGGCGGCGCTTTCTCCGCTCCGGCTTGCGCGGTGAAGAACGGTTTCGGTTGAAATCCAAACATCTTGTTCAGCATGTTCGTGGGGAATGTGCTGAGCGCGGTGTTGCATGCGCTGCCGCGCTGTTGAAATTATTTCGCCTACCGAAATGCGATTCTCCGTTCCCTCGAGCTGCGCCTGCAATTCTGAAACCTTGCGTCGCGCGGAGTTGCGGATAATTTTCGCTCACTACCAGCAACCGTGAGAGCGCATTGCTCAATTGCCCCTGCGCCTGTTGGAATTCTTCCAGCTGCTTCGCGTCCGTCGGCGCCTTATTTGGATCGAGCTGGACGCGGCCGACACTGGCGCGTGCATTTGTCACCTCAGTTAGCGTCGATTTTTCGAAATTGGCCGCGCCCTGCACCGTACTGACCAGGTTCGGAATCAAATCGGCGCGTCGCTGATAGACTGACTGCACATCGGCCCATTTCTTATTCACATTCTGCTCGAGCGCGACGAGCCGGTTATAAGTGCTGCAACCAGTCAGCCCGTGCAGCGCCACTAGCGCGATGATCAACCCGGCGCATCTCGACGTGAGTGTCTTCATAAGTGCGATGGTTCAGTAATTGCACAGGCAAGTCAACTCCCATCGCGGGAACGTTTCGCTCCGTTGAACGCCAACGGCGTCCCCTAGAGGCCCAAAATTAGCCGCAGGAAATGCGCATCAGAAAATTTCGCGCTTGATCCTTGCCGCACGATGATGGCCTCTAGCGACGGAATAACGAACAGCCGTTGATAGCCGGAGCCAAGTGCCACTACCATGTCTGCAGGTGCATCCCTGCAAATACAAACATTGCTCCATTGTGCGTTCTGCCATGGCAAGTCGAGCATTCGTTCCATGTCTGCCTCGCGCCCGTTCGACGCTTGCTCGTTTAACCAGAATGTGAGGCCGTACGACGGGTTTGCCTGCGAACCAGCAAATGCCTCTCGCAAAATAGCTGCCGGAACAATTTGTCGCCCGTGATAACTACCTTGCCCGAGAACGAGCTCGCCCAGTCGCGCCCATTCGCGGGCAGTGAGCTCAAATCCCGTCGCCGGCAGCGGATTGCCGCGAGCGTCTTTTTTGTAATTGAGCCGGCCCAGCCCAAGCCGGTTGGACACACGTCCTTCGAAGTAGCTGATGACGTCGCGCCCTCTTAGTTTTCGTCGCAGCAGCTCGGAAAAGATTTGTAGATGACTAGGGCCATAAATGAACGCCGCGCCCGGCTCAGCCACATCCTGCAGTCGAATTGCCATGACATTGCGGTCGCGGATCGAAGCGCGTTGAAGACGTGAAGCGCCTTCAATGCCGTCGGTCTGGTTAAGTAACTGCCGGATGGTAATCTGCGATTTGCGCGGGTCGCTCTTCCATTCCGTAATCGTGTCGGAAACGGGATCGTCGAGCTTGAACAAGCCGTCGCGCGCCGCAGCGAGCGCGGCGATTCCCCAGAAGCTTTTTGTTCCACTGAAGATCGGCCACCTTCCGCGCGCCGATCCGCCATTGGCGTAATGCTCAAAAATTGTTCGGCCATTTTGCGTGACCAGCATGGAAACACCGCGTTTGCTCTCGGAATATTTCGCGGCGCGCGCGCAATCAGCGCACGATGTCGGTTGTGCAGAAGTCGATAGTGGGATGTAGATCAAAAGCGCGATAAACAATTGGCGCCCGGCACCGGGATCGCGTTGCGGACTGGTTTTCTTCTGGAGAGCACAGGCTGCCAGCCTGTTGTCGTTAGGCAGCTGCCAACGACTCCCACATTGCAACAACCCCGCGATGAACGTTCGATAAGCTTTCGCCACGCTCGAAAGGACAGGCTGGCAGCCTGTGCTCTCCAGAAAGTAACGTGCGCACGCTACCCAGAGTTTCCGTTCCGCTGGAGTTGAGGCAGAAGATTCCGACGTTGACCCCGGGCCTTCGGCAAATGGCGGTACGCAACTCTTCCACATTCGGCAATTCGTCCAGATTCCGAAGTCCAAAATGATCCAGAAAAATTGCGTAGTTTCGTAAAGAGCGGACGTCCGGGATTTCAGCGCGCCCAGCGATTTTAACCAGCCCACGCTCCATTAATGTTTGCAGCACACCGTCGATGTTCACGCCGCGAACTGCTTCGACATCTGCGCGCGTGATAGGCTGGCGATAGGCAATGATCGCGAGCGTCTCGAGCGCAGGTGCGCTCAGCCGAGCGGGTTTCGGCGCCGGAAAAAGCTGGCGCACCCACTGGGCGTATTTCGGGTCGGTAGCCAGCTGCCAGCCCTCCGCCTTTTCGCTAAGCTGAAATGCCCGCTGTTGTTCGATATACTCGATTTTCAGTTGCTCCAGTGCGGCGGCAACCTCTGCCTCGCGTATCCGCGCAAACTCGTTAGGCGAAAATTCATCCTCGGCGCCAGCCCCCGATAGCTTCCGTCAGTTCACGGACTGAAAGCGGTTTCTGCGCGCTAAACAGAAGCGCTTCAATTACTCGGGACAAGGTCACATGTCGTATAAGTCCTATGCTCCTATCGCGCTTTGTATCGCATCGGCGATTCGGTCCGCTTGTTTGTCGATCTTATCGAGCTCGCGACCTTCAATGAGCAAACGAATTTTTGGCTCGGTACCTGAATAACGCAGGAGCACGCGACCTTTGCCCGAGAGCTCTTTCTCAGCTTCGCTTACCAGCTTCATCACCGTGTTCAACTCGGCCAGAGGACGCTTTTCTTTCACGATCAAATTCCGTTGAGCCTGCGGGTATTTTTCCAAACACGCCTTCAATTTACTTAACGGTTGGCCGCTCTTGTGCATGATGCACAGAATCTGGAGCGCACTGATGATGCCGTCGCCGGTGGTGGTGAAATCGCGGAAGATGACGTGTCCGCTTTGTTCGCCACCGAGATTGAGTTTTTTCTTCGTCATCTCTTCAATCACATAGCGATCGCCGACTTTCGTCCGCACTACTTTTCCGCCCTTGGCGGCAAGTGTCTCATCCAGGCCAAAATTGCTCATGACGGTGGCAACGACCGTGTTTTGCTCCAGCCGCCCAGCATTTAGGAGATCCAGGGCCGCAATGGCCAGGATCTCGTCGCCGTCAACAATATCGCCATTTTCGTCACACAACAGGACGCGATCGGCATCGCCGTCATGCGTAATACCAACGTCCGCGCCGCTCATCTTCACGATGCGTTGGATTTCCTCCGGATGAATACTGCCGCAGCCGTCGTTGATATTAATACCGTTTGGTTGGTTGTGCGCCACGGCCACGTCCGCGCCAAGTTCGCGCAAAACGCACGGTGTCGATTTGTAAGCGGCGCCATTTGCGACGTCCACAGCCACTCGCATTTCCTCAAGCGACATTCCACGTGGAAAACTTGCCTTGGCGAATTCGACGTAGCGACCAAGCGCATCATCGATGCGCGTGGCGCGTCCGATCTTGCTGGCCGTTGGCCGAATGGAATCGATCTCGCCGCTGAAAACGAGCTGCTCAATTCTGTCCTCAATCTGATCATCCAGCTTGTAACCGTCGTGCCGGAAAAATTTGATGCCGTTGTCTTGATAAGGATTATGCGAAGCCGAAAGGACGATGCCGGCGTCGGCGCGCAGCGATCGCGTGATGTAAGCCACACCGGGCGTTGGCAGCGGTCCAATGACAAGGACATCGACTCCGAGTGAAGTGATCCCGGCGACCAGCGCGTTTTCGAGCATGTAACCGGAAAGCCGCGTGTCTTTGCCAAGCACGATCTTGGGCCGCGCACCTGCTGGAGTCTTGCGCGGATTTTGCTGCGTAAAAACATACGCGGCTGCGCGCCCCAATTTTAGCGCGGTCTCCGCCGTGACAGGTTCAACATTCGCCACACCGCGTACGCCATCTGTTCCAAAAATCTTCTTCTTTTCGGTCACGCCGTAATTGAAACGCTCGAAAGCTGATTCGTAAACGGCAAAATTTCACAAGTAATAGGTGGCCGGCTACCCAAGCCGTCTCTCCTTGAGAACGAGTTGCGGGGCTTGAGATTGGGGCGACTCTTTAACTTTAATCGCAGCGTGGACGCGAATGCCGAGTCTCGTGGTGAAAAAGAACTCCCCTCAGAGGAGATGCCCAGAGAATTCGGCGATTACGAATTGCTGGAGGAAATCGGTCGCGGCGGTCAAGGTGTGGTATTCCGCGCCTGGCAGAGGAGTCTTAGCCGGACAGTCGCGGTAAAGATCATTGGTGTTGGTCAGTTCGCCACTAACGCGCACCTGAAACGTCTTCGCCGGGAAGCGGAAGCAGCGGCGAAGCTCAATCATCCAGGGATTGTTCCCATCTACGAAGTTGGCGAGCGCGATGGTACGAACTACTTCAGCATGCGGTTCGTTGAAGGAGATCGGCTCGACGAAGTAGTCAGTCGCGGGCTGGTATCAGCCCGCCGGGCAGCAGAGCTCATCGCGAAAGTCGCCCGCACCGTGCACTACGCACATGAACACGGCATTCTGCATCGCGACATCAAGCCAGGAAATATTCTGTTGGACACAGACGGCGAACCGCACCTTACCGATTTTGGCCTGGCCCGATTAGTCGAACATGGGAGCACGGTCACGGGATCACTGGAAGTAATGGGCACACCCAGTTACATGGCTCCTGAACAAGCGGTGGGTAACAACGCGGGCGTCAGCAGAGCGACAGATGTTTATGGACTAGGCGCAGTTCTTTACGAACTGCTCACCGGCCATCCGCCTTTTGCCGGACGAACAACCTACGAAACGATCCACTTGCTACTGGATTCGGAGCCGCGACAACCGCGTTCGTGGAACCGAAAAATCGATCGCGACCTTTCCGCGGTTTGCCTGAAGTGCCTCGAGAAAAATCCCAGATATCGTTACTCATCGGCACTGGAGCTGGCTGAAGACCTGGAACGTTGGCTATATCACGAGCCAATCCTCGCAAAACGCAGCGGATTTTTCACGCATTCGCGAAAATGGATGCAACGTAATCCGACGATCGCCGCCCTGATCATGTTGTCGGTCGCACTCGCAGCTGGTTTAGGGGTGATGATGTGGCAACGTGAATCAATTCGCAGGATTCCCGCAGGAATCGCCGTGCTTCCGTTTGAAAATCTCAGCGACAATAAGGAGGACGCGTTTTTTGCGGACGGCGTCCAGGACGACATTTTGACCAAGCTGGCGAAAATCGCCGATCTAAAGGTGATCAGTCGGACCAGTGTCATGGGATATCGCGGAAAACGGGATTTGCGTCAGATCGGGCGCGCGCTTGGCGTTTCACATGTGGTGGAAGGAACCGCGCGACGTTCTAGTGGCTGGGTGCGGGTAAACGCGCAGTTGGTGGACACTCGCACGGACGTCGGGGTGTGGGCGGACGAATACGAGCGAGCCCTCAACGAGGCATTCGCGATTCCGAGCGAGATTGCGCAAGAAGTTGCCCAGCAACTGCACGCCAAAATTTCAACTGCTGAGAAACAGGACATCGAGCGCAAGCCAACTGCCGATTTGACTGCCTTTGAGCTCTACGCGCAGGCCAGGATTCTTCTTTCGGCACCGATTTTTAGCGCCACCGGAGACGCGAACTTGCTGCAGGCAGTCGATCTGCTGAATCAGGCCGTCGGGCATGACCCGACGTTCTTCCAGGCTTACTGTCAGCTCGCATATTCTCACGACCTTCTTTACTTTCTTGGTCACGACCGTACTCGCGCGCGTCTGGCGATGGCCGAAGCGGCAATCGAGGCGGCGTCTCGGCTTTTTCCCGATGCCGGAGAAACCCATCTCGCACGCGCAGAAAATCTTTATCGCGGATATCTGAATTACAGCGACGCTCTGGCCGAACTGGAAGTCGCTGCCCGGGCCCTTCCAAATGATCCCCGCGTTTTCGAGCTGGAGGGCTACATCCAGAGGCGTCAAGGGCGCTGGGAGGACGCCATACGAAATCTCGAACGAGCAGCTGATCTGGATCCACGCAATGTTTTTACGCTGGAGCAGCTTGCGCTGAGTTACCAGCTTCTCCGGCGCTATGCAGAAACCGAGTCTTTGTTAGACCGCGTATTGACCATTGAACCGAACAATCTCGAGATAAAAGCAGCGCGCGCATTCGTCGAACTTGATTGGAAAGCCGATACCCGGCCTTTACATCGCTTGATCGACGAAATCAGAGCGACGAATTCGAGCGCGACACAAACCATCGCTAATTACTGGCTCTTTTGCGCACTCGCCGAGCGTGATGCCGGTGGTGCGAATGATGCCTTAATCGCGACAGGCGAGAATCCGATTACGCTGGCTAACGAAAATGTCGTTTTCGATCGTCATTTCGCAGAAGGTGTTATCGGTCGGATGACGAACGACGAAGCCAAGGCGCGGTCGGCGTTTAGTGCCGCACGACTGGAGCAGCAGAAAATCATCGATGCCCAACCAAATTACGGTCCCGCACTTTGCGTGCTTGGTTTGATTGACGCTGGTCTTGGCCGAAAAAGTGAGGCTGTTCGCGAAGGCTCGCAGGCAGTTGAGTTCCTCCCCTTAACAAAGGATGCAGTTGGTGGCGCTGAACTAGTCAAGTATCTGGCGACGATTGCCGCGTGGGTTGACGAAAAGGATCTCGCCTTTGAGCAGCTTGAGATTGTGACTAATCGCCCCAGCTCAATCAGCTACGGTCAATTGAAACTCTTGCCGTTTTGGGACCCGTTGCGAGGCGACCCACGCTTCAAAAAAGTCGTCGCTTCGCTGGCGCCAAAGTGAGTGCCGGTTGATCGGTGGTTCGGTTAAGCCTTGATTTCCGTACGACTTTTTACTTATATCGTATCGTGCCTGCGGTAGCTAACGGAGCACCGGGGAGGGCGACTGGTCAAAGCACTCAAAACGGTGCGGCTGCATTTACCACGACGCATTGGAGCGTGGTGCTGGCAGCGCAGGGCGAATCAGCGGTGGCTAAGGCGGCGCTCGAAAAGCTTTGCCGAACCTATTGGTGGCCACTTTACGGCTTCGTTAGGCGCGAAGGCTATAAGCCGGAAGAAGCGCAGGATCTCACTCAAGCTTTCTTTGCACGATTGCTCGAACGGAGGGACCTCGAAACGGTGAGGCAGGAAAGAGGACGTTTGCGTTCTTATCTACTGGCGTCGATCAAGAATTTTCTGTCCAAGGCGCGGCATCGCGAAATGACCACCAAACGCGGGGAAGGCCGGCCTCTGGTTTCGCTGGAGGATTTGCTCGCGCGCGAGCGCGCCGACCAGGAGCCGGCCCACAAATTGAGCGCGGATCGCATTTACGAGCGTCGTTGGGCATTAACATTATTGGAGCAAGTCCTCGCCCGGCTCAGAGCCGAATATGAAGCCGCTGGCAAACTGCCGTTATTCGATCGCTTGAAAGAATTACTCACCCGGCAATCCGGCCAGCCTTCGCAGGCCACAATTGCCGCCGAAATGCGAATGACCGAAAACGCCGTGAAGCAAGCCTTTCACCGGTTGCGCCATCGCTATCGGCAGTTATTACAGGAAGAGATTGCCCACACGGTCGCGGTGCCCGCCGACGTCGAGGATGAGCTGCGACATTTCATCGCCGTATTGCAAACGTAACCTGTGAAAGAATTTCGGGCAGTACCGGTAGAGACGATAAATCGGCCGGAAAACAGGATGACAATTGCCAGCAAAGTTTGCGCAGAATGCGGGGCCACGGTGTTCGCGGATGCGCCGGAGGGACTTTGCAGCGTGTGCCTGTTTCGGAGTGGTCTCGGCTTACTCGACAACAAAGATGACGAGGCGTTTGAGCCGACGGGTACGCGAATGTCGAAAGATTTAGGCGATTACGAATTGCTGGAAGAAATCGGACGCGGTGGCCAGGGCGTAGTTTATCGCGCCCACCAAAAAAGTCTGAACCGGATTGTGGCCCTCAAAGTGATTGGTCTCGCTCACTGGGCGACAGAAGCACACGTGAAGCGCTTTCGTCTCGAAGCAGAAGCCGCCGCCGGCCTGAACCATCCGTGCATCGTCCCGATTTACGAAGTCGGAGAGGGCGACGGCGCCTGTTACTTTAGCATGGGACTGGTGGAGGGCGGCCAACTCGATGCCGTCACGAAGCGCGAACCGATGCCGATCCGTCACGCAGCGGAACTGATCGCCAAGCTGGCCCGCACAGTTCACTATGCGCATGAACACGGCATCCTCCATCGAGACATCAAACCCGGAAACATCCTGCTTGACGCAAAAGGCGAACCGCATCTCACCGATTTTGGTCTGGCGCGGCTGGCGGAAACGGAGAGCACTGTTACGCAGACGATGGAAGTTTTGGGCACACCAAGTTATATGGCGCCCGAACAGGCTGTCGGTAACAACGCGGGCGTCACGAGCGCCACGGATATCTACGGACTGGGCGCAGTGCTTTACCAACTGCTCACTGGCCATCCGCCTTTTGCTGGCGGAACAACCTATGAAACGGTCCGACTGGTTTTGGACACTGAGCCGCGGCAGCCGCGCCACTTAAATCCGAAAATAGATCGCGACCTCTCAACAATCTGCCTCAAGTGCCTGGAGAAAGATCCGCAGCGCCGTTATTCTTCGGCCCTGGTCGTCGCCGAAGATCTTGAACGGTGGCTCAAGCATGAACCAATTCGGGCCCGGCGGACTGGCCTCTTCACACGCGGAAGGAAATGGGTACGTCGGAATCGGAAGTTGGTGGCAACGGGCGCTGCCTGTCTCCTTGTGGGCGCGGTTGCGATTTGGTTGTTTCGCGGCGAACTCTTCCGATCGTCGCAGTTCAATCCCCCCGAAAAAAGTATCGCGGTTCTGCCATTCCTCGATCTTAGCCAGGCAAAAGATCAGGAATATTTCTGCGACGGCATAAGCGAGGAAATTCTTTACGCACTGGCGAAGATTGAGGGGCTGCATGTCGTTGGTCGTGCCTCGTCATTTTCATTCAAGGGAAAGCGGGCGAGCGTCGGTGAGGTCGGAAAAAAGCTAAACGTCGCGAACGTGGTTGAAGGAAGCCTGCGACGCGAGGGTAATCGCCTTCGAATTGCTGCACAATTAACTGACACGCGTAGCGGCTTCCATATTTGGTCGGAAACCTACGATCGCGATTTACAGGGCGTCTTTGGGCTGCAGGATGAAATAACTCGCTCCATTGTTGAAGCACTTAAGATCAAGCTGGCCGTTTCCCTTCCCGCCCGTGAACAACGTAACACGGAGCTATACGAACTTTATCTACAAGGTCTCTTTTTCTCTAACAAGAGCAGCGAAGCGGATTTGCGAAGGGCTCTCAATTTCTTTCAGCGCGCTCTCGAGAAAGATCCGACATTTGCGCGTGCCTGGACCGGGATCGCGAAGGTTTGGTATTTTCTGGCCGACGTCTATGTAAAACCGCTCGAAGCTTACCCGGCATCCAAAGAAGCAGCCTTGAAAGCGATCGCGCTCGACGAGAAAGATGCTGAAGCGCATTGCTATCTTAGCGAAGCGAAACGTGTCCTCGATTGGGACCTGACCGGCGCGGATGAAGAGTTAAAGCGCGCTCTCCAGCTCGACCCCAACTCGGCGCCCGCTCATTTTTTCTCGGCGCTACACCCGCTCTTCCGCGGCGAGCTAAAAGACGGCCTTCAACTTATCCTCGAGGCCGAGAAACTAGATCCGGTATCACCTATCACAAGCTACGTTGCCACCGCTGCCTATCTGGCTAACGACCGCATTGATGATGCAGTTGTCGAAGGCCAGCGAACACTCCAACTCGATCCAAAT
The DNA here is from genome assembly GCA_013372845.1 of Candidatus Udaeobacter sp. Lineage (GTDB taxonomy): Bacteria > Verrucomicrobiota > Verrucomicrobiia > Chthoniobacterales > UBA10450 > Udaeobacter. The sequence goes on from JAALOD010000007.1 coordinate 59,877, forward strand.
TATTTTTATCTGGATTCGGTTCTGGCCGCTGCCTATCGCGAGAAAGGCAACTTCGCGGAAGCGATCGCGCTTTATACCAAAGCTCAAGAGGCAACGCATCTCCCGAGTAGCGGCCTTGCCATCACCTATGCGCGCATGGGCCGGCAACCGGAGGCGCAAAATATTCGTGTGCAGCTTCTGCAAGCGAGGGAAAAGCGATACGTCTCTGCACCATTGATCGCGGCAGTTTCCACCGCGTTAGGCGATAAAGAAGAAGCTTTCCACTGGCTCGAACGCGCCTTTGCGGAGCACTCTGGGGTATTACAGTGGATCGCGTTCCTTCCCGAATTTCGTGCGCTCCGTTCCGACGCACGTTTCCCTCATCTTCTGCGGCGAATCGGTGTTTCGCAGAACTCAATTTTGGCGATTACCGAAACAACTCTGTCCGAGATCACCGATCCGAACGCCCTGAGTCACCTGACCCTGAAGGTTGGGGTAAAGCCACGACCAGGTACGCAAAATGGGCACGCAAGGATTATCGTCTCCTTCTACGACCGGACGAAAGGTAACAAAATGAAGCCGACTGACGCGCGGACAAGTTATAGTTGGCTTAACGCTTCCGAGGACTGGACGGATGCAACTCCCAAATTCCTGGTAGCGACTTACGTGCGTCCAAAGACCCAATCACGTTCAGCTGACGGACGTCAGTATGGGGGATTCATTGTCCGAGTGTATTTTGACGGCCAGTTACAGGATGCGCGAGCGACGTCGCCGGAATTACTGACGCTCTTTCCGGTTCCAGATCAGCTCGCTCCTTGACCGAGTGTGGCGCGATAAATTCGTTATGCTGTAGCGGCGGTCTCGAC